>VGAG01000049.1 GCA_016870835.1 Actinomycetota bacterium | reverse complement strand
GCGGCCATAATGGTGCACTTAGCTTTTACTGAAATCTCTTCGCCGCTCTCGCTATCGATGATTACCGCGCCTTGGACCTTACGTCCATCGCGAATTAGGGACTTACAAATTGTTCGAGTTGTTATGACTGCTCCATATTTGGAAGCAGTCCTTGCGATCATCATCGTGTGTCGCGCATCATCGACTTGTGCGTCAAAATATTGGTAGCCACCGGTGATTAGATCCAAACGAAGCGATGGGGCAACTTCACTCAACTCTTTCTGAGATATGTGTTTATGCCAAGGAAGAGCGCGTTTAAAGCCGCGAAGCGCGTCATAGAGCGCCATTCCCGCACCAACATAGGTGCGCTCCTTGAACTTCTCATGAAGCGGATATAAGAATGAAACTGGCTTTACTAAATGTGGCGCAAGCGTTGCGACCATTAATTCGCGTTCTTGAAGCGCTTCTCGCACTAACTTGAAGTCGTACTGTTCGAGGTAGCGCAGTCCACCATGAATCAACTTTGAAGATTTTGAAGATGTCCCCGAAGCGAAATCTGACATTTCAATAAGGGCAACTTTTAGTCCCCGGGATGCGCCATCGAGTGCGATGCCGACTCCATTAATTCCGCCACCAATTACAAGAATGTCGAACTCATCTTCCCGTAGCGCGTGGATTGCATCGACTCTTACGCTTGGACTTAGCTCGGAGGATAAAACTCTCACATGCGTAGGATACGCGCTATGAGATTTATCGGCTCACTTGACCAAGGAACTTCCTCTACCCGCTTCATAGTCTTTGATGAATCTGGATCGATTGTTGGTCAGCATCAACTAGAGCATCGCCAAATTCTCCCTAAGGCTGGGTGGGTAGAACATGATGCCGCTGAGATTTGGGAGAGAACCAAGGAAGTAATTCAAGGCGCCTTAAAGGCAGCTGGAATAACGGGAAGTGAACTTGCCGCAATCGGAATCACAAACCAGCGCGAGACCACCGTTGTCTGGGACAAGGTGAGTGGCCAGCCGCTATCAAACGCGATTGTCTGGCAGGACACGAGAACTCAAGAGTTTCTCTCAAGTCTTACCTCAGAAGTTAAAGCAAAGATCACTCATAAGACAGGTCTAGCAATCGCACCTTATTTCTCCGGTAGCAAGATGAATTGGTTGATAAAAAATGTTCCCGCAGTCGCTCAAGGAGTTAAAGCCGGAACTGCGCTAATCGGCACTGTTGATTCTTGGTTGGTATGGAAACTAACTGGGGGAATACACGTAACTGATGTGACAAATGCGAGTCGAACCTTGCTGATGGATCTTGAAAGCCTCGATTGGGATGAGGAGCTGCTAAAGGTTTTTGAAGTTCCACGCTCGATCCTGCCGAAAATCGCCTCCTCTTCTGAAATTTATGGAAAGACTCTGGCTGACGGTCCCCTTGGTGCTGCCGTTCCAATCTCGGGAATTCTCGGCGACCAACAAGCTGCGATGGTCGGTCAAGCCTGCTTTGATCGTGGCGAATCTAAAACAACTTATGGCACAGGAAACTTCGCTCTCTTAAATACAGGAGAAGAAATCGTCCGATCCAAAAATGGATTATTAACAACGGTCTGTTTCAAATTTGGCGAAGCTGAGGCGCGTTATGCCCTTGAAGGTTCAGTCGCTGTTACCGGCTCGGCTGTCCAATGGTTGAGAGATCAATTAGGAATTATTAATAGCGCTCCTGAGATAGAGAGCCTGGCAGCGAGTGTTCCTGATAA
>VGAG01000048.1 GCA_016870835.1 Actinomycetota bacterium | reverse complement strand
TGATCTGGATAGCTAAGCACTCTCAAACCCAACGCTCTCTTGCCAATAGATGCGCCGGTTAGCGCGGTCAGCATTCCTACTTCGAGGACGAATACCCCAACGCGTACAAGGCTCGGTTCTAGTGAACTAGCAAAGAGCGGATAGAAGAGTCCGGTGGTAAAGGTTGCGATCATCCAGTCAATAAAGAGGGCGGCGAGGCGGCGACTAAGTGATGCCCGGGCCAGCTCCATTGGCCTACCGTACTGACCGGCGGTTTGGAAACATATCTGTAACACCCCAGATACCGCTCTTTCACTGCCTACATCTACGATTCGCCACATCCGCTCAATGAGGAGCAGCCCCGAAGACGCTGTCTGGAAATGGCGCTAGGAGAAAAATGTTTAAGTCCTCAGCTGAACTAATCAGCTTCATTAAGAAAGAGGGCATCGCACTTGTTGATGTCCGCTTTATAGATCTACCAGGTATTCAACATCACTTCAATGTTCCAGCAAGTCAATTCACTGAAGATGTGTTTAAAGATGGGTTGATGTTCGACGGTTCCTCAATCCGAGGTTTCCAATCAATTCATGAATCAGATATGAAACTTCTCCCCGCCCCCGAAACTGCATTCGTAGATCCATTCCGCAAGGAAAAGACTCTTGTAGTTCACTTCTCGGTAGTAAATCCCGATGACAATTCCGCATATTCACGCGATCCACGCCAAGTTGTTGCAAAGGCCGTTGAGTACATGCGCTCTACTGGAATTGCAGATACCGCTTACTTTGCGCCAGAAGCTGAGTTCTATGTCTTCGATCGAGTCCGCTACCTAACTGGCATGAACACCGGTTATTACGAAGTAGATTCATATGAGGGCGCATGGAATACCGGCATAAAGGAAGATGCGGATGGCACTCCAAATCGTGGCTATCGCACCCGTATCAAGGGCGGATATTTCCCCGTCTCCCCGACCGATCAATTTGCTGATCTACGCGACCAGATGGTCATCAACCTTGAAAACGTTGGCCTCTCAGTTGAACGCGCTCACCACGAAGTTGGTACTGCTGGTCAGATGGAAATTAACTATCGCTTTAATGACATCTTGCACGCCGGCGATGACTTGATGAAGTTCAAGTATGTAGTTCGCAATACCGCATGGCAGGCCGGCAAGACCGTGACCTTCATGCCTAAGCCGCTCTTTGGCGATAACGGTTCTGGAATGCACGTTCATCAATCACTCTGGAAAGATGGAAAACCACTCTTCTGGGGCGATGGTTATGCAAATCTCTCTGATACCGCGCGCTGGTATATCGGTGGACTCTTGAAACATGCGTCATCCCTACTGGCCTTCACAAATCCAACGGTGAATTCCTACAAGCGGTTAGTGCCTGGTTATGAAGCGCCAGTAAATCTCGTCTACTCAGCGCGTAATCGCTCTGCATGTATTCGAATTCCAATCACCGGCACGAGTCCAAAGGCAAAGCGAATTGAATTCCGTTGCCCTGATCCTTCATCAAATCCATACCTAGCCTTCTCGGCAATCTTGATGGCTGGCTTAGATGGAATCATCAACAAGATCGAGCCACCAAAGCCAGTAGATAAGGATCTCTACGAGCTCGAGGGTGCAGAAGCCAAGTCAATTCCTCAAGTACCTGGTTCACTCGACAAGGTCATCGATAGCCTAGAAGCAGATCACGAATTCTTAACTCGTGGTGGTGTCTTTGCTAAAGACCTAATTGATACTTGGATTGAATGGAAGCGTAAGTCAGAGATTGATTACGTCAGACTACGTCCACATCCAGCCGAGTTCGAGCTCTATTTCGATATCTAAGAAGTTAATAAAAAAGGCCCGCCGTAATGGTGGGCCTTTTTTTATTTAGTCCTTATCTAGCCAACGTTCTTTAGCCTCTCCACCAAAGGTGGGTGGGTGTAATTGAAAGCAACATAGAGAGGATGCGGAGTTAGATTTGCAAGACTATCGGTAGAAATCTTAGAAAGAGCCGTCCTCATTGGCTCGCGCTTGTAGGTGAGCGCGGCAAAATCATCTGCATCAAACTCATTGCGCCTTGATAGTGAGTTGTTTAGTAGCCCCAATAGAAGTTGAAGCGGAGTAAGAAGCAGGAAGAAGGTAAGAGCCGATAGATGGAATTTCCCTTCTTGCGCACCTAGCGCCCGTGAAAGTTCGTCATATTGAAGCGCCCAGCCAAGCAGTGCAAAAATCGCAAGGCTCTGTAGGTTTGAGGCGATAAACATGGCAAGCGTGTGTTTACGTTTGTAATGTCCAATCTCATGGGCAAGAACTGCCACAATCTCTTCTCTACTTAACTTCTCAATCAAGGTATCGAAAAGAACAATTGTTTTGCTTTTGCCCATACCGCTAAAGAAGGCATTGGCCTTAGTGGAACGCTTCGATCCATCCATAACAAATAAGTTTCCGAGCGCATAGCCCTGGGATTGGCAGTATTTGGAGATATCTGATTTAAGTTCGCCATCTTCAAGTGGGGTCAATTTATTAAATAGCGGAAGAATCAACTTTGTTCCAAACATAAACATGAAAAT
>VGAG01000047.1 GCA_016870835.1 Actinomycetota bacterium | reverse complement strand
CAAGTTCCTCTAGGTGTTGCGAGAGAAAGGCGCGCTTTACAGTTACCCCAACCTGCATCTTTCCTGCCGCAAAGCGATATTCACCTGCAAGTGCCCGCATCAAAGTTGTCTTTCCTGAACCATTAAACCCGATAATCGCAATTCGATCCGAAGGCGCTATGTTCCAATCAAGTCTCTCAATCAAAGTGTTCTCGCCAATAGTTAGCTGTGCATGATGAATCTCAAGGACCATATTCCCAAGGCGATTAGTTGCGAAGTTCAAGAGCTCAGCGTTATCTCTTGGAAGTGGCTCTTTTGCAATCAATTGATTTGCGGCATCTACGCGAAACTTAGGTTTAGATGTTCTTGCAGGCGCCCCGCGACGGAGCCAGGCAAGTTCTTTTCTGATTAAGTTGTTTCGGCGAGCATCTTCTGCAGATTGTTGCCGTGCCCGCTCGGCTTTAGAGAGTACATAAGCTGAGTAGCCGCCTTCGTATTGAAGCACTTCGCCACCAACTACTTCCCAAATCTCATCTGCAATCTCATCTAGAAACCATCTATCGTGCGTTACAACTAATACTGCAAGTTCACGTCGCTTTCTAAGATGTGTCGCAAGCCATGCAACTCCTTCAATATCAAGATGATTTGTGGGCTCATCTAGAAGTATTAGATCAAGCGGTTCAATCAACAATTTGGCCAATCCAACTCGACGTTTCTCGCCTCCTGAAAGTGAGTTATAGGCACGATCTAAAACTTCACTCGAGTTGCCTCCAAATAAGCCATTGAAAATCTCACGAACTCCCGAATCACTTGCCCACTCATGTGTTTTTTTGCTACCGACGACAAACTCTCTTACTGAACCTTGATAGGCGCTATCGCTCTGATTTAGCAGGCCAAAGCGGGCCCAATTGGCCCTAGTTACCTCACCTGAATCAGGGGTTTCGACTCCTGCGAGGACCTTTAGAAGCGTTGACTTTCCGCCACCATTTCTTCCAACGATGCCGATTCGCTCACCTTCTGCGACACCGATTGAAACTTCGTTTAACAACATCTCATCGAAAGCTTTTGAGATCTTCTCAGCGCTAAGGAGATTGCGAGGCACTAGGTAAGGCTAATCTCTCGCCATGGAGTTTAAGACCGTCGCAGCTGCGATTGGAATCATTCTTGTGGTCATCTATGCACTTGGTTCTGGGATTTGGACAAGTAGTTCTCCTGGTTGGTATTCATCACTAAATCGCCCACCGTGGCAACCACCAGACTTTGTCTTTGGTCTAATTTGGCCATATAACTTCATAATTCTTGGCATAGCCGCAGTTCGAGTTTCAAACTCACTTACGCGAATTGAAGTAATAATTTGGCTTACTTGCTTTGCGCTCTCTGTTGCAGCTGCGCTTTCTTGGGCCTACAACTTCTACGTTCCACATAATTTGCAATTTGCTGGGCTCTCACTTGGTGCAACTGTGCTGCTTACTATTCCTATGCTTCTCTTAACTTTTCGTACCTCAATTGCACTTGGGCTTGCCTTGCTGCCGTACCAAATTTGGGTCGCTATAGCGACAACGCTTGCGTGGGGTTACTACACGCGAAACTAAGCAACTTCATCATCGAGAGTTGCAACTGAGATTACCCCTGCTGATGCGATCAGCGATGCCAGGCCGACAAAAATTGCGCTACTACCAAATGGAGCAGCGACCGCACCTGCGCCGAGTGGAACAAGAAATTGTCCTAATCGATTTCCAAACAAGCGAATTGAAATTGCCATTGCTCGCTCCTCAATTGGCGACTTCTTAGAGACGATTGACATCGTCAGCGGTTGGCCAACGCCGAGTAGAAATCCAACAATCGCCATCAAGAACGCTAGTGGGATAGCAGTCGTTGCGAAGAGAGTTAGAAATAAGAAGATGGAAGCAAGAAGAATGCTGTAATTCATGACTCGCGCGCTACCAAAGCGGGTGGTTAACCTTCCGAGTAAGAAGCGCGAGATCATCGCTGATGCTGAGCGGAGCGAGAGAATCAATCCGATTACAACGGGGCTGATCCCATTCTCTGTTCCAACTAACGGCAGGATCACTACCAAGACATCGTTGACTGATGCAACTGAAAGTGAAGTCCAAATCGCAGGCTTTATCCCTGGCCGCTTTACAACATCACGAGCCCTAATTGCGCCAGCAATCTCACGCTCTTCCTTGGATCTGCGCTCCTTCATCTCTTTAATAGCTAAGAAAGGAACGAGTGATAGGAAAGCAAGAATTGCAGCGAAAACAAAAGCTGAAGAGGACGACTTAGGTAAAACTCCAGCAGATCCCGCAATAAAACCACCAAGCATCGGTCCCACAGTATGTCCAAGTGAGGTAGAGAATGAGAAGTATCCAAAGTTATGGTCTTGCAGATGATTTGGACTTTTGCTTGCAACCATAGATTGGCTTGCTGCCACATTTGCTAGATGAGCAACGCCAGCAATCGCAGTCATCGCAGCTATTGTCCAAATATTGTTTGTGAACGATAGGCTGATTGCTAGAAGAATGAATGCAAAGGAGCCGGCAATAAGAAGTGGCGTTTCACCAAATCTTCCGACCCATCTACCCATTGATACCGCTACTAGAAGTGGCGTCAACGCAT
>VGAG01000046.1 GCA_016870835.1 Actinomycetota bacterium | reverse complement strand
GCCAAGGTATAGATTCTCATCATTAGAGCGTAACGAGAGGAATACAATGGAAAACGAGAGCGCACTATCAAGACGATCATTACTTTGTGGACTAGCTGTACTCACGCTTGGATTACTACCTGATACTGCTATTGCTGCTGGCAATGTAAAAGTGCTAGCGGATGGAAAGGTCGAAGTACTTATTTCGAAGAATACGGCACTCCGTAAAGTTGGTGGCGTTGTTCAATTCCAAGATGGAACTGGTAGATCGCTAGCGTTGGTGAGAACTTCAAATGCGGTTAGTGGATTCCGTGCAATAAACCTCTCCTGTACACACGAGGGTGCAAAGGTTGGGTTAAGTGGCGGTAAGTGGGTCTGCCCAGCACATCGCGCCGAGTTTGCGCTAGACGGTGCAGTCCAAATGGGACCTGCTCGGGCTGATTTGCGTACAGTCGCGTTTAAAGCAACTAAGACGAAAGTTACTGTCGGCTAAATTCTTACAAGCCAGGCTTACAGGCCTGATTACGTCCTTGAAGGTTTGACTTAATCTCAAGCTCTGAGGCTGCGATGGTCTGGCTCTGAAGTTCAAGGCGCTTCTGTTGCGCCGTCACATCAGAACTCTTCTCTCTCCAATTATCTGCAGCACGTTTGAAACCAGCAATCGCGCGCTCATAGCTTTTAATCGCGTTGTTCCATTGTTCAGTTGCTTTTGCGTAAGTAGCGCCTTTCGCCAAGCTTGCCGCGTATTTCACCTTTGCAGCGTCAAGTTTTATTTGAGTAGAAGCAATCTTGCCGTCATACTCTTTAGCTTTTGCTTCAGCAGCGGGGATCTCAGCAACTAACTCATCTAATTTAGCTTTTGCAGTGACGAGGCCAGTCCTAAGAGTCTCTAGACGCTTTACTGAATCGGTATAGAGCTTATCTGCATCTAAACATCCAGCCCAGACCCAGGTATTTTTTGCATTCTTTACTCGTGGGTTCTTAGTGCATACATATTGGTCGCCACCAATTTTGGTTTTCGCGCCTGCCTTGGTGCAGGCCGCACCTGCTCGATTCGCAGCGTCTGCAGGGATGAAAGAGGTAGTTGTAGCAAGTAGCGCCATAGCGGCAATTACGCTCGCTCTCTTACCAAGACTTATCGCTGAGACTCGCACAATTTCCTCCGAATGCTGCGTAATGGATTTCTTGAAAGCAAATACTAAAGGGGGTAGGGGCGGAAATTGCTCAACGAATCTCTACAGAATCTAAGGAATTTGCTGAGAACTAGGCCTTTTGGCGTTGGCGGGCGCGGGCATTCATTCCGACTCTACGAACTATCGACCTTGGAAGGTAGCGCATTAGGAAAGTAAGAAGTTTGTATTGGGAACCAGGAATTGAAATCGCCTTACCTTTTGAAGCGCTCTTCCAAGCTGCCCTCACTACATCATCGGAATCGAGCCATAAGAACTCGGGAAGGCCGGTCATCTTCATCCGCCCCCGCTGATGAAACTCAGTTCTTGTAAAGCCGGGGCATAGGGCATGCACTTTCACATTTGTTCCCCGAAGTTCTGTGTGCAGAGATTCGCTCAAAATAGTTAGGTAAGACTTGGCAGCGCTATAGGTACCGCCAGCTATCCAGCTCGCAACACTTGAGACATTGATGATTGTTCCGCTGTCTCGCTCTTTCATTGAAGGAAGTACGGCATGCATCAAGCGCAGCGGAGCTCTTACTAGGACATCAAGAAGATCATTTTCGATCTGACGATCACTCATGATGAAGCTCTTATTGATCCCGAAACCCGCGTTATTTATAAGTACTTCGATTGGTCTACTTCTATTTTCAAGTCGAAGTTCAATCAATTTCAAACCCTCATTTGTCGCAAGATCAGCCTTAATAACTTCAACCTCCACACCATGCTTTTGACGGAGCTTTTCGGCGCTCTCTTCAAGTCGCGGAAGATCTCTAGCGGTAATGACTAAATCATGTCCAAGTTCGGCGAGGTATTCGGTAAACGATGCTCCAATTCCCGCAGAAGCTCCGGTCACGAGCGCTATCGGGCGATTAGCCATTTCTTATTTCACAATCCCTGGTGTTGATTCCTCTCGAATATGCCAGGAAGTTCCATATTCTTCAAGGAGTTTTAAGAATGGCGCTGGTTCAAACCACTCAGGACCATTTACTCCACGTGGACTCCAAGTTCCGTTATGAATTAACTCCATAGCAATTACAGGATTTACTGCAGTCTGCCAGACAACAGCTTGATCCCCATACTCTTTCATCGACCACTCATTATCAACAACGTTATATATGTAAACCGCCTTTGGTTCACCCTTCTTATCAAGTCCGCGAACTAGCGCACCAGCACAGGTCTTTCCTTTCATGCGTGAACCAAGCGTTGCCGGATCTGGAAGAGAAGCGGCGAGAAGATCGCGCGGCGCAACAGATACTCCTTGCACCTCCACATTCTCTTTCCGATCCATCCCGAGCATATTTATCGTCTTTAGAATCTGAATGAACTCTGCACCGAGGCCATACTTAAAGTTAACTTTCTTAGCATCAATCTTCTGTGGGATTAAAACAACCTCTTCGTGCTCGACGTTTACGCACTCAACTGGGCCTATACCTTCAGGGAAGTCAAAGGTTTCAATTTCGCTAAATGGAGGAGTGGTAAACCAACCGCGACCATCTTCCCAAACAAGAGGTGGGTTTAAGCACTCTTCGATAGTTGTCCAAATCGAGAAAGATGGCGCGAAGTTCGCACCCTCAACTCTTAAATTTGATCCATCCAAAATAGTTATCGAATCAATGCGGCTAAAGAGCTCATCATTTGCATACTTTGC
>VGAG01000045.1 GCA_016870835.1 Actinomycetota bacterium | reverse complement strand
GTCTTTAGCGTTTCTTCGATTGGCGTGTCTGGATCATCTTGATGGGCGTAGTAGAGATCTATGTAATCAGTCTGAAGGCGACGAAGCGAATCATCACAAGCTGCGATTATGTTCGCAGGTTTTAAACCAGGACGAGAATCGAGTTTTGCAACCTTGGAGGCGATGATCATTTTGCTGCGATTTGCGCGGCGCTTCATCCAATTTCCAATAATTGTTTCGGATTCACCCCCAACATGTCCGGGAGCCCACTGGGAATACATATCCGCTGTATCAACAAAATTGCCGCCATTATCAAAGTAATAATCGAGCACTGCTTCTGAATTCTTAATATCTGCGCTAAAGCCAAAGACATTACCACCTAGGCAGAGCGGATAAACATTTAATGAGGTCTTAGGAAGAGTAATCATCGCGGCATCGTATAGCGATATAAAACATCGCGCCCCCACTCGGTAAAACCAAGTGATTGGTAGAGCTTGATTGCGCTCTGATTATCCGCATCGACATAGAGCATGGCGCTAAATATGCCGGCGTAGCGAAGGTGCTTTAAACCTGCGATTGTGACTGCACGCCCGATTCCCTTTCCTTGAAACTTTGGATTCACTCCCATTATGTAAATCTCACCGATTGGGTCGTGGTCATGTTCTGCTTCACCAGCCGAGTGTTTATGAGAATGGTCGCCGTGAATCTTGGTCCAACAAAATCCAGCCATTTCGCCTTCAATTTCGGCAATCAAGAATCCGCTGGGATCAAACCAACTCTCCCGGCTTCGAATCTCAAGGTCGCGCGGGAGCCAATTAGATTGCTCGGGATGGCCCTTAAAGGCAGCGTTATTGAGCTCCAACCAAGCGCGCTCATCTAGCCCCGGCAGAAAGCTTCTTATGGGGATTACAGGGTCAATTTCGGGGATTGGGTCGGTCAGTGAGCGGCGCATCTGGATAACGGTCCGAGAGTGGACGAGGCCATTTTTGAGGGCGAGGCTCTTTGCTCCGGGAAGATCGCCATGGGACCAAAGGCGCAAGCGCTGCCCGGCGAGAGTTTTCAATTCGGCGACTAATTGATTTCCAATTCCTTTACCGCGCTCTGAGGGTGCAATTACAACTTCGGCGCTTGGCCCTTCAATTTCATCGGTCATATCAAGATGGGCATAACCAAAAACTTCACCGTTCTCTTCAGCGACTAAATGAAAATCATCCTTATCGCCGCCATGACGGAGATAGAGCAATACGTGTTCAGCAACGACAGGAATACCGTCGTGATCTGTGGCAGATGCGATTAACTCAAGGATTTGTGATTGCGTTTTTGGATTTAGATGTTGGTAGCGCGTTATCAAGAGCGTTCATCTTGGAGCGCAGCATCGCGACTTGTATTGAAGCGATAGCCAACGTTGCGGACCGTTCCGATGATTGCTTCGAATTCTGGGCCGAGTTTTGAGCGGAGGCGGCGGACATGAACATCAACCGTGCGGGTACCGCCGAAATAGTCATAGCCCCAAATCTCTTGTAATAGTTGGGCGCGGGTAAAGACTCGGCCGGGATGTTGGGCAAGGTACTTCAACAATTCAAACTCTTTGAAAGTTAAATCAAGTGAGCGACCTTTAATTTTTGCGGTGTAACTCTTCTCATCGATAACTACTTCACCACTCTTGATCTCCCCAGAGCTGGGATCAGCTGCAATACGCGCTGCCTCGAACTTGCCAATTGCAACTCTAATTCGGGCATCAACTTCAGCTGGGCCAGCACCATCAAGAATTAGATCATCAAAGCCCCAATCTGCGCTCATCGCAGACATTCCACCTTCAGTAGCAATCAAGATAATTGGACAGCCAGCTCCAGTTGTTGCAATCAATTTTGTGAGCGATTTTGCAGCTGGAAGATCGCGGCGGGCATCTATAAAGAGGCAATCAACTTCCGGAATATCAACTAAAACTGAGCCAACAGCGGGCAAGATGCGAACTTGATGCTGGAGCAAAGAGAGTGCAGGAAGTACTTCAGCACTCGCTCCTTGCGAGTTCGTCAAAAGTAGAATGCGCGCCATAAGCCTGAAAGAATACTCGCGTGTCTGATTACCTTCCAATTCTCCTTATTTTCGCGCTCGCTAGTACGTATGGCATTTGGTACCAAGCGAGTCGGGGCAAGGTAAAAGCAAAGAAAAATCGCGCAACCAAGAATCCGCTTCTGGAAAATGAAGTTGGTGGCGAATTTGGAAGTCGCGCCACATTTATTCAATTCTCATCGGCATTCTGCACTCCATGCCGGGCAACCCGAGCGCTGCTCTCGGATATCACTGCCGATCTTGATGATGTCAAACATATTGAGATTGATGCTGAGAAGAATTTGGATTTAGTTAGAAAACTAGATATTCGCTCAACACCAACAACGTTGGTATTGGATCGCGAGGGCGTTGAGATTGGTCGCGCAATTGGAGCTCCTAAACGGGCTGAGATTCTCGCTACGTTGGATGCGCTCAAATAGCTGCAAATTATTTGCAACTCGCTGATTCAACTTTAGTCGGCTAGATTTCCACCTATGTGCCAGGGGTTATTCACCAAACGCCGCGTTATTGATTTCTGCCGCGTTACCTCTCAGCTCTGTCTTCTTTAAGTCGCAATTATTAATTCCAATCCACCGACCTTTAAGGAGAAAAGAATGTCTATCGCAAGCGTTTTAAGTTTTAAGACTAAAGAAGATGTAAAGTTAATTGATGCGCGCGGACCAAGATTTGGCGCGCTTATCACCACACTTGTTCTAACCGCATTTCTTATTAGTGAATTTGCGCCGTTGCTGTATTGGCAATTAGCGGTCTTCACCCTAGGCGCATTTGTTGGCGCAACTCCCTATAGTTTTATCTATAAGCGAGTTGTGAAACCAAAACTTAGCGGCGATGTTCCGACAGAGGATGTAAGGCCACCCCAATTTGCGCAACTCGTAGGTTTTTTATTCGCACTTAGCGCAACAATCGGTTATTTCTTCGGAGCGGATTCACTCGGATTTGTGATTGTGGGGTTTGCCTTAGCGGCAGCGCTTCTAAATGCGGCTTTTAATTTCTGCCTAGGCTGCGAGGTCTATCTCTTGATTGCGCGGGCGAAGGCAGCGGTTAGTTCACGCAAAACTAGGGAAGATTCATACAACTTACCTAGCCTCTAGAATTGCGGGGTGGCAGAGGCGAAAAAAGTGCGCGAGAACGAGCTACGCGAAAAAGGATTGCGGTTAACTC
>VGAG01000044.1 GCA_016870835.1 Actinomycetota bacterium | reverse complement strand
TGCGAAGTCTATAACGAAGCCAAAGCTGCTTTGTAATCGAGGATATTTCTCGCCTCTGCTGGGCTATTTACTACGCTCCAGCGCAAAATTCCTTGCTTATCGATGATGAAGGTTCCGCGAAGGGCAAGTCCACGCTCAGAATTGAAGACTCCATATTTTTCTGCAGTTGCACCATGTGGCCAGAAATCAGAGAGAAGCGGGAACTTATAGCCTTCTTTTTCGGCAAACACTTTCTGAGTGAACATCGCATCACATGAGATAGCAAGGAGTTGGACTTTATCGTTTTGGAAGACAGAGAGATCGTCGCGTAGCGCACAAAGTTCGCCGGTACATGTTCCAGTAAAAGCAAATGGAAAGAAAACAACTACGACATTCTTATTGCCACGAAATGATGAGAGCTTTACTTTCTCGCCATTCTGATCGACAAGTTCAAAGTCTGGAGCTTCTTGGCCAACTTGGAGCGTCATTTCTTTCCTATCTTCCGGGCAACAAGTCTTGTTGCGATCCAGTCCTTCGATGCTTGAAATGTGGAGGTCAAACTAAGCCCTGCTGTTGGTGCTGAGTCTTGAATATCACTTGGCTCAACATGACCATCTCTTCCAACCTTCGGTGTAAGTAACCAAACTTGACCACCTTCTGTTAGATAAGTGAGACAGTCAACTAGTTCATCAACGAGGTCACCATCATCTTCGCGCCACCATGTAATGACGGCATCTACAACTTCTTGGGAGTTTTCACCAACGAGAGCGTTTCCAGAAACTTTTGAAACTTCCTCACTGATTGAGCTATCGCAATCATCGCTAAAGCCACGCTGGAGAACTAGAAATCCTGATTCAATTCCCATCCGGGCTGCAATGCCCGACCCCGCAGGGGTACTCAATGGATTCTCCTTTTCATCTCCTTAGCTCTTGCGAGCAGTTGCGAGTGAGATAAGTCCACCCTCTGAGAAGCAGATATGCAACTCTTGGGCAGATTCGAGCCTCTGATTTCGCGCCAAACGCCCTTAGACGGAAAGATAGGGGCGTGAGCGTAGATCAGCCGAACTCAATTCAAGACCTCCACCTCTCTCAGCTGGTCGACTCCAATCCCGATGAAACGGCCGAATGGCACCAATCTTTCGATGCCCTAATTAAGCATGCAGGTCCGCAGCGAGCCCGCTATCTAATGCTCTCGCTACTTAAAGAGGCACACGAAAAAGGTTTAGACCTTCCAAATCTCCGTCTTACCGATTACATGAACACGATTCCTCCGAGTTCAGAACCCGCATTTCCTGGTGATGAATTCTTAGAGCGTCGAATCCGTGCTTACATTCGATGGAATGCAGCGATTATGGTGCATCGCGCTCAACGCCCTGGAGTTGGCGTTGGTGGACATATTTCAACCTTTGCATCCTCAGCATCACTTTATGAAGTGGGCTTCAATCATTTCTTCCGTGGAAAAGATCATCCAGGTGGCGGCGATCAAATTTTCTATCAAGGACATGCATCACCTGGAATTTATGCACGCGCATTTCTTGAAGGAAGATTGACCGAGCACCAATTAGATGGTTTCCGCCAGGAACTTTCGCATCCTGGTGGCGGACTCTCTTCGTATCCGCATCCAAGATTGATGCCCGAGTTCTGGGAATTCCCTACAGTTTCTATGGGACTTGGTCCGATAAATGCAGTTTATCAAGCACGCTTTAATCGATATTTACTAAATCGTGGAATTAAAGATACTTCTGAGCAACGCGTCTGGGCTTTTCTTGGCGATGGTGAGATGGATGAACCAGAATCAGTAAGCGCGCTAACTCTCGCGGCCCGTGAGAACTTAGATAACTTAACCTTCATCGTAAATTGCAACCTACAGCGACTTGATGGACCAGTCCGTGGAAATGGAAAGATCGTTCAAGAACTTGAGGCTCTCTTTACCGGAGCCGGTTGGAATGTAATTAAGGTGATTTGGGGCCGTGAGTGGGATCCACTATTTGCGATGGATAATGAAGGTGCGCTCGTTGATCTGATGAATAACACCCCAGATGGTGATTTCCAAACTTTCAAAGCAGAGAGCGGCAAATTCGTCCGCGACAATTTCTTTGGCAAAGATCCGCGCACAGCGGCTATGGTCGCAAATTGGAGCGATGACGATATTTGGAATCTCAAGCGCGGTGGCCATGATTATCAGAAGCTTTATGCGGCTTATCGTTCAGCAACTGAACATAAAGGCCGCCCTACAGTCATTCTTGCGAAGACCATCAAGGGCTGGACTCTCGGTTCGCACTTTGAGGGCAGAAATGCAACTCACCAGATGAAGAAGTTAAAGAAAGATGACTTGATTGCGCTACGCGATCGTCTCTATCTTGAGATTCCAGATGAAAAGCTAGATGAGAAGTTGCCACCTTATTTCACTCCTGGCCCAGATTCTCCCGAGCATAAGTACATGATTGAGCGGCGCCAAGAGCTCGGTGGATCACTTCCAAAGCGGAGAAAACATTCACGCCCACTTCCAACCCCGACTGATTCGCACTTTGAAGTTGCAATGCGCGGCTCAGGTAATCAAGAAGTCGCAACAACTATGGCTTTTGTTCGGTTACTTAAAGACTTAGCCAAGGATGAGGGAATTGGCGCGCGAATAGTGCCAATTATTCCTGATGAAGCGCGCACCTTTGGAATGGATTCACTCTTCCCAACGATGAAGATTTATTCTCCTCACGGCCAGACCTACACCGCTGTCGATCGTGAGTTAGTTCTCTCATATAAGGAATCAAAGTCCGGCGTTATTTTGCATGAAGGAATCAATGAAGCCGGTTCGACTGCATCATTTACTGCCGTAGGTACTTCTTATTCAACCCACGATGAACCGATGATTCCGGTCTACATCTTCTATTCGATGTTTGGCTTCCAGCGCACCGGCGATGCGTTCTGGGCCGCTGCCGATCAGATGGCGCGTGGATTTGTAATGGGGGCGACCGCTGGACGGACAACACTTAATGGTGAGGGATTACAACATCAAGATGGCCACTCACATCTCTTAGCTTCAACTAATCCAGCTGTTGTCGCGTATGACCCAGCATTCGCATTTGAAGTTGGACATATCGTTAAAGATGGACTTCGCCGCATGTATGGTGAGGCGAGTGAAAATATTCTTTACTATCTAACTGTTTACAACGAGCCATACCTGCAACCAGAAGCGCCAAAGAATCTAGATGTCGAAGGTTTGCTACGAGGCCTATATCTCTATTCACCTTCATCAAAGAAGGGCAAACGCAAGCGCCGGGCCAACATTCTTGCCTCTGGAATAGCGGTAAATGCTGCCTTGAAAGCACAGAAACTCCTTGATTCGGATTGGGGAATTCAAGCAAATGTTTGGAGCGTGACTTCATGGAATGAACTTCGCCGTGATGGTCTTGCCGTTGATCGCCACAATCTTCTTAATCCAAAAGATAAGAAAAGCGCATACTTAAGTGAGAAGTTGAAGGATTTTGATGGCAGCGTCCTTGCCGTAAGTGATTACATGCGCACAGTCCAAGATCAAATCGCGCCTTGGATTCCTAATGGATTTTCATCTCTTGGAACAGATGGCTTTGGTCTATCTGATACTCGCGGTGCGCTCCGTCGCCACTTTAAGATCGATGGCGAATCAATAACTGTGGGAGTGTTAGCTCAGCTCGCAAACGAAGGAAAGATTTCGGTAGCTAAAGTACAAGCCGCTCTTGATAA
>VGAG01000043.1 GCA_016870835.1 Actinomycetota bacterium | reverse complement strand
ATCCGTGTTCTCTCAGGCGATCCACTCTATTCGGGAATTCATCCTCGGGAAGAGTTGCTGCCACTTGATTCGGTTCGAATTCTCGCTCCGGTAATTCCAAGGAGCAAGGTTGTCTGCGTCGGAAAGAATTATGTCGATCACGCAAAAGAGATGGGTGGAGAAGTACCCAAAGAGCCGGTTATCTTTATAAAACCGAACACTTCAGTCATCGGACCAAATGATGTAATTCAATGGCCAAGTGTTAGTGAGCGCGTAGATCATGAGGCTGAGCTGGCAATTGTGATCTCACGAATCTGTAAAGATGTGCCTAAAGAGCGCTATCAGGATGTCATTTTTGGCTACACAATTGCAAACGATGTAACAGCTAGGGATATCCAGAAGAGCGATGGCCAATGGACGCGAGGAAAAGGCTTTGACACTTTCTGTCCGCTTGGGCCTTGGATAGATATTGACTTTAAGCCTGGCACACAGAGATTGACCGCTGAAGTTGCCGGCGAGATTAAGCAGGATGCGAAGTTAAATGAAATGGTTTTCGATATCCCAACGATTATCAATTTCATTACAAACGCAATGACCTTACTTCCTGGTGATGTAATTTTGACCGGTACACCCGCTGGAGTCGGACCAATGAAAGAGGGCGAAGCGGTAAAGATCGCAATCGAAGGCCTAGGCGAATTAGTGAATCGAGTATCTAAACGTGGCTAGGGAAATCCGCACTCGTTTCGCGCCATCGCCAACTGGAGACTTACATGTCGGCAACATTCGTACTGCGCTATTTGATTGGGCCTATGCCCGCCACACTGGGGGCAAGCTGATTTTTCGCATCGAAGATACTGATCGAGAGCGGGTAACAGATGAGTACATCGCTCGGGCAATTGAGACTTTAAAGTGGCTCGGACTTGAGTGGGATGAAGGCCCTGAAGTTGGCGGCGAATTTGGTCCTTACCTGCAATCCCAGCGATTGGATATTTACACCAAGTGGGCTAAAACTTTTCTAGAAAATGGCGATGCCTATAACTGTTACTGCTCTACCGAGGAGTTAGAAGCTCGTCGTGAAGCGCAACGCGCCTCAAACCAAGCTCCGGGCTATGACGGTAAGTGTCGCTCACTAACTCCTGAAGAAGTTTCTAAGTTCTTAGCCGAAGGTAGAAAGCCCGTTATTCGTATGCGGATGCCTGATGGCGAAACTCGATTCACGGATCTCATCCGGGGCGAGGTTGTATTTGAGCATAAGTATGTGCCGGACTTTGTGCTGATGCGCGCTGATGGATCGCCGCTTTATACCCTTGCGGTGGCGGTTGATGATGTTCTAATGAAAGTTACCCACATCTTAAGAGGTGAAGATTTGCTCTCCTCAACGCCACGTCAGATTCGCGTTTATCAAGCGATGGGTCTAGCTACCGATGAACTTCCAGCTTTTGCTCATCTTCCCTTCGTAATGGGGACGGATAACACAAAACTCTCCAAGCGAAATGGCGAAGTTTCAATCGCTTGGTATCGCGAAGAGGGTTTCTTACCGGAGGCAATTTGTAATTACCTAGCGCTTCTTGGCTGGTCTCCTGGCGACGATAAAGAGAACATCACAATGAAAGAGTTGGTAGAACTCTTTACGATTGAGCGCGTCAATAGTTCACCGGCTCGATTTGATATGAAGAAACTCGAAGCAATAAATGGTGACAAGATTCGCGCGCTAACGATTGATGAATTTCTAACCCGGGCTCTTCCGTTCTTACTAAAGGAACAAGTAGTCAAGGGTGAAGAAAGCGAGATTGAAGTTGTACGTAAGGCGTTACCCATTATTCAAGAGCGGATTGCCCGGATGAAAGAGGTAGTCCCGATGCTCCGCTTTTTATTTGTAAATGAAGTCACCTTTGATGATGAGAGCGCCGCAAAGGTCAATGAGGCTGATTCCAAGAAGGTAATTTCAACTGCGATAGAAGCGCTTTCCGGGCTTTCCCTTTGGAGCCACGGAGAGATCGAATCAGCGCTACGGAAAGCACTTATCGAGGGTCTTGGATTGAAACCTAGAAATGCATTTGGTCCAGTTCGAATTGCTGTGACAGGAAGTCACATTTCACCGCCACTTTTTGAATCGATGGAATTACTCGGAAAAGAGCGTTCGATGGCACGGTTAGAGAGCGCAGTTAGATAAGGCAATTTCTTCGGGGTATCCTTGAGCGCTCGCGAGAGCGGGTCAATTTGGGGTATGGGGTAATTGGCAGCCCAGCTGATTCTGGTTCAGCTTGTCTAGGTTCGAGTCCTGGTACCCCAGCGATAAATTGAAAGTGAAAAGAATTTAATAGCGGTAAACATGGCCCCGTCGTCTAGTGGCCTAGGACTCTGGCTTCTCAAGCCAGCTACGAGGGTTCGAATCCCTTCGGGGCTGCCATGTTTACTTAATAAACTAACTCTTCTTTGCTAAAAACTCCGTTAACTTAACTGCTGTTGCAACTATTGCTGCTGCATGCAATCTTCCTGGTTGTCTTCCCAATCTTTCAATTGGACCGGAAATACTTACGGCAGCAATAACTCGATTATTCGGTCCACGCACAGGCGCAGATACTGATGCAACTCCGGGTTCTCGCTCGCCAACGCTCTGTGCCCAACCACGCCTTCTTACGGCAGATAGCGCTGCGGCATTAAATCTCGCACTTGTTAGCGCTCTATGTAATTTGTCAGCATCCTCCCAAGCAAGAAGTATTTGAGCCGCGGAACCAGCGCTCATTGTTAAAGCGGCGCCAACTGGTACTGAATCGCGAAGTCCTGACATTCGCTCAGCAGCAGCTACACAGATTCGTTGTTCGCCTTGGCGTCTATAGAGTTGTGCACTTTCACCGGTTGCGTCTCGAAGAGCGGTGAGAGCTGGGCCAGCGGCGAGTAGTAATCGATCTTCGCCCGCGGCTGCTGCAAATTCGGCATTTCGTGGACCGAGAATAAATCTTCCATTTAAATCGCGGGCGACCATCCTGTGAAATTCAAGGGCGACTGCTAAACGATGGGCCGTAGGGCGCGCGATTTTCGTTGCTTTTACAAGGTCAGATAGTGAATGTGGGCCAGCCTCTAGCACCGATAGGATTCGCACGGCTTTATCTAAAACGCCAACTCCGCTATTCTTCTTGTCCACAATCTGATAATGCCATCTCAACTATTGAGAAGGCAAACTGGGCTGGATGGGAGGTCGTATGGGCAAGACGCTCGCCGAAAAAGTTTGGCAAGACCATGTAGTTAGAAGCGCTACGGGTGAGCCTGATTTAATCTATATCGACCTGCATTTAATCCATGAAGTAACTAGCCCACAGGCTTTTGATGGCCTTCGGCTAAGTGGGCGCAAAGTTCGCCGCCCGGAACTAACTCTGGCAACCGAAGATCACAACGTTCCCACCCTTGATATTGATAAGCCAATCGCAGATCCCGTTTCACGCCTGCAGGTAGAGACGTTGCGAAAAAATTGTGCTGAATTCGGTGTTCGCATCCACTCACTTGGCGATATCGAACAGGGGATTGTGCACGTCGTTGGTCCTCAACTTGGGATAACTCAACCCGGGATGACGATTGTCTGTGGAGATTCTCATACCTCAACTCACGGCGCATTTGGCGCGCTCGCCTTTGGAATAGGAACTAGCGAAGTTGAGCATGTTCTAGCTACCCAAACACTTCCACTTTCAAAGCCGAAGATGATGGCGGTAAATGTTGAGGGCGAATTAAAACCAGGCGTTACATCGAAAGACATAATTTTGGCTGTAATCGCTCAAATTTCGACTGGTGGCGGACAGGGTTACATCATCGAATATCGTGGCTCTGCAATT
>VGAG01000042.1 GCA_016870835.1 Actinomycetota bacterium | reverse complement strand
TACCGGTGCTGCATGGGGTTTAACGCTCACCCGATCTTCACGGTCAAGGTAGTTGAAATAAAGAGCGGTCATTATCGAAACCATAGAAGCGCTCGAAGCTTGATGCCCGCCTACCTTTAATCCATCTGAGTTTTCGCGTTCGCGATTTGCGAAATCAATCATGCGGGTAGATATCCAGAGAACTCGATCTTGAATTTTCTCCAATAGTTTCAAATCTTCCGCAGCAGTCTTGACAAAATTAGTCACTTAAATCCCCATCCTCATGTTTTAACGCTCTTCTTCTTGCGCACGGGCAAGGCGCTGTGATACATAAACGGGAATTAGCGATAAGAGAATTACCACTGTGGCAACAACGTTGACAACGCTTGCTTGGTTAGGCCTTCCTACCTCTTTCAATATCCAGAGTGGGAGCGTGTCTATTCCCGGTGGTGCAGTAAAAATCGTCACGACTACTTCATCAAAACTAAGGGCGAATGCGAGCAGAGCCCCCGCCGCAAAGGACGTTCGAAATTGAGGGAAAGTGACCAATCTAAAGGTCTGCCAAAGACCAGCACCCAGATCAGCCGAAGCTTCCTGAAGACTGGGATTCATTCTCCGCAAACGTGCAAAAACATTGTTGAAAACCATGACAATACAGAAAGTTGCATGGGCGACAATCATTCCGAAGTAGCCAAGGTTAATTCCTGCTGGACTTAAGAAATTAGAGTAGGTATTGCTGAAGGCCACACCCGTCACTATACCGGGTAGCGCAATTGGGAGAACTATCAAGATGTTAACTGTGCTCTTGCCAAAGAAATCAAAACTCTTCATAGCAAAGGCAAAGAGTGTTCCGAGTATTGATGCAATCACCATCGCTCCACTTGCAACAAGGACTGAATTCAACAGAGCATCTCTAATTGGCTGATAGTCCTTTGCGAAAATCCACCATTTTGTCGAGAAATTCTCAATAGGCCAACCAGAAATTTGCGATTCATTAAAAGAGTTAAGAATGAGAACAAATAGGGGTGTGTACATAAAGAGAAGAATGAAGCCAACAATTGAAATGAGAATAAATCTGGTGAGACGCGAGAGTCGTAACATCGGCTACATCCGCTCTAGCGAGCCGGTTCGGCGCGCCACCATAAGGTAAATGACAATAAAGAGGATTGGAATCATCGAATAAGCAGCAGCAACTGGCGGATTCAAGTTAATGTTTTGGGCGATGATGCTGCCAATCATTTGGGTTGCGCCACCTGTAAATCGAGCTGCAAGGTAGTCACCCAAACTAAGCGAAAACGTAAAAACCGATCCTGCAATGACTGCCGGAACAATCAACGGGAAAACTACGCGGTTGACAGTGGTGAAACCTTTTGCACCCATATCGCTTGAAGCGTCGAAGAGATTTGGCGGTATCTGGCGGATTGCGGTGTAGACCGGAAGTGCCATATACGGGAACCATAGATAAGTAAGCGTCAAAATGACTATGGGAACTGAGAAACCGGGCCCTCTAATTCCAAAAGGAGCCATCGCCCAGTTGAAGAAACCTTCTTCGGTGAAAACTAAACGCATGGCAATTATTTTTACAAGGTATCCCGCCCACAACGGAAGAGTTATAGCTACAGCGAGAAGATTACGAACCCAGGGCTTGGCGATTTTCGCCATATAGATTCCAAGTGGAACTGCAAAGAGAATGCAGATCAGGGTAACTGTAAGAGCAATGAGCAAGGTTCGAATAGATGTAGCAATGTATGCAGGGACAGTGAGTACGAGTTCGAAATTATCTAGATTGAAGCCAGGTGAAACTCTTGAGGTAAATGGGTCAACATTCCAAAAAGCAGTTATCAATAGAAGAAATAAGGAGACGATATAGACGCCAACAATCCAAGTCATTGGAAGTGCGAGTAGCGAGAAGAGCCTTACTTTTGCTCGTCGTAGCAAGAAGGAAGATAAAGGCCGGCTCTGTTTACTAATCGTCTCAGTCATCATCTGTAGCAAGTTATGGACGTGGGGACTGATTTCTCAGCCCCCACGTTTTACTTAATCAACCTTTAACGGTTGCCCATGCGTTGGTCCAGTCTTGGAAGCTTGTGCACTTCACATCCTTACGACCATCGACGCAGGTTTCAATTGGGGTTGTCCAAGGCCAGATTCTCTTGAAGAACTCTTCATCCTCTGCGAAGAATGTATCGCAGTGAGCTTGAGCTTCTGGGCTTGAAGCACAGTACGCAACGTTGGCAGGTGCCATACCAAAGTTAACGGCAATTGCACCATTCACTTCTGGCTTGCTGGTGTAATCCATCCAAGCATATGCGCAGTTGATGTTCTTTGTTGTTGAGCTAACTAGCCATGAATCAAACCAGCCAGTTGATCCCTCAACAGGAAGAGTTGTCTTGATGTTCTCTTTACCAGCGAACTTACGCAAGACTTCCCATGAAGTTCCTACGACGGTGTTGCCACCAACGAAGGAAGTTATCTGGGCGACTGGATCTGACCAGTACTCACCAATCACTTGGTTCTGTTGCTTCAATAGGTCGATAGCAGCAGCGAGTTGTGTCTCATCAAGTGCGTATGGGTTCTTGATTCCTAGATCTGGCTTGTGATACATCAGGTAAACGGCCGCATCGGCGATATAAATCGGAGCATCGTAAGCGGTGATCTTGCCTTTATAAGGAGTATCTAGCTCCCAGACAACATCCCAACTCTCAGGTGCGCCACCAGTTACATCTTCGTTGTACTGGAGCAAGTTTGCTCCGCGTCCGATGGGTACTCCGTAAGGCTTGCCATTTACTGTGTCATAGACATTTCCCTTCATCCCAGCGGCAATGTCATCGCTGAAATTAGGAATTAAGCTGATATTTAGTGGCTGCACATCGCCACCAACAATTAGACGTAGCGCAGCATCACCAGATGCTGAAACTATGTCGTAGTTACCAGTACGCATGAGGGTGACCATCTCATCGCTAGTTCCAGCGACGCGTGGATTTACTTTGCAACCGGTATCTGCTGTGAATTTATCGGTCCAAGCTGGCTCAACGAAGCCAGACCAGTTAACGATATTTAGTTCGCCTTCAAATTCGCCCATTGCTTCATGCATTGGGATATCAGGCACTTCAATTGATACTGCTGAGCTATCTTCGCTGCTGGATGAACATCCGCTGATGATCAACACAGAGGCAGATAACGCGCTAAGTATCGCTAGTTTCTTCCCCTTCATTTCCTCCCTTTCGACTGACGCGCGTCAGTACTAAGCGGGAATCTCAACTACATGGCTGTTATGCCAGATAGCGAGCGCCCGATCGCCAGTTGCAAAACTAATGTCTTGCCCCAGCAATTCTGTATTCGTCTTACTTATATTTAGGCGAAGCCCATACTCGGTCTCGACGATGTAGACCGTGTTTGCACCAACAAAAGCTCGCTCTTTAACCGTAACTGAGACTGAGTTTTCATCCTTACTTACCGTGTAATTTGCGGCTTCTAATCGCATCCGCTCTGGTCGAATACTCATGGTCCCTGTGATGTTAAACATCTTCTTTGCCTCTTTGCCACTCAGGATGTTTGCCGCACCCAAGAAGCCAGCAACAAATTTCGTTGCGGATTTGTTATATACATCTTGTGGGGTTCCAACTTGTTCTACCCGACCCTCATTAAAGACAACTATGCGATCACTCATTCTCATCGCTTCTTCTTGATCATGAGTGACAAAAATAAATGTAATTCCGGCATCTCTTTGAATCTTCTTCAACTCAAGTTGCATTTCTTCTCGAAGTTGGCGGTCCAAGGCACCCAGCGGTTCATCAAGTAGTAAGACTCTGGGCCTCAAAACAAGGGCGCGCGCAAGTGCGATTCTCTGTCTTTGGCCGCCAGATAACTGGTGTGGAAGTCGATCAGCGGCATGTTCAAGTTTCACGGCAGAGATTGCCTCGAGCGCTTGTTTAGCTCGCACCTCCTTTGGCACCTTTCTCGTTCTCAATCCATATTCGACGTTATCTTGAATAGTCATGTGCGGGAAGAGTGCGTAATCCTGGAAGACCGTGTTTACATCTCGATCAAAAGGTGGCAGGCGAGTTATATCTTCACCATTAAGAGATATGGTGCCAGAATCAGGTTCGTCAAAGCCGGCAATCAATCGTAAGACGGTTGTTTTTCCAGAACCCGATGGTCCAAGTAGGGTAATGAATTCTCCGGAATTAATATCTAAATTGATGCCGTCGACGGCTCTTACTTTTCCAAATGCTTTACTGAGATTTCGAATCTCGATTAGCGCCACCCGAAAACCCTACTCAAACGGAGCATCTTTGTAAGGGGTTTAAGATAACGAAATGGTTGAGCGCCTTACGCTTTCGGTGGATTG
>VGAG01000041.1 GCA_016870835.1 Actinomycetota bacterium | reverse complement strand
ACGACTGATGGATGCGCTGTTCCAGCGAGATTGACTTCGCCATCTTGTAGCGATCCCGCATCAAGCAATAAACGCCATGATGAAAGTAGGGCATCAGAACTTGAGTGAGCAACTTTATGTGCAGGAGTCGGGCTAAATTTCACGCGCTCATCCCAATTGCCAAGTGAATTGAATTCCTTTGATGCAGAAGCAACGGTCGGCAGATTTATCGGCGTACCCATCTGATCTGCGAGCATAGATAGAACTCTTACATCACTTCGAGTTAAAGAATCTTGAATTGCGATATCAAAGGAGCGGCAGCGTCCTTCCCAATTAACAAAGGTTCCACTCTTCTCAACTACCGCTGCAACCGGAAGAACAACATTTGCAATATCGGTGATGGCGCTCTTTCTTATCTCTAATGAAACGACAAAGGCTTTCTTTAGCCCATCATGTAAATGTGCTGAGATATCTAGCGGATCTACGCCACCAATCAAGAGCGATTCGATTTCGCCTTCATGAAGCGCCTTCAAGATTCCTTCAGTATCGCGCCCTACCTCACTTGGCAGCGAACTAACTCCCCATGCAGTCTGGATATCTACCCGCGCTTTCGCATCAAGAACGGGCCGGCCGCCAGGAAGTAGATTTCCAATTGCTCCAGCTTCAAGCGCTCCGCGCTCGCCCGCTCTCCTTGGAATCCACGCCAACTTCGCACCCGAACTATTTGCAAGTGCTACCGCAGCAGAAAAACCACCGATTGATTCAGAGAGGCGCTCTCCTACCAAAATTACAGATTTGGAAGTTAGACCTGTGACTGTTGGGATAGCACTTGCTTCATCGCCGGCAGCGCTCTTAATCAATTTTGCATTTAACTTCTCACTTCCGCGTGAAGCAAACGGCGCGATAGTTGTTATAGCGAGAGAACGCTTTCTTACCTGCTTATAGAGCCTTAAAAATACAATTGGTGATTCTTCTTCTGGTTCAAAACCAACCAGTACAACTTGATCGGCCCGATCTAAATCTCGGTAATTAACTTGCTGGCCAACAACATAAGAGGCTAAGAAATCGCGCTCTTCGCTGCTTGAAACTCGGGCGCGAAAATCAATATCGTTTGTTCCAAGTGCAACTCGCGCAAACTTCGCGTAACCGTAGGCATCTTCAAGAGTGGCTCGACCACCAACAAGAACGCCGGTGCGATTTGCTTCAAGTCCTGCGGCTGCTGCTTGTAGGGCTTCTGTCCAAGAAGCTTCCCGAAGTTCTCCGCTCTCATCTCTTACAAGAGGGGTAGTGATCCGGTCTTTTTGAGAAACATACTTAAACGCCCAACGACCTTTATCGCAGTTCCACTCTTCATTTACTTGTGGGTCATCACCGGCAAGGCGACGGAGTGTTTTGCCGCGGCGCACATCGGTGCGCATATCACAGCCCGATGCACAATGCTCACAAGCCGAAGGTGTTGAGACAAGATCGAAAGGTCTCGCTCTAAAGCGGTAAGAAGCTCCAGTCAAAGCTCCAACTGGGCATATTTGCACGGTATTTCCGGAGAAATATGATTCAAATGGATCGTTCTCATAAATACCGACTTGCTGTAGCGCACCGCGCTCATTCAAAGTAATAAATGGATCGCCAGCAATCTGCTCAGAGAATCGAGTACAGCGCGCACATAAAATGCAACGCTCGCGATCAAGTAGAACTTGGGAAGAAATATTTATCGGCTTCTCAAAGGTTCGCTTATAGCCTTCATAACGCGATTCACCGCGCCCATTGCTCATCGCCTGGTTTTGAAGTGGGCACTCGCCGCCCTTGTCACATACCGGGCAATCAAGTGGGTGATTAATCAACAGAAGTTCCATCACACCTTGCTGCGCTTTGTCAGCTACAGGTGAGGTGAGTTGGGTATTCACAATCATTCCTGGTTCAACTGGGATAGTGCAGGATGCCTGTGGCTTTGGAAACTTACGGCCATTGATTTCAATTTCGACTAAACATTGGCGACATGCACCGACCGGATCAAGTAGTGGGTGATCACAGAATCTTGGGATTTGAATTCCTAATTTCTCTGCAGCGCGAATTACTAGGGTTCCTTTAGGAACGCTGACTTCAAAACCATCAATTGTTAGCGTAATTAACTCGACAGCAGTATCGGTAGCTAGCTCTTGAGTACTCATCGAGTGATACCTTCTAAATCAAAAATAGTTGACTTTGCTGGATCAAATGGGCAGCCACCTTGTTTTAAGTGTTCTAAATACTCGTCACGGAAATATTTCAAGGAAGAGATAATTGGACTTGCGGCTCCATCTGCAAGTGCACAGAACGAACGACCGGCGATGTTGTCACAAAGATCAAGTAACTTATCTAGATCTGCGGCTTCACCTTTTCCGCTCTCAAGATCCTTCAGAATCTGTACCAACCACCAAGTTCCCTCACGGCAAGGTGTGCATTTTCCGCATGATTCATGCTTATAAAACTCAGTCCAGCGCAGAACTGCACGGACAACACATACCGTCTCATCAAAGATTTGTAGCGCCTTGGTTCCCAACATCGACCCTGCTGCTGCAACGCCCTCATAATCAAGCGGAGTATCAAGATGAGCATCTGTGAAAAGTGGAGTTGAAGATCCACCAGGAGTCCAGAACTTTAATTTGTGGCCGGTTCTCATTCCACCGGCCATATCAATTAACTCTCGTAGGGTAATTCCGAGTGGCGCTTCAAATTGTCCTGGGTTCTTAACATGCCCAGAGAGTGAGTAGAGCGTAAAGCCTTTGCTCTTCTCAGTTCCCATTGAGGCAAACCATTCAACGCCGTTATTGATGATGGAAGGGACCGAGGCGACTGATTCGACGTTATTTACAACAGTTGGCCGCGCATAGAGTCCAGCAATTGCTGGAAATGGTGGACGGAGCCTTGGTTGTCCACGGAAACCTTCTAGCGAATCAAGTAGCGCGGTCTCTTCGCCACAAATATATGCACCCGCGCCAACATGAAGTACTAGTTCGAGATCAAAACCGCTACCCAAGATGTTCTTTCCTAAGAATCCAGCTTTGTAAGCATCTTCGATTGCTTGTTGAACGCGACGGATCACATGTGCAACTTCACCGCGAATATAGATAAATGCATAGTTAGCGCGAATTGCAAAGGAGCCGATGATGATTCCCTCGACCAAGACATGAGGATTAGCAAGAAGCAGTGGGGTGTCTTTACATGTTCCCGGTTCCGATTCATCTGCATTAACAACAAAGTAATGTTCTTTGTTATCGCCCTGTGGAATAAATCCCCACTTCATACCGGTCGGAAAGCCTGCGCCACCGCGACCGCGAAGCCCAGAATCTTTAACTAACTTGATGACATCATCTGGCGCCATTTTCAAGGCTTTTTCAACGGCCTTATAGCCACCATTTCTCTTATAGCCCTCGATAGTAAAACTATCTTTCTGATCCCAGAAGGCAGAAAGTACTGGCGTTAGCTTTGTCATTACCTTCCTCCTTCTTTAGCTAGTTTCAAGCCGAGCAATGTTGGCTCGCCGGCTTGAACACCCTCACCAGCTCGTCCATCGTTTATTCCAGCAAGTACTTCTGAATTCTCTTTCCATGTTGGCAGCTTATTTGGACCGCGGGTTGGAGCTGGCGGATTTCCCGCGCGACAAGCATCTACCAAATCTTTCGCCGATTGAACGGTCTGGTTATCGTAGAACTCCCAATTCACCATCACCACCGGGGCAAAATCACAAGCCGCATTACATTCGATATGTTCAACTGAAACTTTTCCATCATTAGTAACTTCATCATTTTCAACTTCTAGATGTTCTTTGAGCGCTTCGAAAATTGCATCGCCACCGAGAACTGCACATAAAGTATTAGTGCATACACCAACATGGTACTCGCCAACTGGTTGTCGCTTGTATTGGGTATAGAAAGTTGCCACGGCGCTAACTTCGGCGGTTTCAAGTCCCAACTTTTCAGCAATAACTTCGATCGATTCAGGGGTTACAAATCCATCACGCGCTTGCGCAAGGTGTAAGAGTGGCATGATCGCAGATCTTGAACGTGGGTAGCGCTTGATAATTGATTCAATCAAAGCGTCATCGTTTGTTAGTGGCATCAGCGATCAACATCTCCCATAACTGGATCGATAGAGGCGACTGCCGCCACAACATCGGCGATCAATGAACCTTCACACATAGCCGATGTAGCTTGCAGATTTGAGAAAGATGGAGTGCGGAAATGGACTCGATATGGCCGAGTTCCACCATCTGAAACTAGATATGCGCCAAGTTCACCTCGAGGTGATTCAACTGGGGCATAAGCCTGGCCGGCAGGTACCCGGAAACCTTCAGTCACGATCTTGAAGTGATGAATCAACGATTCCATAGAAGTACCCATGATTTGGCGGATATGTTCGAGTGAATTTCCAAGTCCATCGCCACCGAGTGCTAATTGGGCTGGCCATGCAATCTTCTTATCGGCGACCATAACTGGTGCACCATCGAGTTTCTCTAACTTGTCACAGGCTTGTTCGATGATGCGAAGTGATTGCTCTAACTCCTGCATTCTGATTAAGAATCTTCCATAGACATCACATGTATCGGCGGTAATCAC
>VGAG01000040.1 GCA_016870835.1 Actinomycetota bacterium | reverse complement strand
ATGTTTGGACTTGGTTGGACGCCCTGCATTGGACCGACTCTTGGAGCAGTCCAAACACTTGCGATTATTGAAGCAAGTGCGCTTCGTGGAGCGTTCCTTTCTTTTGGTTACTGTATAGGTCTTGGTCTTCCATTTTTACTCTTTGCTCTATTTATTGATAAGTCAAAAGCTCTCCAGCAAGGGATAGCAAAGCGAGGACGGACCGTTTCAATTATTGGAGGAAGTTTCCTAATACTTATTGGCTTGATGCAGATTCTTGGTATGTGGGAATCGTTGATGGCAAGCCTTCGCGGAACAATTTCTGGCTTTATTCCGGTGATATAGATGAGCGCCCCAGAACTTCAAGGTAGGTCACTCTTTAGATACCTGTGGCGGCAACTAACAAGTATGCGTAATGCGCTAATTCTTCTTCTTCTTTTAGGGCTCGCTTCGATTCCAGGCTCTCTATTTCCGCAACGGACCCAATCACCTTTGAAGGTTAGAGAGTATTTTCAAAACGATCCCGAAGGAGCGAAGTGGCTAGATCGCTTCTATTTATTTGATGTTTATGGCTCCCCTTGGTTCTCTGCGATCTACATCTTGCTCTTTATATCGCTAATTGGGTGTGTAGTTCCTCGTACTTGGCACTATGCAAAAGAGGCCCTAAGTAAGCCCACACCAGCTCCAAATTCACTCACTCAACTTGAGGCTTATCGTGAAGTAGATGGAGATTTGGAATCAACCGAGCGATGGCTAAAGAAGAACAAGTATCGGATTTCCAAAGATGAGAGTGGAATTTCAGCTGAAAAAGGCTATTTGCATGAGACTGGCAATTTGATATTTCATCTTGCGTTGATAGTCGTTCTTCTAGGAGTTGGCGCGAGTTCTGTATTTGGAATGCGCGGTGAAGCGATTGTTACTGTGGGTGAGAGATTTATAAATGTTCCGACAAGTTATGACAACCTTGCACCGGGAAGATTCTTTAATGTAGCTAACATGCCAGCTTTTGCCATCACAGCAGCCAACTTCGAAGCTAAATATGATCCTGAGACTCGCCAGCCTCTTGACTATAAATTAACTGCCCTTGTCGCAGATTCAACTAAAGAGAGGCCAACTGAGAAGATTGTGCGGGTAAATCAACCATTTACCTTTGGCGATTCAAGAGTTTATTTACAAGCAAATGGGTTTTCACCATTAGTAACGGTTCGAGATAAGAACGGCAAAGTTAAATTTGAAGGTCCCGTTCCATTTCTGCCTCAGGATGCCAATCTCACTTCAATTGGCGCAATCAAAGTTCCGGATATGAACCCACAAATTGGATTTGTAGCCTCCTTCTTTCCAACAGCTGCGCGCGATGAAGTGCGAGGTGGATTCTCTTCTTACCCAGCCCTACTTGATCCCCGGTTGTTAGTTTCAGTTTGGGAGGGGGATTTGAAGATGGATAGCGGCATCCCACAATCCGTCTACCGAATTGATACAAGCGAGATGAATCGAATTGGGTTGTGGGGCTTATCGATTGGTGAGAGTTATTCCTTCGGCTCCCCTGATCCAGTGGGCACAATCACATTTAATGGCGTTGTTCCATGGGTAAATCTCCAAGTGGTTAAGGATCCCGGTAAGCCTTGGGCGCTTCTAGGAAGTATCGTTGCCATAACAGCGCTGATGGCCTCACTATTTATTCGCCAAAGACGGATATATGTGAAGTCAAAAGGCGGAAGATTAGAGATCGCGGGCTTAGCGCTGAATCGTCTTCCTGGTCTAGAGGAAGAGATTGGGCGATTAGTTAAGGAGGCAGGTCGATGACAAATAGAGATTGGGCTTACATCTCTAATGATCTGATCTATGTCGCTCTTTTTGCTTACGCAATCTCATTTCTCATCTCTGCCTTTGAAACAGCATTCTCACTTAAAGAAAGTAAAGGTTTTGATCGAACCAGAACTATCCGCTCAAATCGAATCGGCACTCTCTTTTTCCTCATCGGAACGGCTGCAATCTCACTTGGAGTGATTGCGCGAGGCGCATCTGCAGGAAGAGTCCCGTGGGGAAATATGTATGAGTTCTCAATATCAGGTGCGATGTTCTTTGCTCTCGCATATTTAATTATTGGCAAGAAGTATGACCTTCGTTGGCTCGGACTACCTATCTCAATTCTTTTGTTAATCATTATCGGTACCGCAATAACTCTTCTTTATAGACCAAGCGCACCGCTTGTACCCGCCCTCCAATCAACCTGGTTAGTCGTTCATGTCGCGGCGGCGATAATTTCAGGCGGAATGTTCCTACTTTCTAATACAGTCGCAAGCACTTACTTGTGGCTTGATCGAATGGAACGCAAAGGTGAGCGAAGTGAATTTGCGAAACGTTTCCCATCTTTAGAGACTTTAGATCAACTCTCTTATCGGATGGTTGCTTTTGTATTTCCACTTTGGACCTTTGCAATTATTGCTGGTGCTATTTGGGCTGAAGCAGCATGGGGAAGATATTGGGGCTGGGATCCTAAAGAGACTTGGTCATTTATTACTTGGATTCTCTACGCCGCTTACCTTCATGCCCGAGTCACAGCTGGCTGGAAGGGACGGAAAGCAGCTTGGCTATCTCTGATTGCTGGCTCGAGCTACCTATTTAATTACGTATATATAAATGTATGGGGCACCGGGCGCCACACTTATAGCGGTTTATAGTTTCTTAAGCCAATCTGGATTGTCATCCGGCGGGATGATTTTTTTCTTTCTACGTCCGCCTCTACCAGGCCCTTTAGGGCGTCCTGCGATTAACCAGGCGATTGAACCAATACCTGGGACGAAGATGATGATTACCAACCAAGCCCACTTCGGAAGACTTCTTATTCGACCTTCTTCAGTCCGCGAGCAATCGATAATTGAAAAAATCATCAGCGCTGTAACGATGATGGCTGCAATTACTGCGGCGCGAATCATGAGTGAAGTTTAGCGTGCACTTAGCAACGCCGCGAAAGAGATCGCTAAGGCATAAATGATTTGAATTCGGCCGGTGCGCTCAAGGAGTTCAATCAGATCGCTACCTAAGGCACCTGCTCTTACTCTCTTAACAACAAAAATGACCTGGGGAATTGCCAAGATCACTATGAGGTTATAGAACGAATTCGGCAAGAGAAGTAATGCAATAAAGAGCGGGGAGATTAGGAGAGCTTGTAAGAAGCGGCGCGTGGCTGAGTCTCCAATTTTTACTGCGAGCGTTTTCTTACCAGCGACTTTATCCTTATCGATGTCACGGAGATTATTTAGAACCAAAATAGAACAAGAAAGAAAGCCCATTGCGATTGCCGCCAACGAAACTTCAAGGGATATTGATTCGGTATGTACAAAATATGTTCCAAGGGTTGCGACTAATCCGAAGAATATGAAGACTGAAACTTCACCGAGAGCGAAATATCCGTAAGGTTTGGGACCCCCTGTGTAAGTCCAGGCTGCAACTATCGAAATTGCACCAATCGCAATAAGCGCCAGACTTGTTCGGGCCGCAAGAAGAGTTCCGGCTAAAGCTGCAACACCGATAGAGATAAGCGCAGCTCGCTTTACCGCATCAGCGGTTGCTGCTCCAGAACCCACAAGTCGCATTTGACCAATGCGCTCAGAATCTGTGCCTCGAATCCCATCTGAGTAATCATTAGCGTAATTAACTCCAATTTGAAGACCCAGCCCCACAATTAGTGCAAGAAAGAAGTTAGGTGCATTTGCGTTATAACCAGCGAACGCGGTTCCGACTATTACGGGCGAAATAACTGCAGGAAGAGTTTTGGGACGAGCTCCCGCAATCCATTGCTCACGAGTTGTCATTAGCTAACCGCTTTCGATCCGGTTTACCTATAGATAAATATGGAATCTCGCTTACCTTCAAAATTTCTTTTGGTGAAGCATGGCTTCCAAAACGCTCTTTAAGTTTCACGCTTATTAGATTAGCGGGAATCTCTTTAGTAGTAGCGATACATAACTTTTCGCCCCACTCAACATCACTTTTACTAAAGGAGACGATTTCTAGGGAAGCAAATTCAGCTTGAAGAAAACTATCCACCGCGCTGAGGGAGATCTTCTTGCCTCCCGAGATTATCTGATCATCGGCTCTTCCCAAGACTTTTAACTTTCCATCTCTAATTTCACCGAGATCGGAAGTCGTAAACCAGCCATCAGAAGCAATTTGGCCTTGCCCTAAATAACAGAGTGCAAGTTGTGGACCTTTGATAGCGATTCTTCCCTCAACTACCTTTACTTCTACCCCATCAATAGGAGTTCCATCATAAACAACCCCACCACATGTCTCAGTCGAACCATATGTCTCTACTACTTGGATACCGACTTTTTCAGCACCACTTCGAAGTTCAGAACTTAAAGGTCCACCACCCACTAATACTCGTTTACAAGATTTAAGGTGACTCGAAAGAATCTCATCACCATTTAGCGCTCGATGAAGTTGGGTCGGAACTATTGCTGTGAAATCAGCATTGGCTTCGACTCCAACTGGAGTTGTTCCAAGTTCAATTGAGCGTATTAGAACGTTAATGCCGGCGATATGAGTTGTAGGCAGTAAGAGTGACCATCGCTCTCCAACTTTTGCACCGATATATTTTTGTGATGCCTTTGCGCTTGCAATAAGAGAAGCAGCAGTTAGCGCTACATTTTTCGCAGCTCCAGTTGATCCTGAGGTAGAAACCACAAGTGCGATATCGCTATTAACTTCTTGAAATTCTGTTTGCGAAGTCGAGAGCGCTGGGCCTTCACCTTTTAGAGCGGCAAGTAGCGCATCAAGGATTTGTGGGGTTGACCACGATGAATCAATTGGAAGAAGCGCTCGACTTACCTTCGAATCCATAACCACCGTAGGGTATGCCATATGAGCA
>VGAG01000039.1 GCA_016870835.1 Actinomycetota bacterium | reverse complement strand
TAGCGACCCCAAGGGCGCTCTGATTTCTCAAGCATCCTCGTATTCTAGTTATGCGGACCATTCAATAGGCTAGCCGCATGAGAAACCCAACCCCTGCAGATAAATTCACATTCGGACTCTGGACTGTTGGCTGGCAGGCGCGTGATCCATTTGGCGACGCGACTAGAGCAGCCTTAGATCCAGTTCGCACAGTGAGTGAATTGGCCGATCGCGGCGCTTATGGAGTCACTTTCCATGATGATGACTTGATTCCTTTTGGTTCAGGGATGAGTGAACGAGCTGCACATATTGCGCGATTTAAGAAAGCTTTGGAATCAACTGGGATGAAGGTTCCGATGGCGACCACGAATCTCTTTAGCCATCCTGTTTTTAAGGATGGAGCATTCACCTCAAATAATCGCGATATTCGTCGCTATGCAATCCGTAAGGTGATGACAAACATCGAACTTGCAGTTGAGTTAGGTGCAAAAACTTATGTCTGCTGGGGAGGACGCGAAGGCGCAGAGACTGATGTCGGAAAAGATCCAGTCGTCGCCCTTGAGCGGATGCGTGAAGCGTTTAATCTGCTTGGAGAATTTGTAACTGATAAGGGTTATGACATCAAGTTTGCACTTGAACCAAAGCCAAATGAGCCCCGCGGAGATATCTTCCTTCCCACAATCGGCCATGCACTTGCCTTTATCAACTCACTCGAGCGACCAGAACTTGTTGGCCTAAACCCAGAAGTTGGTCATGAGCAGATGGCTGGACTTAATTTTGTTCATGGAATTGGTCAAGCGCTCTATCACAAGAAGCTTTTCCATATAGACCTTAATGGCCAACATGGACCAAAGTACGATCAAGATCTTGTCTTTGGCCATGGCGATTTGAAATCCGCTTTCTTCCTTGTTGATCTCTTAGAGCGCTACAAATATGAAGGTCCGAAGCATTTCGATTACAAACCAATGCGGACTGAGAGCGATGAGGGGGTTTGGGCTTCAGCAACAGCAAATATGCGCACCTACTTGATCCTGCAAGAGCGAGCTGCCGCATTTAGAAATGACCCTCGCACAAAAGCAGCCCTTGAGAAATCAGGTGTAAATGAATTACTGCAACCAACTATTAGTAGTGGTGAGGGCTGGCGCGAGATCGCAAACGAGAACTTTGATATCGAAGCTGCTGGCAAGCGCGGTTATCACTATGAAGAACTCGATCAGCTTGCACTTGAATACTTAATCGGCGCCTTCTAGCAAAAATGCCCATAGTTGCAGGCGTTGATTCCTCAACGCAGTCTGTAAAAGTCGTACTGCGCGATGCGGATACCGGCGAATTAGTAGCCCAGGCAAATGAGCCTCACCCCGATGGAACTGAGGTAGATCCAAAGGCATGGGAAGTGGCGTTAGAGAGCGCGCTAGCGAAGGTAGGCAAATACAAGATTGATGCAATTTCCATCGCCGGTCAGCAACATGGAATGGTCGCACTAGATAAAAATGGAGAAGTGATTCGCAAAGCGCTGCTTTGGAACGATACCCGTTCCGCAAGTGCCGCCGAGGATCTAAATCGCGAAATCCCAGATATCCATATTCGAACTGGCTCTCGTTTAGTTGCCTCATTTACAGCAAGCAAAGTTCGTTGGTTGCATGACGCCGAACCTGAGAACGCAAACAAATTAGCCGCGGTTGCGCTTCCACATGATTGGCTCTCTTGGCGCCTTTCGGGTTCGAAGAATCTAGATTCACTTTTTACTGATCGCTCTGATGCATCGGGTACCGGCTACTTCAATCCAGAAACAAATTCATACGACCTCGAAATCATGGAGAAAGTTAGAAAGAGCAAGAGTGCTTTCCTAGCTCCCAAAGTCTTAAAGCCAAATGAGTTTGGTGGAGCGACAATATCCGGTGTACCGATTGCTGCAGGAGCCGGAGATAACGCAGGAGCAGCGCTTGGGCTAGGAGCAAAAGTAGGCGACTTAGTCATTTCACTTGGCACTAGCGGAACCGCTTTCGCCGTCTCCGCTGATCCAACGAAGGATCCAACCGGAGAAGTTGCTGGTTTTGCTGATGCAACTGGAAATTTCTTACCACTTGCCTGCACTTTAAATGCCACAAAAGTATTTTCTTCTATTGCCAAGATGCTAAACGTTAGCCTTGAAGAATTTAGCGAACTCGCGCTAAGTGCGAAGAGTGGAGCGGGTCGGATCCGTCTGCTTCCACACTTTGATGGCGAGCGCACACCTAATAGACCCAATGCTCGAGGCAACTTCTTAGGAATAACAAATGAAAATCTAACAAGAGAAAATTTAGCCCGCGCTGCTATTGAAGGTGTTGTCGCCGGAATGGTTTATGCCGCAAATTCTCTAAAGCGTGAGGGATTTCTCCCGATGAGAATTCTTCTTATTGGAGGGGCGGCAAAGAGCCCTGCAGTTCAAGAGATAACTGCTGAGATGTTTGCTTCAGTTATTCATCTTCCGGATGCGGGTGAATACGTGGCAGATGGAGCTGCTCGCCAGGCAGCTTGGGCGCTCTCCGGAAAGAGTGAAATTCCAAATTGGCAGCGCGGGAATCTACAGACTATCCAGCCAAAAGGTGGCGAAAGAGACTTAGTCGAAAACTATCTTCACTTAATCTCTAACGCTTAGTTCAAACTCCATCGAACCGTAACGGTAACAGTAACTTCAGTTTCACCAAGATCGATTTGAGTTGCATCGGCTGATGCAGCTTTCTCGCTCACCATGGGAAATGTATACACGGGAGCGTTAACTTCAGTAAGGAAAATAACTCGGCCAAGTGACGCGCCTAAATACTTCGCGTAGGAATTAGCTCGAGATCTAGCATCGGCTACTGCTGCTTCACGCGCCTTTTCGGTTGCTGCAGCACCATTTGCCAAGAACGGCGAAACTCCATTTAGCTGGACTGAATCTCCGCCAGCATCAACAACTGCATCAATAACAGCACCCGCGCTCTCGGCCTTACGAACAACGACTGTAAATGATTGGGTTGCTCTATATCCGATCAACTGTTGACCTTTATTTTGGGAATAGTTGTATTCCGGATAAACAGTAAGTGAAGATGTCTTAATATCCTTAGTTGCAATTGCTTCGACTTTAAGCGCTGACCGCACTGCATTAGCTGACTTAGATGCACTTGATAGCGCCTCTTTATTCGTCTTAGCAAGAACTGATACCGATGCAAAGAATCGGACGGCATCTGGTGTGACCATAGATGTGCCAACACCATTAACGGTTATATGCCTTGGGCTATCTGCGGCATTCGCTGGTATAGCGTTGTAGGCAGCTACTCCACTTGCTAATACAAGTGCCGAAATAGATGCAATTAGTCTCTTCATAGGCAGAACCTAACGCAAGTAACCTGAGTTTTAGCGCAGGAACTACTCAGCGCTTGCTCTCAATATCCGATCTCGAATCGCAGCAGCGAGTCCATCTCCTTCAGGCATGACAGCGACAACTACTCTCAAGCCTTGAGTGTCAGCGCTTCGAAGTGAGCTATAGAGAGTTCGTGCATATTCCTCTACTGAATCCGGGGCAGACAAACGATTAACGCCATCAGGAGTCTGGATTTTGGATAAAGCAATGAGACCTTCACCTTTACTTGGTCCTCGATTATGAAAAACCTTTGCTCGAGGCGAATAATGGCGCGAGAGTGATCCTGAGACTCTTATTTCACTTAAATTGTCATCTTTATCAATCGGCGAAGTCTCATTAATCATCGCTTCGGTTACTGCACCAAGGCGCAAAATCCGAGGTAACTTTCCGGTGCAATCGATAATTGTTGACTCCACCCCGACTTCACATGGCCCACCATCAATCATTACATCTTCTTCACCTAAAAATTGCCCAAGTTCAACTTCCACATCTTTAGCCGTAGTTGGCGAAACCGAGCCAAACCGATTAGCGCTCGGCGCAGCAACTCCGTGGCCACCAAGTGATTCAAATTCTTGCAGCAAATTCTTTGCGATCTTATTAGAAGGAACTCTAAGTCCCACTACATCTTGGCCTCCAGTTATGAAATCTTTCGCTTTATCTGTTCGCTTGAGCAACAAAGTCATAGGACCTGGCCAGAACTTGTCCATCAATTGAATTGCATAATTCGGGATCTCGCGGGCCCAATAGGAAACTAATTTCTTCGAGGAAATGTGAATAATTACGGGGTGATTTGAAGGTCTTCCTTTTATTGCATACATCCGCGCAACAGCTGACTCGTGATCAGCATCAACGCCTAATCCGTAAACAGTTTCGGTTGGGAACGCAACCACAGCGCCATCAAGTAGACGTTGTGCGAAGCTTTCAAAGTTCTTGATTGGGTTTGCCACGACGTTGTCCCCGGCATCTACTCTCTGAAGGGATTTGTGGTGGGTAGTGGATTTGAACCACTGAAGGCAGAGCCGGCGGATTTACAGTCCGCTCCCATTGGCCGCTCGGGCAACCCACCAGATCCTTCGGTTATGCGAGCGCAAGGGTAACAAGGTCGCCCTTAGGCCAACAAATTACTTTTCCGCTGAATTACTTGATTGAAGCGTCATAGATGCTCTGAATTGATGCATCTAGAGCCTTATCAAATTCAGCATCGCTCTGTTGAGCCGTAAGGCCTTCAACGAGTGCACGGGAGAAGCTTGCAATAACACCTGCGTTCTCAGCCAAATGCTTATTTGCTTCATCTCTTGAGTAGCCACCCGAAAGAGCTACTACGCGCACAACACGTGGGTGGTCCACAAGTTCCTTATAAAGATTAGAAACTGTTGGAATCGAAAGTTTCAACATAATGTTCTCATTGCCATTTAGAGAGTTTGCGTAGTCAATTAGTGCCTTCTTCAAAATTGTTTCCGCTTCAGCCTTTTGTGAACTCTTGATACTTACTTCTGGCTCAATTATCGGAACTAAGCCGCCAGCAATAATTTCTTTACCAATTTCAAATTGCTGTTTAACTACTGCATCAACGCCACCTTGATTTGCAAGATTTATCACCGAG
>VGAG01000038.1 GCA_016870835.1 Actinomycetota bacterium | reverse complement strand
TGCATAAGAACGTTCTTTATTACTCGCGTTCGGGCGTCGCTCCTGTTGGTGCTGCCGGTTCAGGTGAAGTTGCAGTCGGCCTCGTATTCGCACATGACTGCATCGCCGGACTTCAAAATGGCCTACCTATTAAGAACAGCTTCCCTTCGGAGGGAACTGGTTATGAGATTGGTGCCGTTGCCCTTGTGAAGGGTGCAAAGAATCCGCTAGCTGCGAAGACATTTATTGACTTTGCACTTTCTGCCGATGCTCAAAATCTTGGGGTTGGAGTACAGGCTTACCAAGCCCTAACTAATCCTCAAGCGAAGTACAACCGCTTGATAATTCCGCTTAGCAAAGTCAATCTAGTTGATTACGACTTTGAGAAGGCTGGAAATCGTAAGCCTGAACTAACTAAGCGCTTTGATGATGAAATCATCAACCGTGCTCAGGCAAGAGGCTAGAAGTAAATTAAATCAAGAAGGATCTCTCCACTCTGTGGAGGGATCCTTCTTGGTAAGTAGGAGATAAATAGGAGCCAAGTGGCAATTCGTCGACAGAGCGCTAAGTTAGATTTATTCACGAAACTTGCCATTTTTGTAATTGTTTTAATCCTGTCCGTCTTGATTTTAATTCCAATCGGAAACGTTTTATATAAATCTTTCCAACCCGGTGGAATCGATGTATTGCGCGCTGTTATTGAAAACGATTACACGCGCCAGATAATCATGAACACTGTTTGGCTGGGCACATCTGTGGGTGCCATCGGTACCCTTGTTGGATTCTTGCTCGCATACGTGCAAGTCAGAGTTAATTTTAAAGGTAAGAAGTTGCTTCATGTTCTGAGCCTTCTACCTCTCGTATCTCCACCATTTGCTTTTGCAACTGCCGTGATTGTTCTCTTTGGTCGCTCAGGAATTATCTCGAATGGCATTTTTGATAAGCAGCCCATGATTTATGGTTACAAGGGTCTTGTGCTTGTACTGGCTACTTCATATTTCCCGGTTGCATATATGAACCTTCTTGGAATGCTGCGCAGCCTAGATCCAGCTGTCGATGAAGCTGCCCGAAGCTTGGGCGCATCAAAGTTTAAGATTTTCAGGACCGTAACTTTGCCTCTTCTCATTCCGGGCATTGGTGCTTCGTTTTTACTTCTCTTCGTTGAAGCAATTGCAGACTTGGCAAACCCGTTAGTTATTGGTGGTGATTACACCGTATTGGCTTCCCGCGCATATATCGCGATCTCGGGTGAATACAACATCCCCGGAGGCGCCGCTTATTCGACAATTCTTTTAATACCTGCGCTACTTGTCTTCATCATTCAGCGTTATTGGTCTCAAAAAGCTGACGTAGTAACAGTCACCGGCAAACCATCCGGACAAGTTGACATGATTAAGACGCCACACGCTAAGTACTCTCTACTCTTCTTGGCTTGGACCATTGCAGCTTTCGTAGTCTTGGTTTATTCGATGGTCATTATGGGTTCATTCTTTAAGGTACTGAAAGTCGATTACTCACTTACTCTTGATAACTATCGATACATATTTAGTGGAGTTGGAAATGATGCGGTCTTCACCACAACAATGCTTGCATTGATTGCCACACCGATCGCCGGATTCTTTGGAATGATGCTTGCTTGGGTTATTGTGAGAAAAATTAAACGTGGTGGCCAAGCGCTAGACTTCTTTGGAATGCTCGGTCTTGCACTTCCAGGGACAGTTCTCGGAATCGGCTATGCATTTACTTTTAATTCGCCAATCCAAATCCTTGGAATAACGATTCTTCCGCAACTTGCTGGAGGCGGGGCGATTCTTGGTGGAGCCGTTGCGATTGTTATGGTTTATGTCATTAGATCGAGCCCAGCCGGGCAACGCTCCGGCATCGCCAATCTCCAGCAGATTGACCCTGCAATTGATGAGGCTTCGGCTTCACTTGGCGCTTCTGGTGGCCGAACATTTAGAAAGATTTCGCTACCTCTCATTCGAGGAGCATTCTTAACTGGTTTGATGTTTGCCTTTGCAAGGTCAATGACAACCCTCTCCCCTATTATCTTTATTACTACCCCCGATACTCCGATTCTCACCTCTCTTATTCTCGCTGAGGCGGACACTGTTAGATATGGCTATGCCTTTGCTTTCTGTACTCTTCTGATTGCGATTGTCTTAGTAGTAATGGGGCTAATCAATTTAATCGTTCGTAAAACGCAAGGTACTGGTTATAGACCCATAACAGTTAGCGCTGGTTAAGGAAAGGTACAAAATGGCTAGAGATACTGGAAACTTAAAACTGACCAATGTCACGAAGGTCTTTGGCAATGGCGATGACAAAGTCACTGCTGTAGATAAATTCAATCTCACAATAAAGCCAGGTGAATTTGTAACTCTCCTAGGGCCATCTGGTTGCGGAAAGACCACGACTCTTCGAATGATTGCTGGTTTTGAGACTCCGACCGAGGGCGATATTGCTCTAGATGGAAAGAGTATGAAGAACTTGACTCCAGATAAGAGGCCCATGGGAATGGTCTTCCAGTCTTACGCACTCTTTCCGCATATGTCAGTCTTCGAAAATGTTGCTTATGGTCTTCGCGTTCAAAGACTTAGCAAGAGTGAGATTCAAACCCGTGTTGCTGATGTTCTGGCAAAGATCAGTCTTTCTCATCTCGCTCAGCGCGCCCCAAATCAACTTTCTGGTGGCCAACAACAACGTGTAGCTCTGGCGCGCGCAATGGTGGTTGAGCCAAAAGTTCTTTTATTCGATGAGCCATTATCGAACCTCGATGCAAAACTAAGGGCACAGATGCGGGTGGAGATTAGGGAGATTCAACAAAGCCTTGGGATAACGAGCGTCTTTGTGACACATGACCAAGATGAGGCGATGAGCCTCTCAGATCGAATAGTTGTAATGCGCAATGCAGTCGTTGAGCAAACTGGCACCCCTGATGAGATCTATCGCAAACCTAACTCAGTCTTTGTCGCTGATTTCATTGGAAGATCCAACTTCTTCAAAGTCGATAAGATTAAATCCAAGAGCTCCGGTAAGGCCAAGATTGAAGTAAATGGTAAGCGCATGGAAGTGCCGGCTCATCCAAAAGCCACATCAACTTCAAATCCGGTTCTTCTAGTAAGACCCGAATCGATTAGTGTGAAGGCCGCAAAACCCACGAAAGCACTTGGAACTGTCACAAATATTGTCTTTTACGGCAATCACGTTGAATACTCAATTGCAACTAAACACGGTGAGATAACAGCTATCGAATCTGATCCGGTCTATGACGAAATCGTTCAACCAGGTAAGGGTGCCACCTTCGAATTTGATTCCTCGAGATCGTGGCTAATCCCAAGTGATGGAACGGTCGTTCACGAAGAATGATCAACTTTGAGTAAGAGTATCTCCCTACTCGACATCAAGGCCCGCTGGAATGAAGTTCTAGATTCACTAGAACGAATCGACCGAGTCGCCTGGCTTGCCTACTTTGATGGTCGATTGGTCTCACTTGAGAGTGGTTGCTTAACTCTTGATTTCAGCGATGCGAATAAGTTTTCTGGTGGTCACGATTATGGGAAAGTTAGACATGAACGCTTTCGCGGTTCACTAGAGGAAGTTCTTTTAGATATCTTTGGCGAGGCAATCTCTGTAACCGAACTTAACTAAGGCTGGTACTTCCTCTTTGGCGGATTAATCTCGTAACAAAAAGGATTGCGATGATGACCAAGAGCGCATAGACGCCATAGTCAAGATACTTAGCCCAGCCTTCGGCATCCCTCCAGCGATCGCCGAGCTGAATGCCGATGTAGATCCAGAGCGCATTCCAGATTCCGCTCCCACAGATAGTAAGAATTGAGAATCGAATCAAATTCATCTTGGCAAGGCCGGCCGGAATACTCACTAGCGAACGCACTAACGGTACTAGCCGTCCGAAGAAGATTACAAAAGGTCCATACTTCTCAAACCATTTAAATGCAATCTCAACATCTCGCGCTTTTATCCCAACAAACTTTCCAAATTTCGCAGTCAGGTTATCAATACCGTCACGCGAAACTAGAAAGCCAAGCCCATAGAGTACTAACGCGCCAACGAGTGAGCCGATTGTTGTAGCCACCCAGAGCGGGAAAAATGTGAATTCGCCGATAGAGACATTGAAACCTGATAACAAAAGTACAAATTCGGAGGGAAGGGGTATGACGATTGATTCGATTGCGATGAATAAACCAGCGCCAAATATTCCGATGTTTTCGACAAGTTGAGTCGCAAAATCAATCACTCCCAAAGGATAGCCACGAGCGCGAGTCAACTCAGTATTTCAGGTTATTTGGAGATAATTCCGCCGTGAAATCGCTCCGCTTGATGACGATTGCAGTATCGATGATTATGACTGCATGGTTATTACCAGCCACTCAAGCTGCAAGCGTTACCTCTACATTCTTTCTCGCTCAGACCCCTGGTTATCCTGAATCAAAGTTATCTTTTCATGGCCTGATAAAACCGAAAGTTAAGAATGCTGTCGTGAGGATTGATGTCCAACTAGAGGATGGTTGGACTGATACAAGATTGCGTACAAGATCGACTTCAAGTGGCGCTTGGAAGATTCAAACCAGTGTTACCGCGCTTGCTACTAAAGCAACTTATCGGGCGCGGGTAAGTATCGGAAGTAAGTCATATACAACTCGGGCTCGTTCGATAACAGTAAAGCAAGTCACCCAGATTTCTGCTCCTGAAGATTTAATTGCACTAACTGGTCCAGGTGGACGAATTCATGGCACGGATGTAAGTAGATGGCAACATCCCGGAGATAAGCCAATTGACTTTGTAAAGATGTATAACGCAGGCATTAGGTTTGTGATGATCAAAGCATCGGATACTAGGGATGATGCCGATCAATTAGCGCTTAAATATCTATTGATGGATCGTGATTCTGCCCAAGCAGCAGGTTTGTTTACCGGGTACTACCACTATGCAGTTCTACCCAATACAACTGAGCGCGATGCAGTTATTCGTGATGCACAAGCCCAAGCGCAAAAAGCGCTCTGGCGTCTCTCAAGCCTTGGTGGTTATACCGAGAGAGATCTTCCCTACGCATTGGATCTTGAAAATAATTGTGTTGCAGTCTCAGGTTCGCGGTGTAGTCGCTATGCGCCAAAGAATTTAGTAACTCTCTGGGCAGAGACATTTATGGAGATGATGCATGAGAAAACTGGAAGGAAACCGATTTTCTATTCATACCCAACATTTCTAGAGCAGGCGATGGTGCGAAGTGAGAAACTCCGCCAATATCCACTATGGAAAGCTCAATATGGGATAAATCCTGCTGATCCAACAGCTGAACCGGGGCGAAAGATCTTCGGATGTTTTGTTCACTCTTGGAGCACCGCAAATTGCTCAAGCCTCTGGCAGATTTGGCAATACTCCTCATGCGGAATTGGAGAGAAATACGGTGTGGCCTCATCGAGAGTTGATCTAAATGTATTTAGAGGCGATGCAAGTTCATTCTTGCAATTAACACGAGGTCTCTGGAATCCTGAATCCGGCGACTATTTACCTGTTAATGAGCCAACAACGATGCTTGTAACCTCAATAAAGGCGAGTTCAACAGATAAAAGCACATCGATAAAAGTTGAAGTTAGACGACCAAGCAACGAGCCCGTTGTCACGGGCACAGTAGCTTTCAAATTAGCTGATAACCCAGCTTTCCGAGTGAATCAGACGCCAGTAAGAGATGCGGCTGGAGTGTGGACACTTCGCTTACGTGATCTCCCGGCAGGAATCACCATCGGTTCTGTTATCTACGTCGATCAGACAAATACACATGCAAGATCAGAACAACAGATTTCATTTACCTTGATCCAAGGTCCAGAACCGACTCCAACGCCTACTCCAACTCCAAAGCCCGTTCCTAGGCCAGAAGATACTTGTAAAGGTCAGATAAAGAACTAGACGGTTTCGCGTAGCGTTCTAGTAAGCGCATCATTTTGTTCTTGCACGATTGAAAGGTACTCATCGACAGATGCTTGGGTATCGGCCTTGCTCCAACCCAAAACTTTCGCAATGATTTCGCCAACCTCATTCACAACCGACAATCCTTGATCCTTAGCTTCAAAGCAGATTCGAGTTCTACGCGATAAGACATCATCAATTGAGCGCGCTCCCTCATGAGTGACCGAGTAAAGAATCTCTGCGCGAAGATAAGGAAGCTCTGGGATAAG
>VGAG01000037.1 GCA_016870835.1 Actinomycetota bacterium | reverse complement strand
GTTCCAAATAGAACATAGTGGAAGTGAGCTACAACGAAGTACGAGGCCGAAACTGCAAAATCAAGCGGCGGGCTAGCAAGAATCACACCAGTTAAACCACCAAGAAGGAAGGTAATCAAAAAGCCCATTACCCAGAGCATTGGGGTCTCAAAGGTGAGCGAACCTCGCCACATCGTTCCAATCCAATTAAAGAACTTCACACCCGTGGGCACTGCAATCAAGAAAGTCATAAAGGAGAAGAAGGCGAGATCAACTTGCCCGCTCGCATACATGTGGTGCGCCCAGACAGCAACCGAGAGTGCGGCGATTGCAATCGTTGCGGCAATCAAACCTTTATACCCAAAGATTGGTTTGCGACTAAAGACCGGCAGGATTTCAGTTGCAATTCCGAAGAATGGAAGAGCCAAGATGTATACCTCGGGATGGCCAAAGAACCAGAAAATGTGCTGCCATAACATCGCGCCACCATTTGCTGGATCAAAGATATGAGAACCAAAGAGGCGATCTGATTCAAGCGCTAGAAGTGCTGCGGCAAGTGGCGGGAAAGCGATAAGAACAAGAATCGCGGTTAAGAGCGTGTTCCAAGTAAAGATTGGCATACGGAACATAGTCATACCGGGCGCGCGCATGGTGAAGATTGTGGTTACAAAGTTAACTCCGCCAAGAATTGTTCCAAGACCGCTGACTGCAAGACCCACAATCCATAGATCTGCACCAATGCCTGGCGAATAAGCTTGACTTGAAAGTGGCGCGTAAGCAGTCCAACCAAAGGAAGCGGCGCCACCTGGAGTTAAAAATCCAGCAGTGGCCATGATGCTGCCAAAGAAATAGAGCCAATAAGAGAGCATGTTCATTCGCGGAAATGCAACATCGGCCGCGCCGATTTGTAGCGGCATGATTACGTTGGCAAAACCTACGAAGAGAGGTGTTGCAAACATCAACAACATGATGGTGCCATGCATTGTGAAGACTTGGTTGTACTGCTCTGAACTCATGTATTGCATGCCGGGCTGAGCAAGTTCAGCGCGGATAGCTAGAGCTAAAAGTCCGCCGATCAAGAACCAGAAAAACGAGGTGGCGAGATAGAGATATCCAATTACTTTATGGTCAGTCGTAGTTAACAGCTTAAGGGCGAGTTTTCCCTTGCTGGTGGGCGCAGGTGGCTTAGGCAACAACCGCTCAGCTGGTTTAGTAGCGAAAGTTGTCATGAGGTGGCACCTGCCTTAAGTGATTGAATGTAAGCGTCATATTCAGCTGGAGTTACAACTTTCACATCAAAGAGCATCTGTGAATGTTGGCGACCACAGAGAATGTTGCAGCGACCCGGGAATGTGCCCAACTCGTTTGCGGTGAACTCGATCTCATTCTCAAAACCAGGGATATTTTGAATTTGAATCATAAAAGCTGGAATCCAGAACCCGTGAACTACATCAGATGCCGTAATTTTGAAGCGGACTGGTTGGCCCTGGGGTAGATAAAGAGTTGGCGGCTGCGCCGGAGAGCCGGTAACCGTTGTATTGGGGCCCGCCTCTTTATAAGTGAACTGCCAAGACCATTGGAATGCATTGACTGTTACATCGTGAACTTCGGTCGCGCTTGCAGGTGAGACAGAGGTGATCTCATTCTGGGCTTTTGCGGTGTAACCAAAGAGTACGGCAATGATTACAAATGGAATTACGGTGTACGCAATTTCGGCCGGAATGTTGTATTGGAATTGTTGAGGAAACTTTTCATCTTTCTTGCGATGGAAGATGGCTGGCCAGAGAATAAGAATCATCGTGAATGCGCCAACAACAGCCGCAGCTAGCCAGGCTCCCTGCCAGAGACCGAAAGTTGTCTGATTTACGCTCGAAGTATTTTCATTGAAACCGATTCCGGTGAGCTCCTCCATCGAGCAACCAGAAAGCAGCAGCGGCGCAAATAATGGCGCAAATTTAAGCCGGCGCATGAAAACAAGCACGGGCCAAGGATAGTCGCAGTTCGCTAACCAGCCCTCTAGCCGGTAGCGTTCCAAGGGTGTCCCCAATCACAGGCCCAGAAATTTCACGCGACTTTGCTAGCGCGCTACCCCTATCGGAAACGGTGTGCGCTGCGATGGATCGCGCCTTTGAAATGGGCTGGCAGGACCCTTCAAAACTGCACCACGATTCGGCCAAGTTAAGAAATCTCATTGAAGAATCTCGCGAGAGCATCGCGACAAATCTAGGGGTAGAAAAGTCTTCTCTTGAATTTGTCGGCGAACTCGGATTTGGTTACTGGGCCGCACTTTCAGGAGCCCTCAAGAATTCCAGTAAGACATTTGTTCATGGTGCTACCGATCGCCAAGTCGTACATGCCTTCGCTCGGGAACACCAGAGTTCGGGTAAGAATCTAATGACTCTTACTTGTGGAAGGGATGGTCTCTTTGATTATCAGGCAGCACCTTCGGATTCATGGGTTTTTTGGCAGGCAACTAATCGGGAAACTGGAGTTGAGCAGACCCCGCTCTTAACGAGCGCCACAAATGTGATTGCAGATCTGACGGCGAGTTTGAATCCACAGCGACTTCCAAAGAGTTGGGATGTCGCGCTTTGGGATCCGCGAAATTTTGCCGGCCCTGAAGGCACTGCGATCCTTGCGATAAATTCTGAGTCGGCCTGGAGATCACCGATTCCTCCAATTGATAAACGTCGTTTATTCGGATCCTTCTCAAAACCACTTCTGATTTTGACAGCGCTTGCACTTGAAGATTGGGTTAAAGATAGCGAGTCAAAAAAAGCAAAACTTCGAGCGCTAAATGAGAGAGTCCGTGATCAAATCAAAGCAGAGATTCCTGATGTCTCACTTGTCGGTGATAGCTCAGCCACAGACCCTCGTTACTTGGCGATGGTTATCAAGGGCGTTATTGGAGAAGAACTTCTCCGCCAGCTCGATAAACAAGGGATAAAAGTTGATGCCGGTTCGGCTTGCGGCGCCAGCGCCCTCTCCCCTAGCCATGTACTAGAAGCGATGGGGTTTAGCCAAGATGGGCAAATTCGCATTACCCTGAAATTCACTCACACCGAGAGCGATCTAGATAAGTTAGTTAAAGCCTTATCCGAGCAAGTTGCAGAGCTTAGAAAAGTTAGTTAAACGAGTCGCCACAGGCGCAGGAGCCTTGGGCATTTGGATTATCAATTGTGAAGCCCTGCTTTTGAATTGTGTCGACGAAATCGATAGTCGCGCCCATTAGGTACGGAGTACTCATCTTGTCGGTGACTACCTTTACTGAACCAAATTCAACAACGGCATCGCCATCCAGAGCGCGATCATCAAAATAGAGTTGATAACGAAGTCCGGAGCAACCGCCTGGTTGAACAGCAACACGGAGCTTTAGGTCATCGCGACCTTCTTGGGCAAGCAGTGACGCTACTTTCTCGGCAGCGACGGGGGTAAGGAGAATTCCAGTTGCGGTCTCTGTGCTCATTGTTACGCCTCCAAATTCCTCTTTAGCTAATGCCCACTTCCTATAGTCTATAGTCCGAACTTTACTCGCAATAGCGGGATAATGTCTCAATGAGCGGGTTATCAAGCATTGGAAACTTACTCTTACTTGGGCAGGGCGCAGACCTCTCGAGCGAGCGGGGCGTCTCATGCACTGGTGAGTTACCTCATGCCAGCGACCCTGATCTTGTAAAGCGCGCGCAAGAAGCTCGGGCAAAACTTGGCAATAAGGCGATGATTCTTGGCCATCACTATCAACGAGATGAGGTCATCCAATTCGCAGATATAACTGGGGATTCTTTTAAGTTAGCCCAAGCCGCAGCGGAACGAGGTGACGCTGAATTCGTATTCTTCTGTGGCGTTCACTTTATGGCCGAGAGCGCAGATATTCTCACGGGTCCAACTCAGCGTGTGATTCTTCCGGATTTAGCTGCAGGTTGTTCGATGGCAGATATGGCCGCTGCAAATCAAGTTAACGACGCCTGGAGAGTAATGCAGGAGCTCGGAATCTCTACCAAGACAATTCCAGTTACTTACATGAATTCCACCGCCGCAATTAAATCTTTCACTGGAGAATATGGCGGAACAATCTGCACCTCTTCAAATGCAGAACGGGCCATGAGATGGGCCTTCGAAAAGGGAGAAAAGGTCTTCTTCCTTCCCGATCAACACCTGGGCAGAAATACCGCTGTTCTAAAGCTGGGTTTGAAACTTGAGGATTGTGTCCTTTGGAATCCTTGGAAACCACGAGGTGGACTGACTGATCAAGAAATTAAGTCAGCTCGAGTAATTCTCTGGCGCGGCCACTGTTCCGTTCACGGTCGTTTCAGTATTGAGAATGTAAACGAGATCCGTGATCGGATTGCAGGAGTCAAAGTCCTCGTGCACCCAGAGTGTCAACACGAAGTAGTAAGGGCGGCCGATGTCGTTGGCAGCACAGAGATGATTATTAAAACTGTTAAAGAGTCGCCAAGTGGCTCATCGTGGGCAGTTGGAACTGAGTTAAATCTCGTAAAGCGTCTAGCGGCCTCAAATCCAGATAAGAAGGTCTACTTCTTGGATAAAACAGTCTGCTATTGCTCCACAATGAACCGGATCGACCTGCCGCATTTGGTTTGGGCACTGGAATCAGTAGCAAATGGCAAAGTCGTTAATGAGATAAAGGTCGAAGCAAAGATCGCTCATCATGCACGAGTTGCGCTAGAGCGAATGCTCGCCCTACCTTAAGAGCATGGCTGATAAAAAAGGTCGCCCGACACCAAAGCGAAAAGAAGTCGAAGAGCAGCGCGTTTTTCGCAGACTCGCTCCAGCCGCAACTAAAGAGGCGAAGAAACAACAGAAAGCCCAAGCTCGTTTATCTAGGGCTGCTCAACGCCAGGCATATATGCGCGGCGATGAGAACGCACTTCCGCTTCGAGATCGCGGACCGGTAAGACGGTTCATCAGAGACTATGTAGATGCTCGCCGTTCAATTGGAGAATATTTTCTCCCCGTAATTGTTCTAGTTCTATTTATGACAATCGTGCCAATTCTTGAAGTGCAGCTCGCTGCGATTGTCCTTATGTACTCAGTTCTACTTTTTTCGATTATGGACGGTTTCTTTTTAAGTAGAAAGATCAAACGCGAGGTGACGGCCCGCTATCCAGGTACACCTCTAAAAGGCCTTGGAATGTATGGCTGGCTCCGCTCTACGCAGATTAGAAAACTACGCGCCCCTACCCCGAAGGTAAAACGCGACGCATCTGTGTAGCCTGAGTTAGATCAGGCTCGCGGATTTGGCGAGACTGTATTGGTTGGATCCTTTTTAGGCAGTGCACCTAATACTTCATCAATCTGCTTCATTGTCGAAGCATCCAACTTCACTCCGCTCGCTTTCACATTCTCTTTGATCTGTGAAGGCTTGGTTGCGCCGATGATTGCACTTGAAACATTTGGATTTTGAAGTACCCACGCGACTGCAAGTTGGGCGAGGGTCAATCCATTTGCATCTGCGATTGGCTTTAGATTCTGAACAGCAATTAGTACCTCATCACGCATCCAACGGGAGATCATGTTTGCGCCACCCTTCTTATCAGTAGCGCGAGATCCGGCTGGTGGCTTCTTCCCGGGCAAATACTTTCCAGTGAGCGCTCCTTGAGCGATCGGTGACCAGACAATCTGGCCGATGCCCTTCTCCTTAGAGAGCGGGACAACTTCACTTTCGATTACTCGCCAGAGCATCGAATATTGAGGCTGGCTGGAAATAAAGCGGGTATAACCACGACTATCTTGAATTTTAAGCGCATCGCTAATCTGCGCTGCGGTCCACTCTGAAAAACCAATGTAATGAACTTTTCCTTGGCGAATGAGATCATCAAATGCGCTAAGGGACTCTTCCAGTGGGGTTTCAAAATCGAATCGATGCATCTGATAGAGATCAAGGTGATCAGTTTTTAGTCGCTTGAGTGAGGCGTGAACGGATTCCATAATGTGCTTGCGTGAGAGACCACGATCGTTCTTTCCAGGGCCAGTTGGCCAATAAACTTTTGTAAGCAATTCGTAGGATTCGCGTCGAACTCCCTTTAGTGCTTTGCCAAGAACTGTTTCGGCTCTAGTACCGGCATAGACATCTGCTGTGTCGAAGGTGGTAATCCCGTTATCGAAGGCGGCTCGGACGCACTTGATTGCGGCTTCCTGCTCGACCTGGGATCCATGGGTTATCCAATTACCGTAGGTAATCTCACTTACGTACATTCCTGAACTACCGAGTCTTCTATATTCCATGTTTGCAAGCGTAGTGCCTCCTTGCTTGCCTG
>VGAG01000036.1 GCA_016870835.1 Actinomycetota bacterium | reverse complement strand
ACCATCCGCAATTTTATAAATGTACTTTCTTCGTAGCGCAGAGAATCGAGCATGAAAGAAATTAGGTGCGAGCGCAATTGAATTGATTCGAATATCTTCATCAAGCATTCGATTTAAACGATAGATGAGATCATCACAGCGCCACTCTTTGCCATACTTGTCGCGCTCTGGTAGATCTACATGAGCGACCTGTGCGATTGCATGTACTCCAGCATCGGTTCGCCCCGCCACGACTAACTCAACTTCGTTTCGAGTTAAGCCACTGATGGCTTCTTCCATAGAGGCTTGTACGGTGCGAAGTTCGGGCTGACGCGCCCAACCATTGAAATTAGTTCCATCGTAGGAAAAATCAATTCGAAAACGAAGAAACCCACTCTCAGGGTTGAGAGTGGGCTCCATCTTTAATACTTGAGTTAATTACTCAGAGAGTACTTCAATTACCGCCATAGGTGCGTTGTCTCCCTTGCGTGGACCGATCTTGGTGATGCGCGTATAGCCACCATTTCTTGTGGCAAAGCGCGGACCGATTTCGGAGAAGAGAATTTTCACAACATCCTTTTGAGGGATTACAGCGAGAACTTCGCGACGAGCAGCGAGATCACCCTTCTTGGCTTTGGTGATTAACTTCTCGGCGAGTGGACGAAGGCGACGAGCCTTAGCTTCAGTAGTACGTACCTTGCCTTTTTCAAATAGCTGCGACGCTAAAGTGCGAAGCAACAATTTCTCATGAGCAGGTCCGCTTCCAAGGCGCGGTCCGCGTGATGGTCTTGGCATGGCCTCTCCTTAAGCTTGATCATCGGCGAATGATTCGTCGATGCCATAGTTCTGGTGCTTGGTTGGATCAAATCCGACTGGTGAATCCTTAAGTTGAAGACCCATTGAAACGATCTTCGCCTTAACTTCATCAATCGACTTAGAACCAAAATTACGGATATCTAGAAGATCAGCTTCGCTTCTTGAAAGTAGCTCGCCAACAGTGTGGATTCCTTCACGCTTCAAGCAGTTGTAGGAACGAACCGTTAGATCAAGATCTTCGATTGGAAGCGCGAGATCTGCAGCAAGGGCAGCATCTTGAATAGAAGGTCCAAGATCAATTCCTTCAGCAGCGTAATTCAACTCGTGAGCAAGTCCGAAGAGTTCAACAAGGGTCTTACCCGCAGATGCCATCGCATCACGAGGCGCCATTGAACTCTTAGTTTCGACATCGATAATCAAACGATCGAAGTCGGTGCGTTGTTCAACGCGAGTTGCTTCAACTTTATAGGTAACGCGAAGAACAGGTGAGTAGATGGAATCGACTGGGATGCGGCCGATTTCTGCACCAACTTGCTTGTTCTGGATTGCTGCAACGTAACCACGGCCACGCTCAATCGTTAACTCGATTTCAACATTGGCCTTGCTATTTAACGTTGCGATATGAAGATCAGGATTGTGGACTTCTACTCCAGCAGGAACAGCTACATCCTTGCCAGTAATGCTGCCCGAACCGCTCTTGCGGATGTAGGCAACGACTGGTTCATCATTTTCAGATGAGAGAACGAGGTTCTTAATATTCAAGACGATGTCGGTGAGGTCTTCCTTCACACCTTCAAGAGTCGTGAACTCGTGGAGCGCGCCAGCAACTCGAATGCTTGTTACAGCAGCTCCCGGAATTGATGAGAGCAGAGTTCGGCGTAGAGAGTTTCCAAGGGTGTAGCCAAAGCCAGGCTCTAGCGGTTCGATTATGAACCTAGAGCGGTTCTCGCTTACTACTTCCTCATTCAGTACGGGACGTTGTGCAATTAGCACTTCTTTCCTCCATTGTCCTGAGAGATCCGCTATTTGATCTCTCTGTCGTTACTTATATTTAGTTTTAGTTTTCCAAACAATTAATAACTAGTCGGCGACTAGAAATTAATTACTTGGAGTAAAGCTCAACGATGAGTTGCTCCTGGACCTGGGTATCGATGATTGCCCGGGTTGGAAGTGAGTGGACGATGATGCGCATCTGGGATGGGACAACTTCGATCCAAGCTGGGACTGACTTCTCACCAAATTCAGCGCTTGCAACGATGAATGGTGTGAGGTCTTGGGACTTAGCGCGAACATCGACAACGTCATATTGAGTGACTCGATATGAAGGGATGTCTACCTTTCGGCCATTAACCAAAATATGTCCGTGACGAACTAGTTGGCGTGCCATATCGCGGCTCTTGGCAAAACCAGCGCGATAGATGACGTTATCTAGGCGCGACTCCAAGAGGATAAGAAGGTTTTCACCAGTCTTACCAGCGAGGCGGCTCGCTTCGGTGTAATAGTTACGGAATTGCTTTTCAAGTACACCGTAGATACGTGCGCACTTCTGCTTCTCGCGCATCTGTAGTAGGTACTCGGATTCCTTTGCGCGACCGCGACCGTGTTGTCCTGGTGGATAAGGACGTGACTCAATCGGGCACTTTGGTCCATCGCACTTCGAGCCTTTGAGGAAAAGCTTTACTTTCTCGCGACGGCAGCGCTTGCAATCTGCTCCAACATAACGGGCCATTTAGTTTTCCTCCTCCTTATACTCGACGTGGTTTTGGTGGACGGCAGCCATTGTGTGCAAGTGGCGTTACATCTGAGATGGCGCCGACTTCCAAACCTGCTGCTTGAAGTGAACGAATTGCAGTCTCGCGTCCTGAGCCTGGGCCCTTAACGAAGACATCTACTTTCTTAACGCCATGCTCTTGGGCTTTCTTTGCTGCAGCTTCAGCTGCAAGTTGAGCGGCGAAAGGCGTTGATTTACGCGATCCCTTAAAGCCGACGCCGCCGGATGAGGCCCATGCAAGGACTCCGCCGGATGGATCGGTGATAGAGACAATGGTGTTATTAAAAGTGCTCTTTATATAAGCATGGCCGAAAGCTACGTTCTTCTTATCTTTCTTACGTGGCTTTGCCTTTGCTTTTGGAGCTGCTGCTGCAGCTGCGGCTGGTTTTGCTTTAGGTGCGGCCATTACTTGGTCTCCTTCTTCTTACCAGCGATTGCAACGCGTGGTCCCTTACGAGTGCGAGCATTTGTATGGGTGCGCTGACCGCGAACTGGAAGTCCTTTGCGATGGCGAATTCCTTGGTAGCACTGGATATCGACTTTACGTCTGATGTTTCCTGCGATCTCACGACGGAGATCACCTTCGATCTTGTAATTAGCTTCAATATATTCACGAAGCTTTATTAGATCTGGTTCTTGTAGATCTTTGACTCGGATATCTGGGGAAACACCGGTCGCAGCAAGAGTTGCCTTTGCGCGGGTTTCACCAATACCGAAGATGTATTGGAGCGCGACCTCAAGCCGTTTTTCACGCGGCAGATCAACGCCAACTAGACGTGCCATTAATTGCTCTTTCCATAATCTGAAAGTCCTCCGCAACGCTTCCGGATTAACCGGCTCCCGCTTTCAGTCAGGAGGTCAATCGCTCTCGCGATTGTTGCGCCACGCGTACTAATTATTAAGTTGTGTTTTAAAACTAGCCCTGACGCTGCTTGTGACGGAGGTTGTCGCAGATAACCATAACGCGACCATTACGACGAATGACTTTGCACTTGTCGCAAATCTTCTTCACGCTTGGCTTTACCTTCACGACTTAACTCCTTACTAGCAACTTCTACTTGTACCGGTAAATGATCCGACCTCGGGTGAGGTCATATGGACTTAATTCCACAATCACACGGTCTTCCGGCAAGATGCGAATGTAGTTCTGACGCATCTTCCCGCTTATGTGTGCGAGGACTTTATGTCCATTGGTTAGCTCAACGCGAAACATCGCATTTGGTAGAGCTTCAGCAACAGTGCCTTCGATTTCGATTGCACCATCTTTTTTCGCCAAGCTTTTACCTCAATTTTCCGCTTTTGAACCTCATTTGGGCAGAGAGCGAGTCTAGGAGAGGGTGTAGAAAAAGGGAAATTCGCTTCGGGCTATAGCCCAACCCCACGAATCACAGCGAGGGCAAAGGCCCCACAACCAACCCAGGCAACGAGGCCAAAGAGCAGAGGCTTAGCGCCAAGGGCTCGGATCTGGGCCCATTTAACTGAAAGACCCATTCCAAATAGCCCAATGGAGAGAAGAACTTTTGAACTCTCTTTGCCAAGTGAGATAAATGAATCTGGAAGTGCGAGCGCATTAACGATTAGCGCGCAGGCGACAAAAGCAAATACAAAAGTTGGGGTTGCCTTACGAATTGAACCTGAATCAGATTGACCTCTAGCAAGAAAGAGAATCAACGGAATCAATAAGACGACTCGAGTTAACTTAACGATGACTGCTGAGTCAAGAGCTTCGCTACCCATAAGTGAAGCGGTAGCAATAACTTGGCCAACATCATGAACTGCAGCCCCAATCCACGCACCTGCTGTCGCATCACTTAAACCAATAAGTGCAGCAAGAGCGGGAATAACAAAGACGGATAGCGTTCCACATAGGGTGACAATTGCGACCGCATAAGAGACATCGCGATCTTCGCTCTTTCTAGTTGACGAAATTGCTGCAATAGCAGTGGCGCCACAGATTGCAAAGCCACCGGCTATCAAGGTCCCAAGTGAATCAGTTATCCCGATTCGCTTACTTAGATAACGTAGAGATAGAAATACTGTTGCAACAATTAACGCAACGGCAAGTAATCCCCTTGGACCCACTTCAATAAACTTCTCAATCGAGATCTGAAAGCCAAGAAACACGACGCCTAACCGTAGACATTTACGCGAAGCGAAAGTGGCTACTGCTTTGCCCTTCTTCCAATCCATAGCGTTTCCGAGGACTATTCCAAGAATCATTGAAATGAATAGCGGTGAAATTGCACCTTGAAACTTATTCACTAAGTAAGCGAGCGCCACTCCAGTGAGAATTATTGAGAAGTAATAAAGATCTACACGTTTAAGTTTCATTAAAGCGAAGCAACTCCCAGTTTGTTTGACCAGTCATTTAGGTCTTTCAAAACTGAATCAACGACTGTTATTTCATAGTCATCCATCTTGCTCGGATGAGCGCGCTTCTCCCCCGGAACTCTTCCCCCGGTATCTTTAACTTGCGCCGCTAATTTGTTGAAATCTGAATATGACGAGCTATCGCCAAGATCACTTAATTCAATCGTTATTAACGTATGAGAAATACCTTGTGGTTTAGTGTCGTCGTCGGGGTTGAACATGTCGGGTACTTGTGTTGATAGTGAACCACCACTTAATCCCGCCGACAATGATTCGACCATCAAGCCAAGTGCAAATCCCTTTGCACCGCCAAGTGGCGCCAGCATTCCCATCAAAGCGGCCTTAGCATCAGTAATACTCTTTCCATCTTTATCAACTGACCAGCCTTCTGGAATTGTTCCGCCACTTTTAGCTGCCGCTGCAATCTTTCCGCGAGCAACCGCAGAAGTTGAGAGATCAATAATCATTGGTGGATTTGCTGGAATGCCCGCAGCAATGGGACTAGTTGAAAGTAGCGGAGCATTCCCACCGACAGCTGGCATTACCGCAGGGCCATTTGTGAAGATCATCGCGATTTGGCCCGCATCAAGTGCGGGATACAAATAGACACCGAGTGCGCCACAGTGACTTGAATTCTTAATCGAAACTAATGAGATTCCAAATTCTTTAGCTTTCTGTACGCCTAGCTTTGCGCCTTCCCATACCTGCCAATGTCCGAGTCCATCTTGACCATCAATGCCAAGAATCGCGCCCCGCTCGGAATATGTGACTAGCTCAGCTGCTGCATTTACTCCTCCCATGGATATGCGTTGCAAATAGAAGGGAAGTCGCATCACGCCATGAGACGCATTTCCCCAAACATCGGAGAGAATGATTGCGCGAGCTGTGCTTGATGCATTTGCTCTTGGAACTCCTGCTTTCTCAAGTAAGGATGTGCAGTGATCAATCACTAACTTCGCTTTTATAGCCACTATTTAGCACTCTTAACTGCGCCGACTGCGTATTGCTGGGGCGCACCAGTTAGGGCCGCTTCAATTTCTCTTACCAATACCCTATTTATTGCCGCCTGACTTTCATTTGTAATTCCAGCAATGTGTGGCGTGAGGATTACATTTGATAGGCCCTTAAATAGATCATCCTTAGGTGGCTCACTGGCTCGAACATCTAACGCTGCAGCGGCAATTAGCTTTTCAATAAGGGCTGCTTCTAGATCTCTTTCATTTATCACTTCGCCTCGACCGACATTTATAAGTATTGCGCTGGGTTTCATCTTGGTTAGCAATTCACGGTTTATCAGCCCTGTGGTCTCCTTAGTGGCGGGCAGATGAATCGAGAGCAGATCAGATTTTGCAATAACTTCATCAAGCGATAGAAGTTTTGCATTTTCAGCGCTCTCTACAAATGGGTCATAGGCAATTACTTCACAATTAAAACCGCTTAATAATTTTGCAACAGCTTTGCCAGTAGCACCAAAGCCCAATAACCCCCAGGTCTTACCGGAAATCTCAGTTCCCGCCGCTCGATTCCAATTTCCCGCGTGGGTGCTCTTATCGCGATCAACAATTGAGCGAGCAAGGGCAAGAGCCAGACCTAAAGTTAATTCTGCGACCGCAACTGCGTTTATTCCAAGCGCAGCTGAGACGACTACACCGAGCTCATCTGCGGCTTTGATATCAATATTGTCTAGTCCAACTCCAGCTCGTGCAATTACTTTCAAATTTGGAGCTGATTCAATCAATTCTCTTGTGACCTGTGTTCGATTGCGCACGACTAGAGCTTGCGCGCTAACGAGTGCCTTCTTCAAATCTTCCTTGCGGTTCCAGAGATCTGGCTCATGAGTAATAGGAAAACGCTTTTGCAATGAGGCAAAATCCTCACTCCAAACATCCTCGCTAATAAGAATCATGAGCCATTTCTCGCTTCAGTATCGAGTATTTAACTATGCTGAGATGTAGAGCTTGGT
>VGAG01000035.1 GCA_016870835.1 Actinomycetota bacterium | reverse complement strand
GTAACTCGGATAGAGCCATTTGGTTTTACGAAAATCTTGGGACGCTCTGACATTTGTTGCTCCTAATCTTGATTGGTTAGTCGAGGTAGTCGCGCAAAACTTGCGAGCGAGATGGGTGGCGAAGCTTGGACATTGTTTTTGATTCAATCTGGCGGATACGTTCGCGAGTGACGCCGTATACCTTGCCGATTTCATCGAGGGTCTTTGGTTGGCCATCAGTTAAACCGAATCGCATCGCAACGACGCCGGCTTCGCGCTCTGAGAGAGTGTCGAGGACAGAGTGGAGTTGTTCTTGTAGAAGAGTAAATGAGACCGCATCAGCAGGAACAATCGCTTCAGAATCTTCGATTAGATCACCGAACTCTGAGTCTCCCTCTTCACCGAGTGGGGTGTGAAGTGAGATTGGTTCGCGGCCATACTTTTGAACTTCGACCACTTTTTCTGGGGTCATATCTAGTTCTTTAGCTAACTCTTCTGGGGTTGGTTCGCGGCCAAGATCTTGAAGCATCTGGCGCTGAACACGAGCAAGTTTGTTGATGACTTCAACCATGTGAACCGGGATACGAATAGTTCTTGCTTGATCTGCCATAGCGCGAGTGATTGCCTGGCGAATCCACCAAGTTGCATAAGTTGAGAACTTGTAGCCCTTTGTGTAATCGAATTTCTCAACCGCACGAATTAGTCCAAGGTTTCCTTCTTGGATTAGATCCAGGAAGAGCATGCCGCGGCCGGTGTAGCGCTTGGCTAGTGAGACAACAAGTCTTAGGTTCGCTTCAAGCAGGTGATTCTTTGCCCGGCGTCCATCGTGAGCAATCCACTCGAGCTCGCGTCTTACGCTTCGATCTAACTTCTCACCTGAATTTAATTTCTCTTCTGCAAATAGTCCGGCCTCGATGCGCATCGCAAGTTCAACTTCGAGCTCTGCATTAAGAAGTGCAACGCGGCCAATCTGCTTTAAATAGTCTTTTACCGGGTCAGCGGTTGCACCGGCAGTCAGAACTGTTTGTGGTGGCGCATCATCTTCCTCAGAATCTTTTAGGGTGAACTCGCCCTCTTCTTGTTTCGCTTCTTCCGAGAGATTTACAACGCGAACATCAGAGTCGCCTTCTTTGGCCTCCTCAGCAGTCTCTGCAACTAATTTCTCAAGATCTTCGAGTTCAACCTCTTCAATCTCAACTTCTTCGCCATCAATCTTTACTGTTTTCTTTCCTGCTGCTCTAAGTGCGTTCTGTGCTTCAACAAGTGCACTTGGCTTCTGGCCAATTGAAGCTGCTTTCATCGCGGCAAGTTCAGCCTTGGTTGGGAAGAGTCTTGGGCCTGCTTTCTTAACTTCTTTCTTAGATGAACCAGATTCGCGCGCAAGTTTTAGCGCTTCTAATTCAGCTTTAGTTGGGAAAAGTCTTGGGCCGGCCTTTTTCTTTTCTTTTTTGCCGGACTTCTTACCTGCTTTCGTAGCGCTCTTCTTCACAGCCGACGTCTTCGGGGCTTTTTTGGGCGCACGAGATAAGGCCACAAATAATCCTTTGTTTTTGTTCTAGCGATTTACTAGAGACTTGCCATTTGGGGAGATGGCTATGGCTATATTATAAATTGTCCACAGGCCTAAACGCACTTTTTAGCGCTTTGCGACGGCTAGATCTAGCGCCTCTTTAATTATTGAGCCCACCGTTTCAACCTCTATCAAGAAACCGTCATGGCCAAATGGTGAAGAAATCCGTTTAAGTGGCAGCGCCGAGGGAGCCAAACGCACGATTTCCTCCTGAAGCCGGGGTGGAAAGAGCCGGTCAGTGTCGATTGAGACCACGACTATCGGCACTCGAGCGGTTGAGAGAGCGGCCTCTACCCCACCGCGATCGCGGCCAATGTCGTGGGAGATCATCACAGTTTCCAAGGCGATATAGGTATTTGCATCAAAGCGGCGCTGCAACTTTGAAGCTTGGTGATCCAAATATGAGGTCACGGCGTAGCGGCCAGTTTCATCATTTTGTAGGTCGCGCCCGAATCGAGTGTCCATCTCATACTCGGTCCGATACGAAAGATGGGCAATTTTGCGGGCAATGCCCATTCCCTCGATCGGCCCGAAATCCTTTTCGTAATAGTCACCGCCGTGAAAGTTTGGATCAGCTTTAATTGCATGGATCTCAGTGGTCCAAGTTCCGATTTGGTCGCCAGTTGCAACCGCAGATGAACCAATGGTGCAGATTGCGCCGATTCGATCCGGATGTTCGATCGCCCACTCAAGTGAGCGCATGCCACCAAGTGATGGTCCGACTGCAAGTAAGTAACGCTTGATGCCGAGTTGATTTGAGAGTTCGACTTCAGCGCGCACCAGATCCCGAACTGTCAGATACGGAAAGCGCGAACCCCAACGCTTTCCATCTGGGGCGATACTTGATGGACCGGTACTTCCCTGGCACCCGCCAATAACATTTGGACAGATCACGAAAAACTTATCGGTATCAAAAGGAAGTCCAGGCCCAACCATCTCTGGCCACCATGCTGGAACATCAGACCAACCAGTTAGCGCGTGATTTATGAGGATTGCATTTGTTCCATCTTCATTTAAAGTTCCCCAAGATTGGTAGGCAATTGTCACATCCGGCAAAGTCTCACCGGATTCCAAAGTTAGATCGCCAAGTTTGTGAAATACGCGCGCTCCGGGGTCATGGCTCTCAAGCCAAGCCCCGGTTACGCGTTGATCTAGGGACATGCGCGTTATTTCGCGGCCGCGAATGCTTTTTCTAGATCGGCTTTGATGTCGTTGATGTTCTCAAGTCCAAGACTTAGACGCACGAGTCCTGGGGTAACACCAGCCGAAAGTTGTTCTGCTGGAGTCAATTGAGAATGCGTAGTTGATGCTGGATGGATTGCAAGTGAGCGCACATCACCGATATTTGCTACATGGGAGAAGATATTTAGCGCCTCGATGAACTTCTTTCCCGCTTCTATTCCACCTTTGACTTCAAATGAGAGAACTGCGCCGCTTCCCTTTGGTAGATACTTCTTAGCCAACTTGTTCCATGGTGATGAGGCAAGGGAGGCGTAATTAACTTTCTCTACTTGGGGATGTTTCTCAAGCCACTGCGCTACTTCTTTGGCATTTTCAACATGGCGCTCGACTCGAATGCTTAGCGTTTCTAGCCCTTGGGCAAGTAACCAGGCGTTAAAGGGAGCTGCGGCTGCGCCGATATCGCGGAGCAAAGTTAGGCGGATCTTGAAGATGTAAGAGAGGTTTGCTCCAAATGCTGAGCCAACTCCTAGGGCTTGAGCATAAACAAGGCCGTGATAACTCGGATCTGGTTGGTTAAAGTTTTTAAAGCGATCTGGGTACTTCGCGTAATCAAACTTTCCGGCATCAACAATCGCTCCAACTACTGCATTTCCGTGTCCAGAGAGGAACTTCGTTGCAGAATGAACAACTACATCGGCGCCAAAATCAATTGGTCGAAGCAGGTATGGCGTTGCAACGGTGTTATCAACAATTAGTGGCACACCGATTTCGTGGGCGACCTTTGAAACCGCTTCGATATCTAGAACATCGTTCTTAGGATTTGCAATCGTTTCACCAAAGAAGGCCTTGGTATTTGGCTTTGCTGCTCTGCGCCAACTTTCCGGGTCATCTGGGTTTTCTACGAAAGTCACCTCGATACCGAATTTGGGCAAGGTGTAATGAAAGAGATTGTAGGTACCGCCATAAAGTGAGGGCGAGGAGACGATGTGATCGCCCGCTTCTGCAACATTTAGAACTGCAAAAGTTGTGGCTGCAGAACCTGATGCAACAAGTAGCGCAGCGACTCCCCCTTCAAGTGATGCGATTCTTTGTTCAATTGCATCTTGAGTTGGATTCATGATGCGGGTGTAGATATTGCCTAGCTCTGCCAGTCCAAAGAGATCAGCCGCATGTTTGGTATCGCGGAATTGATATGCAGTCGTCTGGTAGAGAGGCAATGCGCGCGAACCCGTTGTTGGATCTGGAACTTGTCCGGCATGAATCTGACGCGTCTCAAATTCAGCGTTAGTAACGGAGAAAGATGGCATTGGTAAACCTCCCTAGTAATTAGGGGGCCTGGCTAACTTTGGCAGACCCACGCTTGTCAACGGCGCCTTGCAGTTGACCTGGTCTTCACCCGGAGCACCCCACCGTGGTGGAGGGTTGCCGTCCAATTAGCCGGGGCTATGAATTGGAGCTCATGACCTAAGGAAATGATAACTAATGAAATGTGATTTGTCTAGGACTTTTCTAGAGCCGTCCCGCATCGTGGACACGCTTAATGAATTCGCGTGTCTCAGCCCGCTTAGGCGCCTCGAGAATTTCCTCCGGCGCTCCCCACTCAAGGATCCGCCCTTGATGCAAATAACAGACCTCATTTGCGACTTGTTTTGCAAAACCCATCTCATGGGTAGCAAGAACCATCGTCATTCCTTCGCTCTTCAATTCACGCACGGTGCTTAGAACTTCATTAACGAGTACTGGGTCAAGGGCGCTAGTGATTTCATCTAACAATAAGAGTCGTGGTGATCTTGCAAGAGAGCGAATGATTGCGACACGTTGTTGTTGGCCGCCGCTTAAACGATCTGGGTATTGATCTGCTTTATCCCGAAGGCCAAAACGTTCTAACAATTTAAAAGCTTGATCAACCGCTTCATCTTGAGAGACGCCTTGCACTTTTGTCGGAGCAAGGATGATGTTTTCAAGAACAGTCATATGAGGAAAGAGATTGAAGGATTGAAAGACCATTCCAAGTTTCTTTCTAACTTCATCCGGATTCACATCGGCCGCGGAGATATCTTGCCCATCAAGTTTTATAACGCCATCATCAATCTGCTCTAAGAGATTAATACATCTAAGTAGCGTTGATTTACCGCTTCCGGAAGCGCCAATAAATACCGTTGCGGTGTGCTCTGGCACGGTGAAAGTTATATCTTCAAGAACTATTTCAGCGCCAAAAGATTTACGTAGTTTCTCGATCCGAAGAACAGGGGCGCTCATGCTTGTCCTTGGGCGTTCTGGCGCTCGAGTGATTTGCGGAGCATCCGATCGGTCGCTCTTGTAAGTGGAATCGTCACAGCAAGGAAGATGAGTGCGGCCATCACATAAGGGGTGTAGTTAAAGCTCTTGGAAGTCTGAATTTGGGCGGCGCGGACAGCATCGGTAACGCCGAGAATTGAGATTAAGCCAGTGTCTTTAACTAGCGCCACCAAGTCATTAAGTAGTGGCGGGGTTACTCGTTTAAATGCCTGGGGTAGTACTACGTAGCGCAGCGTTTGAGAGTGGCTTAGGCCAAGAGAGCGGGCAGCGGCTCGCTGGCTTGGATGAACGGTGAGAATTCCACTTCGTATGACTTCTGCGACATATGCCGAGTAAGTGATTATCACCGCGAGCGTGCCGAGGATTAGCACGCTATTGGTTAAGCCTTTGATTTGAAGAGCCGGGATTCCAAAACCAACGAGAAGGATTACGAGCAAGAGTGGAACGCCACGGAAGACATCGACATAAATTGTGGCGAGGAATCGAAAAGGCGTTAAAGCTGGAGTTCTTGATGTCCTAATTAGTGCGACTAGAAGACCGATAAGTGCAACGGAAGTTCCAGCAATTACAGTTAACGTTGCATTAGTTGCAAAGCCAAGCAATATTTTAGGAAGAACTTCAACACCATAAGCCCACTTAAAGAATGTGTTTCTAAGCGTCACCCAACCTGGAGAGGTAACTATTACGACTATTAGAGTTCCAAGGACAAGTGCGCTTGAAAGAGCTGCGATTAAAGCGTTCTTCTGATTTCTCTTCTTGCGTGCAACTCTTCGCGCTAATTCAATTTCACTTGGTTGCCAAGCTCCACCAAAATCGTAAGGCGCGGAACCAGAGTTACCCCCGCTTCCGCGCCCTCGATTTTCGCTCATTACTTAAGTACTGGAGCTCCCGCAGAGTCAGCGAGCCACTTGCTTGTTATCGAAGCGAGTGTTCCGTTATCGCGGATTGCATCAACAGCCTTTGTTACGCAGGATGTAAGTGGGCTCTCCTTAGCAAGGAGTAGTCCGAATCCTTGATCAGCAGCATCGCTACCTTCAATCTGACCGACGATGATTCCATTTGGAACTTCTACGGCGGATAGATAGAACGCTGTTGGTAAATCAACGACTAAGCCATCGATCTGCTTATTCTTAAGGGCAGTTACGCCAGCAGCGTTATCGTTAAATACCGATGCCTTTAGGCCTAGTGTTGATTCGATTACATCAAGTGAGGTTGTAGCAACAGCTGCGCCCAACTTTGCGCCCGAATCGGTGATTCCTTGAAGAGTTGTTACGCCATCAAGTTTGCTTCCCTTGAAGGAGACAATTGCTTGATTTGATTTGTAGTAAGGCGATGAGAAATCAACGACTTCTTTCCGCTCATCTGTAATTGAGTACTGTTGAAGGTTGAAATCAAAGGTCTTTGGACCTGGGGCGATTGCAGCATCAAAGGTTGTGCGGACCCACTTAACGGCGGCCTGGTCATAACCAAGTTCAGTTGCGATTGCATATGCAACAGCGGCTTCAAATCCTTCGCCCTTTTCTGGGGCATCATCGATAACCCATGGGTAGTAAGCAGGTTCACCGGTTGCAATTGTTAGTACGCCAGCTTCAAGAGTTTGAAGCGCATCAGGAGTACATGTTGTTGTATCGCCACTAGCAGTTCCGCTCTCATCCGAAGAGGAGCAAGCAGAGAGAACTAGCGCGGCGAGAATGAATGGAGTTAATTTGAATAGCTTCTTCATTACATGCCTTTCAGTTTCTTTAATTGTCCATTGACGCAGGAACTGAGATTTTCAGATCCGCGCTTGTCGAATTTCTTCGACCTGGTCCTCACCCGGAGCACCCCACCGCGGTGGAGGGTTGCCGTCCAGTTAGCCGGGGCTTAATGCTGGAACTCGTGACCTAAAGCGGATGTTAGGAAATTGAGCTTAAAAAGTCCACTTAAAACCGGGCAAACCATGGGCGTCTGCAACTGCTTGGTAGTAAATCTTCCCATCATGAACATTTAATCCAAGGGCTAATCCAGAATCGCGCCGGAGCGCTTCTCGCCAACCCAGATCAGCAAGTGCCAGCGCATATTTCATAGTTGCATTTGAGAGCGCGTAGGTAGAGGTAAATGGAACGGCTCCGGGCATATTTGCGACGCAATAAAAGATCGAGTTATGAACTTTAAAGGTGGGTTCGGCATGTGTCGTTGGACGAGAATCTTCAAAACAGCCACCTTGATCGATAGCGATATCTACTAATACCGATCCAGCTTTCATCTGCTTTACCAATTCGTTACTTATCAACTTAGGAGCTTTAGCGCCATGAATGAGAACAGCCCCAATAACTAAGTCGGCCGAGAGCGCTTCTTCTTCGATGGTGTGGGTGTTAGACATCAACGTTGTAACGGTGCCGCTAAATATCTGATCAATTTCACCCAGGCGCTTTGAATTTGTGTCAACTACAGTCACATCAGCGCGCATGCCGTGAGCGATAGTTGCTGCGGCCAACCCGGCGGTTCCCCCGCCAATAACTAGGACTTTTCCAGGGCGAACGCCCGGTGTTCCACCAAGTAGTACTCCGCGGCCGCCATTACTTTTCTGAAGGGCTGCGGCTCCAACTTGGGCTGCCATGCGCCCGGCAACTTCACTCATTGGCGCTAGAAGTGGCAGGGTGCCGCCAACTTCAACGGTCTCATATGCAATTGCTGTAATCCCACTTGCGATTAGCGCATCGGTGCACTCTCTCGATGCTGCAAGGTGAAGATAGGTAAAGAGAGCTTGCTCTTTTCGCATCCTTGAGTACTCGGCTGCGATTGGCTCTTTAACCTTTAGTACCAGATCTGCCTTTGCCCAAACCTCATCGGCAGTTGCAAGTATTTTTCCTCCGACGCTCTTGTAATCGCTATCAGATATTGCAGATCCAAGACCGGCGTTAGTTTCGAGAAATACTTCGTGGCCGCGTTTTACAAATTCACGGACGCCTGCGGGGGTGATTGCTACCCGAAATTCATTGTTCTTTATCTCTTTGGGAACACCGATGTTCACGCCGAAAGGCTACCGGAGAAGAGCGCAGCGCAAACCTTTGGGTGAAGCTCTGCGCGTAA
>VGAG01000034.1 GCA_016870835.1 Actinomycetota bacterium | reverse complement strand
GTAAGGGCATTTACATCTTCTGGATCAATCGCCGGGAACATACCGATGCGAAGTTGGTTCTTGCCTAACTTTCGGTAAGGCTCAGTATCAACAATTCCATTTGCCCGAAGCGTCTTTGCGATTTCTAAGGCATCTATTCCATCTTCAAAATTGATGGTTGCAACTACATTTGAGCGCATCGCATGATCTGTGACAAATGGGGTCGTATAAGAAGTCTTTTCTGCCCAGGAATAGATGATTTCAGCTGACTTGGCACTTCTACCAGCGGCAAAGGCAAGGCCACCATTGCTATTCATCCACTCAATCTGATCTGCAAGAAGCATCAGAGTTGCAACGGCTGGGGTGTTGTAAGTCTGATCGAGCCGTGAATTCTCAATTGCTATCGATAGATCAAAGAAAGCGGGCACCCAACGGCCACTCGCCTTTATCTTCTCTACCCGCGCAATTGCAGCAGGGCTCATAAGCGCAATCCAGAGTCCACCATCTGAGGCAAAAGACTTTTGGGGAGCGAAGTAATAAGCATCAAATTCAGCGGCCGTGACATTAAGCCCTCCAGCTGCGCTTGTTGCATCAACTAGCACTAGCGCGCCATCGCTTCCGGCTGGACGCTTAATCGGCATCGCAACTCCAGTTGAAGTCTCATTATGAGTTAGTGCGTAAACATCAACTCCTTTTTCAATAACTGGAAGTGGATGCGATCCGGGTTCAGATTTAATAATCGAAGGATCATCTAGGAAAGGTGCTTCCTTTGCCGCGCTAGCAAACTTCGATGAGAACTCGCCAAAACTTAAGTGTTGTGATTTCTTCTCAATCAAGCCAAAGGTCGCGACATCCCAGAACGCAGTTGATCCACCGTTGCCCATAACTACTTCATAGCCCTCGGGGAGATTAAAGAGCGAGTTAAGACCAGTACGCACTCGATTAACGACACCCTTAACTGGTTTTTGTCGATGCGATGTTCCCAGAATTGAGGCGCCACTCTTAACTAGATTCTCAAGTGCTTCATCGCGAATTTTTGAGGGGCCACAACCAAAGCGACCATCTTTGGGTTTAAGTGAATCAGGAATCTTTATCTCTGCCATGATTTTGCAAAGCCTATCTTCAAACTAGGGATAGATGCGCTGGATTTTCCATTCGCTGCCAGTTTTGGTGTATCTGATTCGATCATGGAGTCGGGAATATCGCCCCTGCCAGAATTCAATTGAGATTGGTGTCACTAAGAATCCTCCCCAATGTGAGGGTCTAGGAACTTCGCTTCCTTCTGGGTATTTGGCTGCAAACTCGCTCCACTTACTCTCAAGTTCGGTGCGTGATGAGAGCGGTGCAGATTGATCACTAGCCCAAGCTCCGATCTTGCTCGACCAGGGTCTCGTGGCGAAATATGCGTCAGATTCAGCATCTGAAATTTTTGAAGCGCTACCTAGAATTTTTACTTGGCGTTCGAGCGGATACCAAGGAAATAGCAGAGACACTTTCTCGTTACCTGTTATTGCGGTCGATTTTGCTGAGTTGTAATTTGTAAAGAAGGTAAATCCTGCTTCGGTAACATCTTTCAACAGAACAGTTCGCGATGTGGGTTGTGAATCAACAACGGTAGAGAGAACCATCGCATTTGCTTCAATCACAATCGGGTTTTCAGCGGCATCCTTTAACCAACTACGAAACTGTTGGATAGGGTTTGAATCAATTTCACTCTCGCTAAGACCGCTCTCGCCATATGAACGGCGCATATTTGCAATCGTATCTTTATCAAACTCGGCCATGGATGTATCTAAGGTCACTTTCGCCGGATGGTCATCTTGAGTTTGTTGGGTGGGCTAGTTATGGGCAGAATACCCGCTATGGCAGATGACTTTAAGCCCGGCCTCGAGGGCGTCATCGCCTTTGAATCAGAGATTGCTGAACCAGATAAAGAGGGAAGCGCACTTCGCTATCGCGGCGTGGATATTGATGACTTAGTTGGTCGAGTGACATTTGGAAATGTCTGGGGCTTATTAGTTGATGATGAATTCAATCCAGGGCTTCCACCAGCCGAACCATTCCCAATCCCGGTTCACTCTGGCGATGTTCGAGTCGATGTTCAATCTGCAATTGCGATGCTCACACCAGCTTGGGGTTTAAGGCCACTGCTTGATATCTCGGATGAAGAGGCGCGTTTAAATCTCGCTCGTGTTTCGGTGATGGTTCTTTCCTACGTCGCCCAAGCAGCACGTGGAACTGCTCCAATGATTTCGCAAAGCGAAGTTGATAAAGCCCATACCGTTGTTGAGCGAATGATGATTCGTTGGCGCGGGGAACCAGATCCAAAACATGTCCGGGCAATCGATGCTTACTTCGTCTCGGCCGCAGAACATGGAATGAATGCATCGACCTTTACCGCTCGCGTTATCGCTTCAACTGGCGCTGATGTTGCGGCATCAATTTCTGGTGCGATTGGTGCAATGAGTGGACCGCTTCACGGTGGTGCTCCATCTCGAGTGCTACACATGATCCAAGCAGTTGAAAAACTTGGCGATGCGCGCGCATATGTAAAAGATTTACTTGATAAGGGCGAGCGCCTTATGGGATTTGGTCATCGCGTCTATCGCGCTCAAGATCCACGCTCTCGCACACTTCGTCGTACCTGCGAAGAATTAGGTGCGCCACGTTATGAAGTCGCCAAGGCGCTTGAAGAAGCAGCGCTTGCAGAATTAAGAGAGCGTCGCCCAGATCGCGTGCTTGAAACAAATGTTGAGTTCTGGGCCGCAGTACTTCTTGATTTCGCCGAAGTCCCACCTCACATGTTCACCCCAATGTTTACATCAGCTCGCACTGCGGGTTGGTCTGCTCATATCCTCGAGCAGAAGCGCACCGGCCGCTTAATCAGGCCTTCGGCGCGCTACGTCGGCAAGGCTCCTCGTAAGCCTGAAGATGTGAAGGGCTGGGATCAGACCGTCTCGGGTCTTCATAAGTAGTTCACCTTGCATGTAAATGCGCGTGCAAAAAACGTGCTTTATAACGAATTAGTAACTCAGCAACTACACCTGTAATTCAACTTTTGTGGCTGTTGGTGCCCAAAGTCGAAATGAGGTCGAGTCATTCTTGAAAGTTGGGCCCAAGTCGTTGCCAGTGTAGGTGAACTTCTTTTCGAATTCTGTTGAAGTCACGAGATTTCCTAACGCTATTTCAGAACTTCCAAAGGTTGGATGTGAAATCTGGTACCGCTTTGTTAGAGATATTGAAGAGTTAAGAGTGAGTATTAACTCATTATCTTCGGGCAGATTTGGGTTCTCAGTAGTCGCACTGATGACACTGAGGCCATCACTAATTACAAATCCATTACTTGACCCTGCCATTGGTTTGAAACGTTTATTGAGCTCGACCCTTACTTCAGTCAGGGATTCAAAAGAGGCATTTGAGATTTTCATTTCTATGACTGGTTTTTTTGTGAAGACAGTCTTCTCGTTTTGGACTAACCAAACTTCAGCGTTTCCAGTGGTATCAAACTCCGTTATGAAACGGTCATCATTAATGTCTTTAGCTGTCCAATCATTGAGCCTGACTATGATTCCAATATCTTTGAAAGATTTCATTCCATCAATCTTGATTGTTACAACTTTGCCGAAATCATCAGTGCCGGTGAACTGAACTCCTGTTTGGGAGATTGGAGTATCAAGTGAGTTGTTATCGGAGTTCTTCCATATCCAAAGATTCCATCCGTTGTAATCTCCACCGGGGCGCTGGTAGTGAACGGTTAGCGTCACAGTATCGGGAGCGGCGATTACAGGAGCAGAAGTTAGAACCATTGAGAAAGTGGCTAGTGCGGCTATCAGTAGCTTTTTCATATTGACTAAATCCTATTCAATCTTGCAGATACACCGCCTTACTAGTTGAATCATGTCATGGCAAAGCGTGCGATTTTCTGGTTCCGCAGGGATTTAAGGCTTGCAGATAACCCCGCTTTACTGGCTGCGTTTGACGAGGCTGATGAAGTAATTCCACTTTTTATTATGGATGATGAGATCGCCCAGCGCGCTGGGGCACATCGCCGTTCTTATCTTGCTAGCTCTTTAAAGGCGCTCGATGAATCAATCGGAGGAGCGCTACATGTTATTTCGGGTGATGCCGTTGAAATACTTTCAGAGTTAAAGAATAAGTATTCGGCTGACTCGATCCACTCAGCTTTTCCATTTGCGCCTTATGGAAATGAGTTAGATGCAAAGTTGAAAAAAGCGGGAATTGAGTTAACTCAATTAGGAAGCAGCTACGCGGTAGCTCCGGGAAGAGTTCTTAAGGATGATGGCACTCCCTATCGCGTCTATACGCCGTTCTATCGAGCGTGGAGCGCGCATGGATGGCGAAAGCCAGTTGCGGCGCCGAAGAATCCAACTTGGATGACCCCGGCAAAGAATGATCGCCAACTTCCAGATTGGGATAAGGGCGAGAAATTAGATCTTCAAGAAGCTGGTGAGGCGGCTGCAATTAAGCGTTATAAGGATTTCATAAAGCGGGCTTCAAATGAGTATGGCGATGATCGCAACATTCCGGGTATAGAAGGCACAAGCCGGATGAGTCCACATCTTCGTTGGGGCGAAATACATCCGCGGACCATGCTCGCAGTTCTTGGGCAGAACAAAGGCCACGAGGTCTATCGAAAAGAAATTGCTTGGCGTGAGTTCTATGCCGATGTGCTACATAACAATCCGCACACATCGCGGGATTATTACGACGCTAAGTTTAAGAAGATGCGCTACGACAAACCAGGTAAGAAATTTGAGGCCTGGTGCGAGGGCAGAACTGGCTTTCCATTTGTTGATGCTGCGATGCGCCAACTCGTAAAAGAGGGTTGGATGCATAACCGAACGAGAATGGTGGTTGCCTCATTTTTAGTAAAAGACCTTCATATTGAATGGCAACATGGAGCAAATTTCTTTATGAAGTATTTGATTGATAACGATGTGGCTTCTAATTCACATGGTTGGCAATGGACGGCTGGGTGCGGAACTGATGCTTCGCCTTACTATCGAGTCTTTAATCCAATTGAACAGGGAAGAAGATTTGATCCCGAGGGCATCTATATAAAGCGATTCATCCCAGAGCTCGCCCACTTAAGTGGTGAAGATATTCACGAACCATGGAGCGTTATTGATGGGTTATCTAAGGGATATCCAGAACCAATCGTCGATCACGCCAAGGAGCGATTAGAGTCCTTGGCGCGTCTCGAAGAGATTAAAGCGGCAAAGCCACTTAAGCCAAATTAAACGAGGAAGTTAGAGAACTGCCAAGGGTCGCTCTTATCGACCTTCTTGTTATTCCAACCCTCGAACAAATCGCGGCGATTCATTAGTGGATCCCAATCGTCAGCTTCCGAATGAATTCCACCCCAGTACTTCTCGGCGTAACCAAGAACTTCCCGCCAAGGTAATTCATCTGGCACGAGAAGTCCCGCATTTGGATTCTGCATCGCCCAAGCAACTGCTGCATAAACAGCGGAAGAGACTTGAACTGTTGTTGCAGATTGTCCAGGGATTAACTTTCGAGATTGTTCAATCGTTAAAAGTGAACCGGTCCACCAGGATTTGTATGGATGGCCCATAAGTAAAACGCCAAGACGATCATCGCCACCAGTAATCTCGTCATTCATAATCCGCTGATCTTTATGAAGCTGCCAATTAAGCATCTCAAGTTCTTTCATCGAGACAATTGCTTCATTTGATGGGCAGTATGCGTAATGAACAGTTGGGCGATAGATAGCTTTGCCATCGTCCCAAACCGTTAAGTGATCTGAGATAGTGAAGGCTTCACCGTGACGAATAACCATTCCTTGGATTTCAAAGTTAGGTACCCATGAGCGCACCCAGGTTGAAGCGCCGGGTTGTGCAATTGCAATCTGATTCTTGGGCCCTGCTGGATGTTCATAGGCATTAACCGGAAGGGTCTTTTCATGTGTTCCCCAGCCAAGTTCGGCTGGAGCAACGCCTTCTTCATAGAAACCTTCGACCGACCAGGTATTAACAAATTCGCCCCATTGCTTAGGTTTATTTGTTACCTGAGTGTCACGTTCTGAGATGTGAATGACTTTAACGCTTAAAGAATGTGCCAGCGCCTTGTAATCCTCACCCGTTAACGCAGCCTCAACATCTTTTCCAGCCTTGCCATCCTTAAGTGCGCGGGTTGCAATATCAACTAGTGATTTCTTTACTAAATGTGAGACTAAACCGGGATTAGCTCCGTGTTCAACAATTGCTGTTGCACCAGTCTTAGTCCAGCGCGACTTCATATCGCGCATCCGCATGTGGCGGTAATAGAGAGTGCGCTCAAGTGGATGTTTATTGGATCCACCTTCATATGGATCCCATTCCTCAATCGAGGTATTCAAATACATAACGCCATGGTCGTGGCACCATTGCAAAATTGTGTTGGCATCAATATTCCAAGCAAGGTCAAGAAGGAAATCACCAGCCTTCAAATATTTTGAAAGTTGGGCATCAAGATTTCCGCGGGTAATTTGGTCTTGTACATATGTAGCGCCTTTATCTAGCGCATCTTTAACTCGTGCGCGGTTATCGCGCTGGTCCATAATCGTTATCTGTTTGGCATCAATTAGATGTTCTATAAGAAGAGGTAGAACTGATTGTGAGACCGAACCGGCCCCGAGAATTAAGAGATTATTTGTAAAGCGTGTAGCCAATTAGGAACCTCCTATTGGAGATGTGAGAATCTCACCCCGTTCAATGCGGACATTTGGACACGCGAACTTTACGGCCTAGAAGTCCGAGCGACCTAATCATCAAGAGCTAGCAGCGCTCGCAATCCCGAGGCCTTCCCGCTTCGCTCGGTACATCGCTTCATCGGCGAGACGGAGCATCCCTTGGCTCTCTCCGCCTCCTGCTTGAAATACCTCGCCGATTGATACATCGAGTTTGATTACTTCCCCGAAGATGCGGAATGGATAGGCGATGCTTGCGCGAAGGGCAACGGCAATCTCAACTCCCTCATTGCCCGGAATTAACACGCCAAATTCATCGCCACCCAGTCGGGCAAGAAGCGCACCGCTTGGGATTACCCGCTCGAACCGGCGCGCTACTTGGGCAAGAAGTTGGTCTCCAGCTTCATGGCCCAAGCGATCATTGACCGGCTTAAAGCCATCTAAATCAAGGATTAGCAGAGATCCAGGCTGCTTTGTGAAGTTTTCAAACTCAGCGAGAAACCGTCTTCGGTTAGCAAGCCCGGTTAACTCATCAGTTCTAGCGAGTTTCCGCTCATCGCCAATCCGGCGCGCATCCGACATAGCAACTGCCATGCGCGTGAAGGCCAAGCCAATAGTGGCAAAGGCTGGAATGAGCACAAAGCGAGGAAAGTAATCAGGCCGAAGGACTTCGATGGCAAGAATTATTGAACTTAACAAGAGCGCGACTGCCACAATAGCTGGATTAAAGCTTCTAGGTTTCTCTTCCTCATCAAATGGGAACCAATAGCTATGGGAAATAATCACAAAACCCAATAACCAACCAGCATCGCTCCAAGTTCCATAAACATAAGAACCAGTTTGGCTAAGCCATAAATAGTAAAAGTCACTTGCAGCGTAGGTAATTACTCCAAGCAAGAAGAGAAGATTTCGGGCGCTCAGTCTTTGCAAGATAACTGTACCTAGAACAGTAAGAAGCAGGATCAAGTTCGCAACCGGATAAATGATGGTCATAAAGACTTCAAATTGAGTTCCGGCAATCTCGTCACTCGCCGGCTTTAGAAAGAAGGAAGCAAGAAGTGTTGTGCCGCTAAGGGCAATTACAAGAGTATCTAGGGCTTCGAGGCGGCCACTCTTCTCTTGATTCCGAAGAGATCTAATTGCACCAAATATTGCTAGCGGATAGAAAGCCGCATATGAAATCTCGGAGAAAAGCGATAGCTCAATTCCAAAAAATGAATCGATTGAGGATGTGATTGATCCGACGGTCCACGCAAGTAATGCGACCGATACAGATCGTTTTCCAATTGAATTCTCTGGAACATTCGAGGATAAGATTGAGAAAATTGCAGTAATTCCGACGAGGTTATAGAAGATTGATTCGCTCCACCAAGTTGGTTCTGTGTAGAGCCTGAGAATAGAATAGAAGGAGAGAGCTACGGTGGAAAACCACCTCGCCAAGGTATAGATTCTCATCATTAGAGCGTAACGAGAGGAATACAATGGAAAACGAGAGCGCACTATCAAGACGATCATTACTTTGTGGACTAGCTGTACTCACGCTTGGATTACTACCTGATACT
>VGAG01000033.1 GCA_016870835.1 Actinomycetota bacterium | reverse complement strand
TCCACCCACATTTTCCTGAGACTACCCCGCCAAGATAGCCCCGCTCTCTACGCTGCCAACGCCGCACAGGCATCATCTCAGCCACCTAAGGAAGATGGCGTTGAAGATGCTGAAATCGTCGACGAAGAGAAGTAATGAGTGAGAAGGTCGCAGAAGAAGTAGTTAGCGAAGCGACTGAATCAGCTCCAACTGAAACCTCATCAAGTGAGGCGCACTAGACCGGGCTATGCGACGTCTCCAATTACGCGGAATTCTACATCCCGTCGACGCCCAGAGAATTCCCTATTTAACTCTTCTTCAAATTCAATACATAGATCCTGTTCCGCTAATATATCTTTCGCTCTGGCGATAATAACTTTCGAACTTGGCTCCGCTTCAATCCAGGATTGAACCAATAAGTAGGAAATCATAAATTGCCCCACATATGACTTAGTAGCAGGAACTGCTAATTCCGGACCAGCCAAGATTGGAATGTGATGCTCTGCCAACTTTGCTAAAGATGAATCAATGTCATTGGTCATCGAAGGTAAAAATCCTTCGCCAGCTTTTGCAGCCTTTGCAAATAAAACCAAGTCAATTGATTGACCACTTTGACTAATTGCAATGACCAGCGTCTTTGCATAAAGCAATTTCGCAGGGTAGTGAGTTGCCGCCGATGGCGAAGCTAACCCGCAAGCAAGGCCTAGCTTGGTTTCAATCAAGTACTTCAGAAAGTGAGCAGCGTTATCAGAAGTCCCTCAAGCTAGAATGAATACTGAATCAAAATCGTTTTCCGTTAGTAGCGTCTTCGCTCTTGCATCCGCATCAAAGCTATTGGTGATTCTCTCCAGGACTTGGGGAATCTCTTCAATCTCTCGAAGCATGACCTCACCTATCGGAGCCATTCCCATTCATTCTTATCGATTTCTTACCGGCGGAGACGAGAGGATTTGAACCTCCGATTCCCTTTCAGGAAAACCTCATTAGCAGTGAGGCGCACTAGACCGGGCTATGCGACGTCTCCAATTAGAAGCGGAGTTTACCTTTACTTAGCAAATGGTCTTGCCCGGGGTATTCTTCGGGTGTGACATTTAATAAGTGCGAAAAGAAGAGTAAGAAGTCCAACTTACGCACGCACGATATTCCCACGCCTGAACCACTCAAGAAGTTCATGGAACAAGGTTGGGCGCCTTCACCTTTAGAAGGACTCAAGAAGAGTCCAGCTACTCCTTTTGCAGTTAAAAGACGTGAGAGCCTTTCGAAGGCATTTCCTGGAAAGAGATTGATAATTCCAGCGGGTAATTTCAAAGTGCGGAGCAACGATTCTGATTACAGATTTAGACCCTATTCTGCTTACTCATGGTTGACGGGAATTAATGGAACCGATGCGGTTCCTGATTCTGTCTTGGTTATGGAACCTACCCCCAATGGACATGATTCACTTTTATTCATTCACCCGAGATCAGTGCGTGAAAACAGCGATGAGTTTTATAGAAATCCTAAACATGGTGAGTTTTGGATTGGCCGAAGGATGACTTTAGAAGAGACTGAATTTGCTTACGATATAGAGGTAAGACATATAGATGATCTAGAGGATTTTCTCTCAGTTACTAAAGATTCACTGGTTGTACGTGAACAAGATTCCTTCATTGATGAATTCCTGCCAGAAAGTGAGGCTAATAAAGAGTTTGTCACCTGGCTTTCCGAAGCACGTCTAATTAAAGACAAATTTGAAATTGATGAAATGCAGAGAGCGGTCGATGCGACCCATCGTGGTTTTGAAGACATGATTAAGGCAATTCCAAGTGCTGTTGGGAAGAAGCGCGGAGAGAGATTAATTGAAGGAGCTTTCTTTACTCGAGCAAGGTATGAAGGAAATGATCTTGGCTATGACAGCATCGTTGCTTCTGGTTCTCACGCATGCATACTTCACTGGATAAAGAATGATGGTGAGTTGAAGAATGGTGATTTGATTTTGATTGATGCTGGCGTTGAAGTCGAGTCTCTTTATACCGCCGATATAACTAGAACTCTTCCCATAAATGGGAAGTTCACACCGGCTCAACGGAAAATCTATACCTTGGTTTATGAAGCACAGAAAGCTGGTATGCAAGCCGTTAAACCAGGAGCAAAGTTCAGGGACTTCCATCACGCAGCAATGGGTGTGATTGCAAATGGTTTAGAAGAGATGGGAATTCTTCCGATATCGGCAGAAGAATCTTTAAAGCCAGATGTTGGCTTACACCGCCGTTGGACTGTGCATGGAACCGGGCACATGCTTGGAATGGATGTTCATGACTGCGCTCAAGCGCGCAAAGAAGCCTATACCGAGGGAATTCTTGAAGAGGGAATGATTGTCACCGTCGAACCCGGGCTCTACATCCACCCCGATGACACTTTATTTCCAGCGGAGTACCGCGGAATTGGTGTTCGAATTGAAGACGATGTTCTTGTTACCAAGGATGGCTTTAAGAATCTAAGTGATGCGATGCCAAGACATCCTGATGAAATCGAGGCTTGGTTAGCAGAGTTGTGGAGAAAGAACTAACCCAAACGTTTTGAACGTAACTTAATTTGTTTGATAATTCTCTTCTTCAAACTTTCAAGAACCCAAGATGCTGGGAATTTATTGACTCGCTTCTCGTCAAAGGCAAGCATTGCCGAAGCGACTGTTTTGATATCTATTGTCTCTGGATAAACAGATTGGCCAATCGGAACGCTCGCACTACCAAGAGAATCTAGATTTCCAATTATAGAAACCCCTAAATTCTTAAGTTCACTTATCGTTTCACGCCCAATATTGTTAGCTCTCTCAACCGCCCAATCTGGAGTAAGTAATCGAGACTTGTCGTTGGCTGGAACTACAAAATCAGTTAATTGGCGAACATAACCATCCCTGATAAAAACTACATATTCATCCCACGAACGTTCCTTAGGAAACTGCTTGTTAATCTCCAACAGGAGTGAGATTTCTTCCATATTTAAAGAGCGATTACTCCCAGTTTGTACCGAGGTAAGAGTCCCTTTAGGCAACTTAAGAAAGTCGTTGACCTCATTGAAAAGAAAGTCAGGTTTTGCTTCATCGGCAATTAGGAGAGTTACTTTGCTGCTGCCAAAGATATCTACCCAGCGAGCAATCACTTTGCCGTGTTCGTGGCGCCGCCAAAAAGATGGCGAAACCTTGGTCTTCTCCCGATTTTCAAAGATCTCATGGAGCCACTCTTCGTACTTAACCTTCAATCCATACTTTAAATATTGTTGATAAGAAGAAGGTAGTAGTTTTGCCAGCGGCCTTAAGGTAAGAAGAATTTCAATTTCACGACCTTTTAGATCGCTTCGGATTTTCCTAATTTTCTCGCCATCAAGCTCTGAGAAGAATTCGCTACTTATAATGACTGCGTTTTCTTTGGCAGTGTTAATTCGCCTTACTAGATTCTCCCAATATTTTTTTGATGTCTTCTCACCTCCTCGCTTCTCCCAGCCCCAAGTTCTTTCTGAAATCGCCCAAGCTGCTCTGTGGTGTGATTTTCTACCCATATGAGGGTAAAGAACGCCGTTGGCTGCGAGCAGATCCCTCTCTTTGTATAGAGATTCCTGTAGAGCTGTAGTACCTGATTTGTGAAAACCGGGATGGATTATGAGTCTTTTTCCTGTCATTCGAGTGCTTTCAAAACGGTTGTGCACTCCTCACCTGGATTAAAGATTTCCTTCTCTTGCCACTTAAGCTGTAGCGGTCGTTGCAATCTCTCAAGTTTGTTATCAATTACTTCTACTGGTCCATATCCAGGTATGAATCCATTCTTAACTCGTTTCAAGAATATCTCTCGCTGCGATTCAATACCTTCGGATTGGAAGGTATAGATAGCGCGCAGGATTCCGTTTTCGTAATTGCCGCTAAATGTTCCTTTTGCCATATCTTTTTGAAACGGTTTAAGAATTAGATTTCCGGCAACGCTAGTGTGCTCGTGATTTGTGATGTTTAGAATTGAAAGCTGGAACTCGGCATCGGTGAAGTAGCAACCGAGGACGCTCTGTGCTGCTGATTCCTCGGGAGACAAAAGAGATTCGTATGCCGCTTTTACTAGAGGAATAGCTTCATCAATAGAGCCAAAAAATGTCGCGCCAACTTGAATCCAATAACCACCCTGTAGAACATTTACTTTCCATACGTGATACTCGCCCTTGCCCTCTATCCCTTCAGTCAATACAAAAGCTTTCTCTTCATCAATATCCGCAAGGTCAATCTCTTGTAATCCCGCGTCTTTCCATCCCTTTGATAGCTCGTTAAATAAGCTGCCATCATCTGGAGCCCAAATGACTGTTGCGCCAACTTCTGCTTCACCTATTCCATAACTACAGGCAATTCCGCCAACTTTGTAGGCTTCAAATAGATCAGTGCCTTCTGCTGGTTCCCAATCCGCGGGGAGATACTTGGGATTTGGAACCTTCTCAGGAAAGGCAGCTAGAACCTTTGTGTCCGCGCAAGACAATGGAACCGAAACATAATTTGTTTCTACTGGTTCAGAGTTTCCACAAGCTGAAAGAAAAAGTACGCCAGCAAGAATTACTGCTAAACGTCGCATTGGGCGATTATCCCGCAATCCACAGTCCGAGAAGTGCCGCTGCCACTCCGATTAGGTAGTTTCCAAAGAGATTCACAGCAAAAAGGCTTCGCTCTCTGCGCTCTGCAAAGAGATCTAGCGCAAATGCAGACCATGTTGTTAGCGCGCCACAAAAGCCAAAAAGTAGGAACGTTAGGTCAGAGTCTTGCTTCGCGACTAATCCAAGTAGGAATGAACCAACTGCATTAACTATCAAAATGCCAAATGGGAACTTGTAGTTCCCTCGGAAAAATTGATCAATCACATATCGAGTTGGAGCACCGATACCTGCTCCGATTAGAAAGAGAGTTAGCCTCATGACACTTCTTCGCTTCTTGGCTTAATCGCTAACAAAAGTAGGAGGCTTAGAGCCACCATCGTGTAGAAGTAGGCAATTGCTAAAAGATCGCTCCGTTGCGCATGTATTAAAGCAACAGATGAGAATGTCGTGAGTGACCCTGCAAACCCTGGAATCCAAAAAAGGCGACTTAGTTCAGATGGTTTAACCCTCAGCGCTATTACACCAGCTACGCCTACACCAAGTAGGTTCGCTATAAATATAGTTATTGAATAAGTTGAGATTGACTCACCAAAGAGATACCGAAGCAAGGAGCCGGCGACTCCCCCGGCTGCAATTACAAGAAGCTTTTTCACGCTCTCTTTATCAACTTGTTTGCAATTCCAGAGAAAATACTTATCAAAAGACTTCCAATGAGAGCAGATGTGAATGAGTCGATTGTTATCACATCACTCCAGCCATCAGTCAACATCAACATCGCCGCATTAATTACAAATACGAAGAGCCCAAAGGTAAGAATTACTGCAGGTAATGTGAAAAGTTTCAAAAGTGAACCGATGAACGTATTTATCAAGCCAAACAAAGCAGCTACCCAAAAGTAGTTCCAAGCGCCTTCCTTTATCTGGATTCCATCAACAATCAGAGTCGTAACCCAGAATGCACCAGCGAGAGTTGCCCAGCGCAGTACTAATGACACTAGTTAATCTCTTCGCGCTTACGAATCTTTGAGCCCAACCATCTAACGGGATCGTATTTGACATCAACCACGCGCTCTTTCATAGGGATAATCGCGTTGTCGGTGATCTTGATATGTTCAGGGCAAACTTCAGTACAACACTTGGTGATGTTGCACATTCCAAGACCATGCTCTTCTTGGGCTTTCTTTTTACGGTTACGAAGTCGATCTAGTGGGTGCATATCTAGCTCTGCAATGCGGATAAAGAATCTTGGACCGGCGAAAGACTTCTTATTCTCTTCATGATCGCGGATTACATGGCATGTGTCTTGGCATAGGAAACACTCGATGCATTTACGGAACTCTTGGCTCCGTTCAACATCTACCTGTTGCATCCGGTATTCGCCGGGCTTCAAATCTTCTGGGCCTTCAAATGCCGGCACTTCCATAGCTTTCTTGTAGTTAAATGAGACATCTGTGACCAGATCTCTAATGACTGGGAAAGCGCGAAGTGGAGTCACGGTTATCGTCTCGTCATCTGAATATGAATTCATCCGAGTCATGCAAGCAAGACGAGGCTTTCCATTGATTTCCATCGAACAGGATCCACACTTTCCGGCCTTGCAGTTCCAGCGCACAGCTAAATCTGACATCTGAGTTGCTTGAACTCGGTGGATTACATCAAGGACAACTTCACCCTCATTTGCTTCTACCTCTACATCTTTGAAATCACCATTATTGGAATCGCCGCGCCAAATGCGCATCTTCACTTTGCGGGTCATTTACTTCCCACCTTTCGTGAGTTCCTTCTCGGTGAAATACTTCTTTAACTCATCCATCTCAAATAGTCCCAACAGCTCATCTGGAAGATTCTTTGCCTTCTCAGATTCAATTTCAACTTTCTTTCCACTCCATGTTGTTAGGTGGTTGTATTGGCGCCACTCGGGATCCATCTTTGGATAATCGTCGCGAGTATGGCCTCCACGAGATTCTTCCCGCTCTAACGCAGAGCGAGCTATTGATTCGGATACGAGCAACATATTCTCCAAATCAATTGCTAGATGGAAGCCTGGGTTGAATACCTTTCCACCTTCCACTTTCACTTTCTTGGAGCGCCCACGAATTGATTCAATCTTCTTTAGAGATTCCTTCAATTCACTCTCGGTTCGAATAATTCCCACAAGATCCTGGGTGATGTTCTGTAGCTCTTGTTGGAGCGCGTATGGATTTTCATTTCCCTCACGCTTAAAGGGATCATTGATGTGATCGTGCGCTATTTCGATTTCCTTATCGCTAACTTCTGGGGTCTTGCCCTTCAAGCCCTTTACATATTCAGCTGCGCCAGCTCCCGCTCTACGACCAAATACAAGTAGATCAGAGAGTGAATTTCCACCAAGACGATTTGAACCATGCATTCCGCCAGCAACTTCTCCGGCAGCAAACAAACCAGGCACGCCATAAGCAGCTGCAGTATCTGGTTCGACTTTCACGCCACCCATTACGTAGTGGCAGGTAGGTCCAACTTCCATTGCTTGTTCTGTGATGTCAACGTCGGCAAGCTCTTTAAATTGATGCCACATTGAAGGCAAGCGCTTCTTTATCTCATCAGCCGGCAGGCGCTTTGAAACATCTAGGTAAACGCCACCATGCTCAGACCCACGCCCGGCTTTAACTTCAGCATTGATAGCACGCGCTACTTCATCGCGTGGAAGTAATTCTGGTGGGCGACGATTGTTGTTTTGGTCTTTGTACCAACGATCTGCTTCGGCCTCGTTATCGGCATATTTATCTTTAAATACTTCAGGGATGTAATTGAACATAAAACGCTCACCTTTATTGTTGGTAAGCACTCCGCCATCACCGCGAACGGATTCTGTTACAAGGATTCCACGAACCGAGGGTGGCCAAACCATGCCGGTTGGATGGAATTGAACGAATTCCATATCAACAAGAGCCGAACCAGCTTTTAGAGCAAGCGCGTGGCCATCGCCGGTGCCCTCCCAAGAATTTGAAGTGATTTTAAAAGACTTACCAATTCCACCAGTTGCAAGTACAACGGCGGGTGCTTCAAATAGAACTTCATCGCCAGACTCGCGCCAATATCCATAGCAACCCGAGACCTTATTTCCATCTTTAAGAATAGATGTAATCGTTAACTCTGCGAAGACCTTTATGTATTTCTCGGCATCGCCATGTTCCTTCTTATCCTTCTGTTGCATAGCGACAATCTTCTGTTGCATCGTGCGAATCAACTCAAGTCCGGTGCGATCTCCAACATGCGCTAAACGGGGGTACTCATGCCCACCAAAGTTTCGCTGCGAGATACGTCCATCTTTGGTGCGATCAAATAGTGCGCCCCAAGTCTCTAACTCCCAAATTCGATCTGGTGATTCCTTTGCGTGCAGCTCGGCCATTCGCCAGTTATTTAAGAACTTTCCACCGCGCATCGTGTCGCGGAAATGAACTTTCCAACCATCATTCTCATTCACATTTCCCATTGCGGCTGCTGCGCCACCTTCTGCCATAACAGTGTGGGCTTTGCCAAAGAGTGATTTACAGATGATTGCTACGCGAAGTCCTGCTTGACGCGCCTCCACAGCCGCACGTAATCCCGCGCCGCCGGCACCAATTACAACAACATCAAAGCGGTAACGGCTGAATTTAATGTCGCTCGCTTTGATTCCAGTGCTCGCTTGTGTCATGGATATCGCCTAAAAGAAGTAGAAATTCGTGAT
>VGAG01000032.1 GCA_016870835.1 Actinomycetota bacterium | reverse complement strand
AGCGAGATCACCATCCATCTAGATCTGTAATTGCTTACAGATTCAAGCAACCTACCCACCAGCATGAGCGAGCAGCTCTTGACGCTGGCCTACGTGGTCTTGCTCCAAGTGGGGTTTTCATAGCTACCGATATCACTACCAGCACTGGTGGTCTCTTACACCACCGTTTCACCCTTACCAATATTGCTATTGGCGGTTTTCTTTCTGTTGCACTACTCCCGCGGATTGCTCCGGGTGGACGTTATCCACCACTTTGCTCTTTGGAGTCCGGACTTTCCTCGGTGCTTAAAAGTTAATTAGGCTCTTAAGTAACGCGGTGATCCGGGCGACTCTTCGTCACGAATTTTACCTCTCTATTACAGCTTGGCGTTAATCAGTTCTAGCGGCCTTGAAGTAGCGGCAGTAAGCGCACGTTCACGCGAATATCCCAAGTCAGCCAGTATTTCCAGGGCCAGCGCCGGAGTTCCAATACCTCCAGCTAATCTGCCATCGAGGCGAAGCGCCTTTCCATCTTTAATCTCAATTTCCATATCTCCAAATGGATATCTACCCGGGTCCAAGCCTGTTGCTGCAAGGGCGTCTGTCGTAATAATCAGTCGGTCTAGGGCAACATCACATGTCTTTCTCACAAGTTCTCTTGGAACATGAACGTCGTCAATAATCATTTGAAAGTGAATGTCTTCTCTCTCAAAGACAAGTTCAACCAGTTCGCCATCTTTTTCCATACCGTTAAAGAGATGCGTGACAGTTTTCGCACCAGCATCAAAAGCCGCTTCTGCAACTTTCCTACTAGCTGTTGTATGACCAAGTGATACGACCACACCGGCCTCACTTATGGTTCTTGTAGCCTCAATTCCCCCAGGCAATTCTGGCGCGAGCGTAATCATCTTTACATTTGGAATGCTCAGCAATTCGTTGATTAGCGATGGTTCTGGTTGGCGTAAGAGGTTCTCAGAGTGGACTCCGCGACGTTCCGATGCCAGACATGGGCCTTCAAGATGAATTCCGAGTATTCGTGCTTCGTCATCACCTTGCGACTTTGTTACTTCATTTATAAGGCTTGCCGATCTCTTTAAATTACTCAAATCACTTGTTATCAGTGACGGAAGGAATCCTGCTACTCCAAAAGATTTCAGTGACCGAGCTGCTTTCCTTATCTCATCCGGGGTTTTCGCGGAGAGAAAATCAATACCTGCATGGCCGTTTACATGTAAATCGATATAGGCCGAGTCTTGCATAAGTCAACCCTATCTTGACCCTCGTGACATCAATCAGAAGAGACTATAGGGTGCAGCCGTGAGCCGAACCGTTGACGCAGATTTTCTCGCCCTCCCGCTCTCCCATTTAACAGACGCCGCAATTTCCACAGCTAAGTCGCTTGGAGCATCGCATGTTGATGTGCGCGTTGAGCGAACTAGGACTGGTGTGCTTTCACTACGTGATGCAAAACCGGAGACCCAGAGCGATGAAACAATTATTGGAATTGGTGTTCGCGTAATAGTAAATGGTGCATGGGGCTTTGCATCCTCGCCTGACTTATCGGCCGACACCGCAAATCGCCTTGCAAATACAGCTGTTGCGATGGCAAAGACCTCGAAACCGCTCTCAACCGAACTTGTATCACTCGTCCATGAGCCTGCATATCCGAACAAAACCTGGGTCTCCTCCTATGAAGTAGATCCTTTCTCAATTTCAGATAGCGAACGCAAAGATCGATTGGCATCTTTAAGTAGCAAATTGCTCGCCTCAAACTCGGTAAACCACACAAGCGCGATGACGATGTATGTGAAAGAGCAGAAACATTACGCCGATTCCAATGGAACTAGCACCACCCAACAGCGCGTACGAATACAAACTCAGATTGAAGCCATCTCAATCGGTGAACATGGTTTTGAATCTATGCGCACACTCGCTCAACCCGCAGGATTTGGCTGGGAGTGGATGGGTAACTCAATTTGGAATTGGGATAAAGAGATTGATGAACTTCCAAATCTTCTTGCAGAGAAAGTTAAATCACCCTCAGTTCAACCCGGCAAATACGACTTACTAATTCATCCATCAAATCTCTGGCTAACAATTCATGAATCAATCGGACATGCAACCGAACTAGATCGCGCCATGGGTTATGAAGCCAATTACGCTGGAACTTCTTTTGCTACCCCAGAGAAACTGGGTAATTTGAAATACGGTTCAAAGTTAATGAATGTGACCGGCGATCGCCTCACTGAACATGGATTGAGCACTGTTGGTTGGGACGATGAGGGCGTTGCTGCGCAGCGTTGGGATATTGTTAAAGATGGAGTCCTAGTTGGCTACCAATTAGATCGACGAATCGCAGCTCGAGTTAATCAAGAGCGAAGTAATGGCTGTGCTTTTGCCGACTCTCCCGCGCACGTTCCTATCCAGCGCATGCCTAATGTTTCACTACAACCAAATCCAACTGGCCCGAGCCTTGATGAACTTATTTCCTCGGTTGAAGATGGAATCTACATTCTTGGCGATAAGTCTTGGTCTATCGATATGCAGCGTTATAACTTCCAATTTACTGGCCAGCAATTCCATCGGATTAAAAATGGCAAGCTCGCTGGGCAACTAAAGGATGTTGCATATCAAGCAACTACAACGGATTTCTGGGGCGCAATGAAGGCAGTAGGTGGGCCATCTACCTATGTACTAGGCGGCGCATTTAATTGCGGTAAAGCTCAACCTGGCCAAGTTGCCGCCGTAAGCCACGGATGTCCGGCTGTAATCTTCGACAAGATTAATATCCTCAACACTGTTGCGGAGGCCGGCAAATGATCTCTGCGCAAGATTTAGTTGAAAAAATCCTGGCAAGAGCCACAAGTGATGAGTGCATAGTTATAGTAAAAGATAAAACCCAGGCGAACCTTCGTTGGGCAAGCAGCACTTTGACAACTAACGGAGTTATCCAAGAGCGCAGCGTGACTGTTCTTGCATTTATTTCTATGGATGGATCAATGGCTGCTGGCGGAGTCACGCGCACCAACGTTGATGAAAAAGATATTGATGCAATTCTCTCTGAGGCAGGCGCGACTGCAAAGGCTTCTGGAGCTGCTGATGATTTTGCACCGATAGCTAAAGACTTATCGCTAGGTGATTGGAGCGCTGCTCACACTCCTACCGGACCGGAAGTTTTCGCAAAATTTGCACCAGACCTTGGCGAGATGATGAAACGTTCGGTTGCGGACAAGATTGAGCTATTTGGTTATGCCGAACACACTCACTCAACAACCTGGGTTGGCTCTAAAGGCGGCTTAAGGCTTCGTAGCGACTCACCAATTGGCCGAGTTGAAATGACAGGAAAATCCCACGAACGTTCTCGCTCCACTTGGGAAGGAATTGAAACTCACGACTTCTCTAATGTCTCAGTTTCGGCAATAGATAAAGCGATTAGACAGCGCCTTGAATGGCAGGCAAAAAAGATTGATTTACCAGCTGGCAAATACGACACTATTTTCCCATCAGGAACTATCGCCGATCTCTATACCTACATGATCTGGGTGTCCACGGCCCGCGATGCTTGGGAAGGTCAGAGCGTATTTTCTAAGAAGGGTGGCGGGACAAGAGTTGGCGAGAAATTGGCAAATGTTCCAATAAATCTTCGTAGCGACCCGTCAAACAAATTACTCCCCGGCTCCCCTTTCATTGCCCATCCAACATCTAGCCCACTCGGATCGATTTTTGATACCGGCCAAAAGAGCGTGCAAGTTGATTGGATGAAAGAAGGTGTACTACAGAGTCTTATTCAAACTAGATCTTCATCGAAGTTAACTTCTCTTCCATTCACTCCTATGGGTGATAACTACTTTATGGAAGTAAGTGGCGCTACTGGAAATACCGAGAGTTTGATTAAGCAGGTAGATAACGGACTCTTACTAACAACACTTTGGTATATCCGAATGGTCGATCCAAATACTCTGCTTCTTACAGGTTTAACCCGTGATGGCGTTTACTATGTTAAAGGCGGGGAAGTTCAAGGAGCCACAAATAATTTCCGTTGGAATGACTCCCCTGTTAGCGCTCTATCGCGCATTAAAGCTGCTGGCGCGAGTGAGTGGACCCAACCTCGCGAGTGGTCTGAGTATGCAACCCACATGCACTTCCCAGCTCTAGTGATTGGAGACTTCAATATGTCGACAGTGAGCCCAGGAAACTAAGAATCTAAAGCTAGATTCACCAAACTATCTGCATCCGTATTTAACTCCCTCGGAATCCATTCATACTTGATGAGCTCAGGTGAGTGAGCATCGCGCGCTTGAATCGCCATCTTGCGCATCTCAGGGTTCTTAATCTTCCAATTCCCGCTCATCTGTTCAACGATTAACTTTGAATCCATTCGAACTAGCACTTTCGCTTTTGGATCCAATCGATTTATCGCCCTTAAGCCAGCTATCAAACCGCTGTATTCAGCAACATTATTTGTAGCAACGCCAATTCGCTCTGATAACTCAACAACTACTTTTCCACCCTCACTTATTACTGCGCCAAAAGCTGCTTCGCCCGGATTGCCTCTTGATCCGCCATCGGCGTATAGAAGAAAACTTCGGGACATTAATCCAGCCTTATCAAGATTCTTCGACATTCTTCGCATCTAACAACTTCATCATCAGGCAAAGCTTTAATGCGAGTTAACTCAGCTGAATTCATAATCAAATGGCAGCCTAGACATTGATTTCCAGCAAATTTTGCAGCTCCCACGCCATCTCCACTTGCTTTTATCTTCTCGTAAAGGGCCAATAAGTCGGCATCAATCGTTGGCGCCAACTGGGTGCGGGAATCAGTCGTGCTCTTTGCAGAACTCTCAAGTGAGGAGAGCTCCTCTTCCTTCTTTACCCTTAAATCATTGACTTGCGTTTCTAGCGCGGCAGACTCTAACTCCAATTCCTTAATCCTTAAGTCAATTCCTTCGACTCGAACCATAATCTCAAGTTCAACCTCTTCTAATTCAGCTCTTCGTTTAGCAAGCGAGCCCAACTCGTGTTGGAGCTGCTCTAGTTCTTTTGGTGTGCCTAGACCTGAGGAGAGGCGCTTCTCGTCGCGCTCAATTCTTGAAACAACTTGTTCGACATCCACTTCAGCTCGCGATAGCTCATGCTTAATGTCTAACCGCTCAGTGTTGGCAGCAACAAGGAGATCTCGCTTGGCTTGAAGCTCTTTGTTTACCTCATCAAATTTCTTGGCAATTGGAAGAGTGCTCGCCTTATGCTTTATTTGAATCAAATCAGAATCTAATTGTTGAAGGGCTAGAAGTCTTTCCTGTACTTCTCGCGTCGCCTTCATCCCTTGATTCTAGGTCTCGTGCTCAATTGCTCCAACTACCCGCAAAAACTCAGATCGAACTTGTTCTGGGTTCTCAAAACCGTTTCGCCATCTTCCAATGTGGGCTTTCTCTGCTGTTACTTCATTTGTGAAGAATTCACGCATTTTCTCATCATCATCCAAGCCCACGACTTCTAGGAGTTGCTTGTAACTCTCTTCTCTCTTATTCATGACTAAATCCTCTAGCCAGAGAGTTAGATGTTGCTTTTGTGGAACTTTTGCCTTCTCCTCGGTAGCTAATCTGATTCGATCGCGGAACCAAGGAAGCGCACTCTTCAAGTCGTTAGGCCCCCACGGTTCGGGTATCACTGATGAGAGATTATCCAGAGGATTTCGACGCATTTCGATAAATATGGCCTCAGGAAAGAGTCGATAAATCTCAGATGCAAACATCATGTTTGGAGGCGTTGTATCCATCCAGTACTTCTGGCCTTTAAATCTCTTATGGTTTTGAATGTATCCAAGTAAAAATTTGCGACCTGCGGCAATTGGATCTCCCAGCCCATTTTCAAGTTCATCAAGAAGGGCAATCCACTTCTTACGCTTCATGGAGCGGTGTATCCCGCTCTCTTCGCCGATTCGATTAATCCGCTTCCACCAATAGCCAAGGGCTTTACGGCGGAACATCTTGTAGCGAAATTTTATTGAAAGATTCAAGGGATTTAAGAGCGCTAATCGCTCAAACAAAGTTAGCTGCGTTGCCGGAATTCTATGCATCCCATAAACAAGATCGAGTAATCCGTAGACCTCAGTCATGAATCTGACTTCATTCGGTGCACCAGAAAATAAGTTTGGGTGCTTTCTGAGAAGGGTTCCAACAATTGTGGTTCCACTTCGTCCGATACCACCAGAAAATACCGGAATAATTTCTTGACTCACGGGCTATTACTTAGGTCGGTGACCGCAACCTTCTGGCTTACTGCAACAGCAAGTGCAGTTATTTGGTGGGCAGCCACAGGGAGACTTAAATGTTTCAGTCCTTTCAGCTCCTATGCATACCAAGAAAATACGAGTACAGCGATGATTGTGACAAGAGCTAACCAGCGGAAGAACTCATCTTCACCCCTTCGATGATTACGACTCTTGGCATCAGGATCTGAGTAAGTTCTCCCCATTTTTTGCCAAGCACGAAACCCCATCAAGGCCGTAAATCCAATAACCGAGTAGAAGAAGGTCTGCAGGTCCATAGGGTCAGAATCTAACATCATCGAAGAAACCTCAAGATTCAACTTGCCGCAGCCATAATCAGCACATCAACTCATGGTTGGATTGAAGTTATGAATTTGATTGCGCGGGTAGCAACAGAAGAAGATCTTGTGCTCATCCAGGAGATTGCAAATTTAAATCTACTCTCTTTTAATCCTCAGGAAAAACGAATAGGCGAGATAGAGGCTAGGGAATTCGTCCGTGGATTTGTCGACCCGGCTGCAACTAGATTTACTAAGTTTGAGGGCGACGAAGCGTGGCAGAGTTTTCTAACGCTAAACCCGGATTTCTCACGAAGTCGTTTCTATCTCGACATCTATACGCGCCCCGGGGCAAAGACTCTTCCGCAGACTCTAGATCTTGCACTTGAAATAGCCAGAGCTGGAAGTCCTGATTTTCAACTCTGGCTTGGTGTTCATTCAAATGACCGTGAATACAAGGAGCTGTTAGAAGGTAAAGGTTTTTCGCTACTTCGCAAGTATTGGACTATGCAGATGGATTTGCCCTCAACTCAATCTAGATTTCAATCTACTGGTGAGATTAGAGAGATTGATTTAGATAATCCCCAAGAACTGCGCTCCTTTTATGAAGTGAATCAGGATTCATTTAGTAAGCACTTCGGATTTATGCCTAGGCCATATGGAAATTGGTGTGAAATAGTTCTTAGAGATCGTGAAGATTTGAACATGAGAGTTTGGCTTATCTCCTTAGATGGCCACGATGTTGGATTCCTTGACTGTGATGATGAGCTGCTTTATGAGCAAAGTGGCTACGTATCTGGGTTAGGAGTTCGCCAAAACTTCCACGGAAGAGGTTTAGGAGAAGCACTTCTGCGTCACGCAATAGAAGTGAATATCGGCCTTGGTCGGAGCAAGCTCTGTCTAAATGTTGATGCCGGAAACGAGAGCGGAGCCTTAAGGCTCTATGAAAAAGTTGGAATGAGACCGATCTCAGAGTGGCATCAATACGAAAATGTAAATTGGAGCAAATTAGGCTAGTTATTCAACTCTTTTTAGAGTTTTAGATTCTAGACTTACAAGGGTTTCAAATTCACTTCTAATTGCATTTGGATAGATCAAGTCGGGAAGTTCAGTTAACTCGCTAAAGCTCCACCATTTCGGCTCTAGCAGCGACACTTTTTCTAGTTCTGAGAGCACTTGCGGGACTGGGTCAAAACTATGACTACGAACCAAGAAATAAAGTTCGCGCTGTAAGTAGTCAATTCCATGGAAAGTAAATTCAACTTCTCGCTCCCATATCGGATCGGATTTAATTTCAGTTCTAAATCCAGTTTCTTCCCATAGCTCTCGGCTCGCTGCCTCCTGATGAGACTCCCCTGGCTCTAATCCACCGCCTGGGGCGTACCACCAAGTTCCGATCTCAGGTCTTGATGGATCTTGCCCACGAATAAGCAGTATTCGCTCAGTTGAATCGATTACTAAGACTCTTGCCGCTTCTCTAGGTGACGTCATCTACCCATCAATTCATTTACTGATTTGGCAAGAAATTCTTGAGTCTCCTGCGCATACTTTGGCGCGACTCCTGCAAGTGCATTAAATCCATGGATTGCACCCTTGAATTCCTTAAATATCGCATTAACCCCATCTCGCTTCAAATACTCCGCAAAAACTCTTCCATCATCGGCAAGCGTGTCGTACTCCGCGATTGCAAGAACAGCAGGAGCAACGCCTTTGAGGTCCTTGCTGTAGGCGGGAAATGCATAAGGATGTGAACGGAACTCTTCCTTTTGCGCATATTGATCTTCATACCACCGCATCATCTTTGAAGTTAGTCCGAATCCTTCTTTGTAATTGATTGCGCTAGGCAGATTGCCATCGTTTCCAGTACAGGGGTAAATCAACATTTGAAAAGCTAGTTTTACTAATTCGGTATCTCGGGCCTTCAAGGCGACTGCTGCTGCGAGATTGCCGCCTGCGCTATCGCCACCAACGCCAATTCTTGAACCATCAATTCCCAAAGTTGAAGCATTCTGTACTACCCACTCTAAAGTTCGATAGCAATCATCAAATGGAATGGGGAACGGTCTCTCTGGTGCTTTTTGATACTGCACCTGTACAACTACAAAATCACC
>VGAG01000031.1 GCA_016870835.1 Actinomycetota bacterium | reverse complement strand
TAACTGGTGCACCATCGAGTTTCTCTAACTTGTCACAGGCTTGTTCGATGATGCGAAGTGATTGCTCTAACTCCTGCATTCTGATTAAGAATCTTCCATAGACATCACATGTATCGGCGGTAATCACGTCAAACTTGTAATCTTCATAACTACAATAAGGTTGAGTTTTTCTTAAATCCCAAGGCATACCGGTCGCACGAAGGACTGGTCCAGTAATTCCCAAAGTAATACATCCAGGAAGATCTAAATATCCAACATCCTTAGTTCGCTTGATCCAGATCGTATTTCCAACTAGAAGTTTCTCGTTATCTTTAAAGTTTTTTCTTAAATCCTTAACAAGTTCTCTAATCTTTGAAAGCGCATCACTTGGAAGATCTTGTGCGACTCCACCCGGGCGTACATATGCCATGTTCATACGAAGTCCAGAGACCATCTCGAAAATATCCAATACTCGTTCGCGCTCGCGGAAGGCAAAGAACATCGGCGCCATCGCGCCCAATTCAAGAGCTCCGGTACCAAGTGCAACCATGTGAGATGAGATTCGATTTAACTCCATCATCAATACCCGGATAGCGCTGGCGCGTTCTGGGACTTGATCGGTGATATTTAAAAGCTTCTCGACCGCTAGACAATATGCAGTCTCATTAAATAGCGGTGATAAATAATCCATCCGGGTAATAAACGTGACGCCTTGGGTCCAAGTCCTATATTCGGTGTTCTTCTCAATTCCAGTATGCAAATACCCAATTCCGCAGCGCAACTCAGTAATCGTTTCACCCTCAAGTTCCAGCATTAACCGAAGAACTCCGTGAGTGGATGGGTGCTGTGGTCCCATATTCACAATTACGCGCTCTTCTTTTGCACTTCCAATTTCGCGCGCTACATCTTCCCAATCTCCGCCGGTTACAGAATAGATACGACCTTCAGTTGTCTCGCGACTAGACGCAAATGTGCTCATCGATAGGACCTCCTCTCATCAGGTGCAGGAACCGTTGCGCCGATGTACTCGACTGGGATTCCACCAAGTGGATAGTCCTTACGTTGTGGGTATCCGGGCCAATCATCTGGCATCAAAATTCTCGTTAGCGCTGGATGACCATCAAAAATAATTCCAAACATGTCGTAGGTCTCGCGCTCATGCCAATTATTTCCCGCCCAAACTTCAACTAATGATGGAATGTGAGGATCTGAGTCAGGTGCGCTAACTTCGAGACGAACCCGGCGATTATTTGTCATCGAAAGTAGCGGATAGATAGCGTGCAATTCACGGCCTTCATCTTGCGGATAATGAACGCCGTTAACGCCAAGACAGACTTCAAATAACAACTTATCGCGAAGAATTAACGCAACTTCAACTAACTTCTCGCGCTTGATATAAAGCGTAAGTTCGCCGCGATCAACAACTACTCGTTCAATCGCATCATTGAACTCTGGGTACGCGCGCTCTAGCTCATCTGTGACATCATCGAAATATGAACCATACGGGCGAGGAGTAGATCCTGCATTTACTTGCTGGCGCACTAAGCCGCCGTAGCCCGACGTATCACCAGTGCCGCTAACGCCAAACATTCCTTTATCTTCGCTATTTTCGCTCATCACTCAGACTTTCCAAAGACTGGGATTTGATGGGTTGGAAGTGAAGCTAGAGCCGCCTTCTCAACCTCAGCGATTACCTTCTTGCGATTCACACCGAGCTTCTCATCCTTAATTTGCTCGTGAAGTTTGATTATTGCATCCATCAACATTTCTGGACGAGGTGGGCAACCAGGAAGATAAATATCGACTGGGATTATGTGATCAACACCTTGCACAATCGCGTAGTTGTTAAACATTCCACCTGATGAAGCGCACGCTCCCATGGATAGAACCCACTTTGGCTCAACCATCTGGTCGTAAATCTGGCGAACAACCGGAGCCATCTTCTGGGAGACGCGACCGGCAACAATCATCAGATCTGCTTGGCGCGGCGACGCACGGAAGACTTCCATTCCAAAGCGAGAGATGTCGTATTTTTGTGCTGAACCAATCGCCATCATTTCAATCGCGCAGCAAGCAAGACCAAAGGTCGCTGGCCAGAGCGAATTGCGGCGCATATATGCCGCCAATTTCTCAACGGTAGTAAGTAGAAAACCGGAGGGGAGTTTCTCTTCTAGACCCACTAGTCCCACTCCAATCCGCCGCGGCGCCAGACATATACATAGGCGACGAAGACTGTAAGAATAAAGATAAGCATCTCAACTAAACCAAATAGGCCGAGTTCGTCATAAGCCACAGCCCATGGATATAAAAAGACAATTTCAATATCGAAAATAATAAATAGCATTGCGGTTAAGAAATATTTAATTGGAAACCGGCCGCCACCTTGAGCTTGTGGACTCGGTTCAATTCCACACTCATAGGCATCTAACTTGGCTCGGTTGTAGCGTTTTGGTCCGGCGAGAGCGCCAGCGACTACTGAGAAGGCTGCGAATCCGAAGCCGATTGCTCCGATAACGATTATCGGGATGTAGGGATTCACAACATGTAATCCTAAGTGAGCCCTCTAAAGGGGGCGAAATGAGGAGCGCTTGATACCTGTGTGAACTGCCACAACACCCCCAGTGAGGTTGGTCCACTCGGGGTCTTTCCAGCCATTAGCACTCATTTTTCGCGCTAATTCACCCTGATCGGGCCAAGCACGGATTGATTCTGCTAGGTATTCATAAGCGACCGGATTTGATGAGGTCTTCCGCGCAATCTTAGGTAGAGACTTCATCAAGTAATTCATATACAACTTTCGAAATAGTGGAAAAGTTGGCGTTGAGAATTCAACAATCACCATCCGTCCACCCTCTCTTGTAACACGTAACGCTTCCCGAAGCGCCGCCTCATAATCTTTTGTATTGCGAAGTCCAAACGAAATCGTAGTTACATCAAATTCATTATCCTTAAAAGGCAACTTAAGGGCATCGCCTTTAACAAATGTTAGATACGGTCGCGCTTTGCGTCCTTGTTCCAACATTCCCTCTGAAAAATCCAATGAGATAACTTCGGCGCCGGCTTTATGAAGCGGCTCACTTGAAGAACCGGGGCCGGCTGCGATATCAAGAATTCTCATTCCCTTACCCGGTTTGATTGTCTTCACAACTTTCCTACGCCAAGCCTTTGTTCGACCGAGACTTAACAAGTCATTTACTAAGTCGTAGCGCCTCGCAACCGCATCAAACATTGATGCGACTTCTTGCGGATCTTTACCTAAATCAGCTCGACTCACCGGCTCATCATCCCGAGCGGTACGCTTTCTTCACAAGTCGAGGCGAGGTATATGCACATTTCAATTACAACAGAGCTCTTGGGCGAACACCCACCTCTGCTCGACATAAGGATTCCTGAGTTAGGGCAAGACGAAGAAATCACAAGTTGGGTGCGTGGTGGCGACGGACTTGTTGGAATTGGGGTTTATAAACGCCATGTCGTATCCGGATCTGATCGTTTCCTTAAAGCCCAAAAATGGTGGCGAAGTTCGATAAATGAGTTGGATATCCGCAATAACTTGCATGGCAGCGGAACTGGCCCAATCCTCTTTACCTCCTTCTCCTTCGACCCTACTGAGGAGTCACAGCTCATAATTCCGAAGGTTGTAATAGGCCAACGAAACGGTAAATCGTGGATTACCTGGATTGGTGACAATCCCCAGCCACAACTTCAGAGCGAATCTCAAGCAAGAACTTCGCTAAACCTAAATTGGAGCGGGAGCAACGGAGATGTTTGGCAAGAGCGGGTAGTACGCGCAATTGAGAAAATCAAAGACGGAAAGCTAGAGAAAGTCGTGCTCGCTCGCTTCACAACCGCAACCTCAGATTCTCCCATCGAATCTCGATCGTTGCTCAAATATCTATCTAATGAATACCCATCTACTTGGATATTTTCAAATACTGGATTGGTGGGAGCTACTCCTGAATTATTAGTGAGATTAAGCAAGTCTTTAATAACTTCAAGAATCCTCGCCGGAACAATCCGCAAAACGGGCGATGACCAACGCGATCTTGCGCTAGCTGGTTCACTCGCTCGCTCCTCAAAAGATTTAGAGGAACATGAATATGCGGTTAGCTCAGTTGCTGAGGCGCTCGCTCCATTTTGTTCATCAATGAATGTTCCTGAATCCCCATTCGTTCTACATCTTTCAAACGTTATGCATCTTGCAACTGATGTAACCGGAGTCTTAAGTGATCACTCAACTCCCTCAGATATCTTCGAATTAGCTGCAAGACTCCACCCATCCGCGGCCGTTTGTGGAACACCAACTGAAGTAGCAAAGCGCACCATCGATGAGATTGAAGGAATATCGCGTGGTCGCTACGCGGGGCCGGTTGGCTGGATTGATGCAAAGGGAGATGGCGAGCTTGGAATAGCCCTTCGTTGTGGCCAGATTTCAAATGATAAGAAATCAATACGAATTTTCGCGGGTTGCGGAATAGTCGCTGGAAGTGATCCCGAGCGTGAATACGCTGAAAGCCAGGCAAAACTTCTTCCGATGAGAAGTGCGCTAGAGAGTTATTGATTCCTTGTAAGTTGCAAGGACTTTGGCAAGATATTCAGCGTTCATCGTTCGATCCGGCATCTTGGCAATAATCACATGTAGCCCGGGATAAATTCGGCGCAAGGCAATCTTTAGTTCCTTCGCTGAAGTTACTACCTCATTAGATACCCCAAACCCAGACACAACCTTTGCTAAATCAAGTCCATGAGGTGTTCCGAATATCTTCTCAAAACCATCTAAATCCTTCTGTGGAAGCGTTGAGAAGATTCCACCACCATCGTTATCAACGACAATAATCGTTAGCGGATCTCCGGTTGCATTACTTAACGCCGAAACATCGTGTAAAAATGCTAAGTCGCCCAAGATCGCATAGGTCTCACCGAAGTGCGTCGCAATACCCATCGCCGTAGAAATATTTCCATCTATTCCAGCAAGGCCACGATTGGCAAAAGTAACGACATCTGCTCGAGGCTTTGTAAACGCTTCCACATCCCGGATTGGCCTCGATGATGAAATAAAAAGAGCTACATCTTGCTCGAGATCCTCGGCTACTTGGGCTGCGAGTGAGCCTTCTGACCATTCTGGGTAATTAGCAACGGACTCCTTTGCATAATGTTCATACTTACTCCACTTCTCAATCCAAGATTTATCAGCCTCTATTCGCCCTTGAACTATCGGAATTGCAGAGAGAATTTCATCAGCGCTTCTTTCGCTATCTATTTCTTTCGCCCTTGGATCAATTACTACCGTTCGTTTTGCACACTTTATAAACGCGTTAGTTGCACGAGAAAGGGTTGTTCTGCCAATAATTACAGCTAGGTCTGGGGCTAATTCTTCGCGTGCTCGTTCATCTGAAAGAAGTATCGGAGCATGGGCGATAGCAGTTTTGAATCTTAGCGGGTCTTCAACGACTAACACAGCTACTAAATCGCTAGCCAATTTTTCGATCTTTTCCACTTCAAAACCAGCTCGATCATGACCAATAATCAGAACATTCCGCTTGGTCGTCGCTTGCAATTCATACTTCTTCGGCAACTCTTGAGTAATCGCTTTATGTTTAATTCCAGATAACCAGTCGCTTGAATCTTCAGGAAGCAAAGGTTCATCAAATTGAAGATTTATATGAACGGGACCAGACCCACTTAACAGATGCTCTAAATCGATTGGAATCGCGGTATCTGCGCTTTGCCTTACAAACTCACCAAAAATATTCTTTTGAATTGTGGTTTGGTTTGAACCGGTCCTTCGCAACTTCTCTGGACGATCCGCTGTTAACAAAAGAAGCTTATTTGCGCTGTGATAAGCCTCTAAGACCGCAGGGTAGTAATTAGCTACCGCAGTTCCACTAGTACATACAACTGGAACGTATTTTCCAGTCGCCTTTGAGATTCCAAGCGCAAAGAAGGCTGCGCCTCTCTCATCAATCCGTACATGTAAACGAACCAACCCTTTTTGTTCAGCTTGATAAAAAGCAATTGAGAGTGGAGCATTTCTCGAGCCTGGGGAAAGAACCGCATCTTCAATTCCAAGTTCGATTAGTTGTCTTACCGTATTGCGCGCAAGGGTGGTTGAGCTATTCATGCCGCAACCTCCCAACAGCTCTTAACTCTTTCGCGCCACCACTCTAATCGCTCTTTGGAAGCTGCAAATCTCTCGAGTGAATCAAGATTTGGTTCTACATCACCTAATCTGATCTCTCCATTGTTAATTTCATGAGTGGCAAGGTCAGTTTTTAATAGTGATCCAGTAGCTAAACCCGAGGCATGATCGAGATTAGGCAGAGCTGCTGCCAACCGCAATCCATGTGATATTCCTATTGCAGACTCTAACGCGCTTGAAACCACTACCGGCAACTTGTGATGTCTAGCGATATCAAGGGATTTCTTAATTCCACCAAGAGGTGCAACTTTTAACATCAAGATATCTACCGCATCTTCCAGATTTACCTTTAAGGGATTTTCTGCCTTGCGAATTACTTCATCGCCAACAATTAGTAGTTCGCCCTTAAGTCTTCGCTTTAGCTCTCTTAGAGAATCAAGGGAGGCTACGGGTTGTTCTACATATTCGAGCGGGCCAATCTCATCAAGAATTGCTTTTAAATTGCCTTCGGCCTCCGCGACGCTCCAAGATCCATTTACATCTATCCGTAGCTTTGCCTTTGGAACTAAATCTCTAACAACTCTTAGCCGTGATAAATCAGCATCTATTCCCGTTCCGACTTTGACTTTAAAGACTTCCGCACCGGGATATAGAGCAATAAGCGCGGCAATCTCTTCTCTATCGTCGGTCGCTGGGATAGTTCCATTTATCTTGATTGAATTGCGAAGCACCGGAAATTTTGGGCCTGAGGCTGCCTCAATTCCACTTCGTAACCACTTGGCTGATTCTTCGGCACCATATTCAAGAAATGGTGAGAATTCGCCCCAACCGCTTTCTCCCTGGAAAATTGCAACTTCGCGAGTAGTTATTCCGCGAAACTTGGTGCGCATCGGTAATTGAACTACACGAAGAGAATTTAGGACCTCCGAAAGATCCATTTAGGGACGCTTTGGGAATTTGCCAAAGTCTGGAGGTCGCTTCTCCTTGTAAGCATCGCGACCCTCTTGGCCCTCTTCAGTTAAATAGAAAAGTAAAGTCGCATCACCAGCAAGTTGTTGCACACCTGCAAGTCCATCATCGGCGGCATTTAGCCCTGCTTTAAGTAATCGCAGCGCCATCGGTGAGTGGCGGAGTATCTCTCTCGCCCATGAAACCGTTTCGGCTTCCAACTCAAAAACTGGAACTACGGTATTAACTAGTCCCATATCTAAAGCTTCTTTTGCATCATATTGCCGGCACATAAACCAGATCTCCCGCGCTTTCTTCTGTCCAACATGCCTTGCTAGTAAACCTGCGCCATAACCACCATCAAATGAGCCGACCATCGGACCGGTCTGGCCAAACTTTGCATTCTCGGCAGCAATTGTTATATCGCATACAACATGCAATACATGTCCGCCACCAATCGCCCACCCAGCAACCATCGCAATAACTGGCTTTGGAGTTCTCCGGATTTGAATCTGCAGATCCAAAACATTTAGCCGGCCGATGCCTTTTTTGCCAACTGAATCACTTCCGATATATCCATCATCACCACGAACTGAGATATCACCACCAGAACAGAAAGCTTCATCTCCTTCGCCGGTAAAAATAATTGCTCCGACGCTGTCATCATCGCGAGCAAAGTTAAAGGCCTGTTGCAATTCGGCAAGGGTCTCAGGTCTAAACGCATTTCTAACCTGCGGACGATTGATAGTTATCTTCGCCATGCCTTCGGCAACTTCGTAGCGCACATCAGTGAAATTCTCACTGCCCTCTCCGCGTTTCCAATTTGGAATCGAACGGCTACCCGGTTCGCGCTTAATCGGCTTGCTCATATGGCATACCCTACGGTGGTTATGGATTCGAAGGTAAGTCGAGCGCTTATTCCAATTGATTCATCGTGGTCAACCCCACAATTCCTTCATGCGCTTCTCGCTGCTCTAAAAGGTGAAGGCCCAGCACTCTCGACCTCGCAAACAGAATTTCAAGAAGTTAATAGCGATATCACACTTGTTGTGTCGACTTCAGGATCAACTGGCGCAGCAAAAAATGTAGCGCTAACTGCTGCATCTCTTCTAGCAAGTGCAAAGGCATCACGTAGTTACATCGGTGCAAAAGTTGGAGAACGATGGTCACTCTTACTGCCTACGACTCACATCGCAGGCATTAACGTTCTAGTACGCTCAATTGAACTTGGAACAACTCCTGTTGGAGTCGAGGCTAAAGCTGATTTCACAGCAATAGTTCCGACCCAACTTCATAGAGCACTAAATGGCGATGAGATTCTTTCGAGTCACCTTAAATCTTGTAAACGAGTATTGGTGGGAGGTGGACCTTTAAGTTCTGAACTTCGAAGTGGTGCTGAACGAGTCGGTATCCAAGTAGTAGAGACATACGGTTTGACTGAGACATGCGGTGGGGTTGTTTATGATGGAACTCCTATTGATGGGGCAGAAATAAAGATAGTTGAGGGAAGAATCGCTATCAAAGGTCCACAACTTGCACTCTGTTATTTAGGGCAAGGCCAAATTGCTTCTGATG
>VGAG01000030.1 GCA_016870835.1 Actinomycetota bacterium | reverse complement strand
GGATCCTCATTCCAATGTTGCATCAACTTAATACCGGTCCATAGAAGAATTGCACCAAAAATTACAAATGTGAAGGCAAAAGCTTCTAGCGCTGCAGCGCCAATTGCGATGAAGATTGCCCGCATGATTAGTGCGAGAACGATTCCAACCATCAAGACTCTTTGGTGATAAATCGTGGGAACGGCGAAGTTGGCCAAGATGATTATGAATACAAAGAGGTTATCCATGGAGAGCGATTTCTCGACTATGTAGGCCGCGAAATATTCTTTACCGAATTGATCACCGTAATCTGACCAGACCCAGACTCCAAAACCAATCGCAACAGCTATATAGAAAATCGACCAGAACGTTGCCTCTTTGAAAGAGACATCATGTGGTTTGCGAGTGGAGGTTAGAAGGTCAAATAAAAGAAGTCCGAGGATAAAAGCTACAGTGATTAACCAGATTGAAATCGTTATACTCACGCGTGGAGCGTAGTGGTACGGCTAATGCGAAGCGAATTCAAAACGACAAAAAGACTTGAAAGTGCCATAGCGGCGCCGGCATACATCGGACTTAGCGCACCGAAAGCAGCAATTGGTATACCGAAAACGTTATATATAAAGGCCCAACCCAAATTACTCTTGATTATTCTCAGTGTTCTCTTAGATAAATTGATTGAATCAATCGCGGCTAATAGTGATGGACGCATTAAGGTGATATCCGCTGCAGCTTGAGCGGTATCAGTTCCAGTGCCCATTGCCATACTCAAATCAGCAGCTGCAAGTGCGGCCGCATCATTTATGCCATCGCCAATCATCAATACTTTCTTACCCTGGCTTTGAAGTTCTTTGATCTTCGCAATCTTTTCCTCCGGAGATGCTTTAAAAATCAGCCTCTCCTCAGGTATTCCAACAGAGCGCGCTATCTCTCGTGCTGCACCCTCGTTATCTCCCGTTACGAGCCAGGTATCAATATTAGATTCCATAAATTCTGAGATAGCTCGGGGGCTATCTGTTCTCAAAGTGTCGCCCACTTCAAAAGCTGCCACCGCAATTCCGTCAATCGCAACGAGTGAAATTGAATTTCCACTACTTCTCCCACTCGTAATAACCCGCTCGATTTCCGCTGGGAAATCCAGCGTTGCTCGTCGAATAGATTCAGGCGTGCCCATCAGAACTGGTAGCGCACCGGCGTTAAATTTGAGGCGAGCCGCTACACCTTGGCCTGGAGTCTCTAGATACTCGCTCATTGCAAGCGTTGCCGAAGTCTTAGTTCTTGATTCGGTTGCGATTGCAGCCGCTACTGGGTGATTACTTGAACTTGCGATAGTTGTAAGTGCGGATTGTAATTCTGCATCAGTGATTATTAACTTGGAGCTCGGCACGATTGCGCGTTCTTGCACCTTCATAGCGCCGGTTGTGAGCGTGCCAGTTTTATCAAATACAACCGTATCAATCTTGGGTGCAATCTCTAGAACCGAGACCTTACGCATAATAATTCCGCTATTTGCGCCTTTACCTGAGGCGACTAAGAGCGCAACTGGGGTAGCAAGTCCGAGCGCACAAGGGCATGCGATTACTAATACCGCTACTGCAGCTGAGATTGAAGGTGCGATCTCGTTACCAAGCACCAACCATGAGCCAAGTGTGGCAATCGCAATTAAAAGTACGATCGGGACAAATACGCCACTAATGCGATCTGCCAATCTTTGAATCGGCGCCTTCTCAGCTTGTGCGGTAAGAACCATCTTTGTGATTCGAGCTAACTCAGTATCACTTCCAATTCGCTTAGCCTCGAGGACCAAACGCCCACCTTGGTTGATTGCTCCTGCAATAACACTTGAACCAACCTGCACCTCAACTGGAAGTGATTCGCCCGTAAGAAGTGAGTTATCAACGCTGCTTGAACCTTCAACAACAATTCCATCTGTTGGGAATCGTTCGCCGGGGCGAACAACGCATCTATCTCCGACAACGAGATTTTCAATCGGCGCTAGAACTTCTTCGCCGCCACGAAGAATTCTTATCTCGCGTGGATTAAGCGAAAGCAAGTGATTTAGCGCAGAACCTGCACGTCTCTTTGCAATTGATTCTAAGTATCTACCGAAAATGATGAAGGTAACTACTGCGGCTGCAACTTCAGCATAGATTTCACCGGCACCAGTCGAGTTGGCATAAATAGACCATGTAAATGCAACTAATGAACCAAGAGAAATCAAATTGTCCATTGTTGGATGTAGAACATTTCGAATCGCCGCTCGGTGAATTGGCCAGGCAAGCAATAGAACTACCGGCGCGCTAAGTCCAATTACCAACCAACCAGTCGGTGAATAGAGTGGTTCGGGAATCGAGAGAGTTTTGAGTAAATCCAAAATGTATGTATCAACTTCTGCGTGCAGCTGGTGAAACATTGAAAGTGCAATTACCGGAAGAGTTAAGAGAAGTGAAAGAAGAACTCTCCAGCCAAGGCCCCTTGTATTCGAGAAACTCTCACTCTCATCGGTGCGAAGCTTTGCGTTGTAGCCGGCCAACTTAACGGCATCGACCAAAGTCTTGGTTGTAGTTCCTTTAGGTACAAGGATGTGGGCGGTCTCAGTTGCTAAGTTAACGGTCGCCTTTGCTCCCGCAACCTTGTTAAGTGAGCGTTCCACCGTTGAAACACAGGATGAACAGGTCATCCCTTCGATATCTAAATCAATCTGTTCTAGATCAATTTGCTTTCGATCCACCCGTTCGCCATCCATTAGTTGGAGCCGGTCTTAATCGAATCTGGATTGATTGAATCTAGAAATATCGGATGGAGAGCGCTATTAGCGGAGATACCGCTCTTTCCAAAGGGACCTTGGTTACCTTCAAGATCCGAGAAGACTCCACCGGCTTCTTCCACAATGATGGCAAGGGGCACCATGTCCCATAGCGCAAGTGCAGGCTCAGCAGCGATATCTACAGCGCCTTCTGCGACCAACATATGTGACCAGAAATCTCCGATACCGCGCACTCGCCAGACTTTTTCGAGAAAATTCAAATAGCTATTTTTTCGATCGCCCCAACCAGCAAGGTCTGAGAAGGAGAGCGAGGCATCTTTAAGATTTGTGACCTTAGATGTGTGAATTTGGGTAGCAATACCGCCATTAACTTCAGTAAATGCACCAAAGTTTTTCGCTGCGTACCATCTGCGAAATAGGGCAGGGGCGCTAACGATTCCCGCTAGAACTCGATCAACACCGCTTTCATCGCGATGAACTAGTCCAATCAAAGTGGCCCAAATTGGAACACCGCGAAGAAAGTTCTTCGTTCCATCAATCGGATCAATTACCCAATACCGAGAGTTGGGAGCAATCACATCGGGCCTACCAAACTCTTCGCCGACAACAAGGTCTGTGCTTCGCTCGCTCTTTAGTATTTCGCGAATCTTTACCTCTACCGCACGATCGGCATCAGTCACAGGGGTTAAATCTGGTTTGGTTTCAATCTTTAAATCTTGCGCGCTATAGCGATCAAGTGAAATCGCATCGCTCTCATCGGCAAGGCGCTTCATCAATTCGATATCGCTATTTATATCTCCAGGATAGGCGCGCATAGCCTTAGGTTATAGGTTGCGAACTTGCCGCGAGGATTCGCCGGAGCCCCGCTATGCGATGGCTCACTCGCGGATCGCTAACGCTGGAATTTAAGGCACAACTTGGCTCATCGTGAGAGCAGCGCTTGGGACAGCTCGCCACAATCGAAGCCAGCTCTTCAAATGCGCCAATAACTCGGGAACGATCAACATGCTCTAATCCAAATGAACGTACGCCCGGCGTATCAATAATCCAGCCACCGTTTTCAAATTGCAGCGCATAAGCACTTGAAGAAGTGTGTCTACCTTTTCCGGTCGCAATATTTACATCACCAGTTAAACGCGCCTCACTTCCAAGCAGAGCGTTAAAGAGCGTTGATTTTCCAACACCAGAATGTCCGATTAGAACTGACTTCTTTGAAGACAATTTCGCGCGAAGTTCACTTAAATCAGAATTAGCTTTTACAGCGGTCTTATAAGTTGCGACTTCAAGATCGCCATAAGCCGATAGAAATTCAGTTGGATCACTTAAGTCGCATTTGGTAACAACAATAATGGGTTTGATTCCTTGATCGTAGGCAACAACTAAGCAACGATCTACAAAGCCAAGTCGCGGTGTTGGATCAGCAGCTGCGATAACAATCACGAGTTGGTCAACATTTGCTGCGACTACCTTTTCAAATGCACCGGCATCATCAACTGTGCGGGAGAGAAAATTCTTACGTGGCTCAACTTCAACTGCACGCGCCAGCGATCCGGACGCACCGGTTACATCGCCATCTAATCGAATCGAATCACCAACTACGACCGCGTTTTTTCCTAACTCACGCGCCTTCATCGCCGTTATCTCTAAGCCGTTATCAAGAATGCAGGTAATTCGCCCACGATCGACCGTTGTTACAAATGCGATCGGGCTATTTGAATAATCAGGACGATCTTTGCTCCGCCTTGGTTTTGAGCGGGGCGCTCTTACTCTTGCATCACTTTCGTCATAGCGACGATTTCGGCTACTCATCTAAGGGTGGCGCTCCAGAGTCCAGGAAAATCAGGGAGCGTCTTCCTTGTTGTCTCAATGTTCTCAATTACCAACCCAGGTAACGCCAAACCAATGATCGCGCCGGCTGTTGCCATGCGATGGTCCTCATAGGTACGAAATAGATTTTCATTCGCATTTAACTTCAATTTGGCGGGCTCGATACGAAGTGCACCTTCTTCCTCAGTCACTTTTCCGCCGAGCGCGTTGATCTCATTTGCTAGCGCTTTTAAGCGATCAGTTTCATGTAACCGAAGATGCCCAATCCCTTTTAGATGAGAAGGGCTGTTTGCAAGAGCTGCGAGCGCTGCGATTGAGGGAGTTAATTCACCCTCATCACGAAGATCAATCTCAATTCCGCGGATTTCACCAGTGCCAGAAACTTTTAATCCGCGCATATCTTTACTCTCAACAAATTCAATCCTCGCTCCCATCGAGGTAAAAATCTCTCGAAGTCGATCACCAGGCTGGGTTGTCACCTTTGGCCAATCGCGAATAATGACCGAGCCACCACAAATCATCGGCGCTGCCATAAATGGTGCGGCATTTGAAAGATCCGGTTCTATTACAAGTTCTCTACCCTTTAGGTTTCCCGCCTTAACGCTCCATGTTTGCGAATTATTTTTTGAGCTAACTTCTACTTTGGCGCCGAAATCTCGGAGCATCGCGAGCGTCATATCAATATGAGGCTGGGAGGGAAGTGAGGTTGATGAGTTACGAAGCGTTAGCCCATCTCGCATTCGACTTCCCGCTAAAAGAAGTGCGGATAAGAATTGACTTGATTTACTTGCATCAACTGCAATCTCGCCACCAGAAATTAAGCCTGAGCCATTAATCAAAAGCGGAAGCGAATAACGATTCTTATGATCAATCAATACGCCCAAATCTTCAAGCGCCTTTATTAGTGGACCGAGAGGGCGCTCATGTGAACGTGGGTCACCATCAAAGTTGATCAATCCCTTAGCTAGCGCTGCTATGGGGAGCATAAATCGCATCACCGTTCCGGCATTGCCAACATCAATAGATGCTGGACCAAAGAGCGGAGCTGGCGTTACTTCCCAAACCTCTTCGCCACTGTCGTTATTCGTTTCAGTAATACCTATGCCAAGTGCGCGCAGCGCCTTAGCCATCAACTCCGTATCGCGGGAGTGAAGTGGCCTAATTAACCTTGAAGGTGAATCAGCGAGTGCGGCGAGAATCAAGGCCCGATTCATCACAGATTTAGAGCCGGGGATAGTAATGGTGGCGTTAAGTTCCTTAGAACTACTTGGCGCATTCCATTTACTTACTTGCGATTGATTCACTAGCGGAGTCTATCCGGGGATAGATTAGAGCCGTGTGCGGTCGCTTTGCGCTCTCTGCGATGCTTACAGATATCGCTGAGGAATTCTCAACACTTGAAAGTTCAGATTCTCCGTGGAATCTTCCAGTTGATTGGAATATAAAACCAACTCAAGATATCTACATCATCAAAGCAGGCGAAAATCAAGGCCGGCGAATTGATGTAGTTAGTTGGGGCTTAATTGCACCTTGGAGCAAAAATGGAGTAGAAGCGCAGCGCTCCCAATCGCAAGCAATCAACGCCCGCTTTGAATCAGTTCACGAGAAGCCAACATTTAAAAGAGCCTTCACAACTTCGCGCTGCCTTGTTCCGGCCTCGGGTTATTACGAGTGGGCAACCGAACTCGGGCGATATAAGAGTAAGCAACCAGTTTTTATTTCGCGGGCAGATTCACATTTACTTGCATTTACCGGAATCTATAGTTCATGGAGTTCACCAGAAGGAGTAATTAGAAAGAGTGCTGCAATTATCACCCGCCCAGCATTTGGCGATTTAGCAAAAGTGCATGATCGAATGCCACTTTTTCTCCCTCGCGAAAGGTGGGATGAATGGCTCGATCCGGGCAATAATGAGATGGAATATCTCCGCTCTCTTATGGATGTTAGTAAGCCTGATGAAGGGCTTAGATATTGGCCAGTTAGAACCCTTGTGAATTCAATTAGAAATAATGGCGCTGAGTTGATTGAGCCGTTGGAACTCGGGGAGCCAGAGACTCTCTTCTAGCGATAATCTATTCATGTGCCTAGTAAGCCCAAGAATGAGAAACCCGAGCTAACGGTTAGTGAACCGGCTGCGGGTGGGGCGCTAGTTCGCGTCGATCGCGAAAAAGAATCGGCAGCAGAGCGCTCTAAGCGATTTGAACGCGATGCGCTTCAATATATGAATCAACTCTATGCAGCAGCACTTCGCTATACCCGTAACCCTGATGATGCACATGATCTTGTGCAAGATACTTATGCAAAGGCTTACACCTCATTTCACCAATTTGAGCCTGGTACAAATTTAAAAGCCTGGCTCTATCGGGTACTAACAACAACATTTATAAATACTTATCGGAAAGATCAACGCCGTCCCCAGACTTCAGATAATGAGGCTGAGGATTGGCAATTGGCCGAAGCGGCTTCACATACGAGCGATCTAGGAAAATCGGCAGAAGATGTTGCACTTGAGAACTTGCCTGATAGCGATATCAAGCGAGCGCTCCATGAAATCCCAGAAGAGTTCCGCATCGCCGTTTATTTGGCCGATGTTGAGGGCTTCTCCTATAAGGAGATCGCAGATATCGTCGATGTTCCAGCGGGAACTGTCATGTCACGACTCCATCGGGGAAGAAAACAGCTCCGGGAGAAGTTGACCGAGTATGCCCGCGAGCTTGGATATGTGAAGGGGGGCAACTGATGAACTCGATCTCATGTTCGGCATGCGGGGAGTGGCTAATCCCCTTTATCGATAATCAGATTGAAGACTCTGCTGTCTTCAACGCTATAGCCTTCCATCTTCAGGATTGCGCAAATTGTCGCGAACAGTTAGAGATTGAACGGCGCACAATTACGGTAATACGCGCTCTCCTTACCCGCTCCTGCTGCGAGACCGCCCCCGTGACCTTGCAAGAACAGATCGCACATGAGTTACATCGCCTTGAGTTAGAACAACTTGCTGGCTTCACTCAGACTGAAATTATTCGCAGCTATCGACGAACCGAGATAACAATTGATGGCGAAACCCAGATAGAGATCGAGACTTCGCACGAAATTCGACGGGACTTTCCACAAATTTAGATCTGATTTACATTACTCGCGGGTGAATTCTCCTTCATGTCGCCTTGCTGCCGCGATTACTCGATAGGTGATTGGCAAGAGAATTACCTCGAATAGCGTCTTATAGAGGTACCCGGTCGCAAGGTAGTTTAGAAACTCCTGGAAGTTCAATCGACCGAGTGATGCAATTAATGTGAAAGCCAAAGTGTCTACAAATTCTCCAATAATGGTAGAGCCAATTAAGCGAGTCCATAACTTATTACCGTATTTCTTACCGACTGTCTTCTCTTTAATCCAGGTGAGAGTCCAAGCATTTGAAAGTTGGCCGAGTATGAATGCAATGACGCTTGCTGCAACTATTTGAGGTACAAAGCCAAGAATGGATTCGAAAGCCGCTTGATTCTCCCAACCCTCTGCCGCAGGTGAGATTTGAATCAACCAGAAAGTAAAACCAGCTAAAATTCCCAGCCCAAATCCGGTGTAGATGACGCGTCGAGCCGCTTTAAAGCCATAGACCTCTGTAATCACATCACCGAGGATGTAGGTGAGGGGAAACAAGAAAGCGCCACCGTCGGTCTTTATTGGGCCAAAGTCAATGAATTTAGTGGCGCCAATATTTGAGATGAGCAAGAGTGAACAGAAAACTGCAGCAAGTATCGGATACCAGCTACGTAAGTTATTAGAAGTTGAGAAATTTGAACTCATCAACTCAAAAGATACCGGAGTTTAGCTAGTGGAACCCCTAGATTTACGGCTATGAAGAGCGAGTCATTAATCGGAGCAGTTGGTATCTCCCAAATGTCAGTCCGCCCCGGTGATACCGCCCTTGCTCATGGCAGCGGAGATATGCCGATTCTCTCAAGTAGCTTTCTTCTGGTTTTGATGGAGAGCGCTTGTAACTCGGCGCTTGCAGAGTTCTTGGAAAATGGCGAATCAACAGTGCTAACTGATATCGATATTGAAATTCATGAACCAGTTGGGATTGGAACCGAAGTTCAAGGCTCTGCAACCTGTATCGCCTTTGAAGATGGCGTGCTTACTTTTGCCTGCGAAATTCATGACGGCCCGCGCCTCGTTGCCGCGTCCATGATGCGAAGAAGCGTTGTCGAGCGAATTTCATTCCTAGCGCGGACAGCTGCTTTAACGATTATGTCCCAACAAGAGTCGCAATAACTTCACTGGGACTAAACGAATGTACGCCGTGATATTCCGCTCCGTGAGAACTACCCATTCAGAAGAGCTATATCAAGAACATTCGGAGAAGATGGAAAGCCTTGTGAAAACTATGAAGGGCTACATAAGTCACCACAGCCAACG
>VGAG01000029.1 GCA_016870835.1 Actinomycetota bacterium | reverse complement strand
CTCTAACTTGTTGGGATTCTCATTACCCAAAAGCAACAACTCTTCATTGAATTTCAAGCGCACTTCATCGGGCGCCTCACTTAAATCAGCACCGGCGGCTGGATTGGAACTTACTAAAGCAGAGTGGCTAAAAGCCATTGGTGAAGAGAGGGCTATAAAGCTGAATACTGCCATGAGAAAAAAGAATTTCTTAGCCATTAATTGATCCTCTCAACCTTTACTACATCGCCAAACACCCCAGACTCAACTACTGAAATCTTGTAACCATCAAAAGTTGTTGACTCTCCTTGCTTAAGCGCAGCATCAGAATTAATGAACTTCCGGTTCAAACCTTTCCAGGTCGGACTAATCAGCGCCCTTTCTGATGGCTTTAGTACTTGTGGAAGTGAGTGGCTAGTGGTAATTGTCGAATCAAAGCTGTAAACAAGCGCCCCCTCCATCCAAGTCGGCATCTTGTAATTCAGACCACCCGCCCGCATTGATTCAATAACGACAACCTTATTTGTAGAAGACCTAAGAACAATCAATTTCTTTTTATCTGTTTGGTAAGTAGAAGGCGCAATCCAATAAGTACCACCTCTTGTTGCATCAACACAGGAAATTCGATTATCACCCCACAAACCAAGTAGCCACTTCTGCCAACCAAGCATCTCGTTTGCACCGTAACTCATTAAACCCCACCAGTGAAGCCCTTTTTCAGACTCATGATCATTATCGTCAAGGCCTGCAGTCACATGGTGTAACTCATGAAGCCACCATGCAGGATGAATGAAATTCGCAGCATTGCTTATTGGTGCAGTTAAAGTAAATGGTGGAACGATCATCAACTTCACAAAGCCATTTCCATATTGAATCTGATTGAGTCCTACTTGTTCAGTTAAGTAGGTAGGCGATCCTGGCGGTAACACAATTATCGCGAGGTTTGCACCGGTCAAATCAATCTTTGGAACGACCCATTTCTCAATCGCCAATCTAAAGTTATCTGCAATCGATTGCTGTCTCGAGTGTGTTAGACGATAATCAACAAGCTTGTCTGGAAATTCTATATATCTATTAGGGCTTCTAACCGTTAACTTTCCAGAACCGTCGGAAGCATGGTCAATCCACTCCTTTAAGAAGTCGGTATAAGGCGCGTAATCAACTCCCGGATCTCCTCCCTTATCGGGCGCATCCTTTGCATAGATTGGAATAAGTTGAACCACTGAATTTAAAGATGGATGGCGCTCGTAACGATTCCAGAAATCAACAACTCTAGAAGGCCAAAGCACAACATTTAGCATGTTTTGATTATTTAGGATCTTACATTCACCGATGCCTTGCAGATTTTCCAAAAGGGTTGTTTTTGGTACCGAAATTGGCATCGCTTTTTTGACTATTCGATAAGGCCAGCTGCACTCAGTCTTGTTTGTGTTTACTCGCTCCTCCATCCCGCTCCATTTGGCAGGAATAAATGGATCTGGCTGGCAAATATCGTCAAAAATAAATGTGGCTTCGTTGTAGGAAGGTGTCGGTGAAGGGGTTGGGCTCGGCGTTGGAGTTACTGAAATCGATGGAGTTGGTGAAGGTGTGGGCGTTTCACTTATTGAAGGTGAGGGGGTTGCAATTGGAGTTTGAGATTGAGTTGGAATAACCGGCTTAACAAGTACTCCCTTGCCCCAAACTAACTTCCCAGATTTCTTGGTACATGTGTATTTGTAATTCTTATATGTGTTTACCAACCCAGCTTTATTGCACTTTGCTCCCGCTTTCGGAGCCACTGCTTCACTTGCTGAAATCAAACCAAACACGAGTGCAACTGAGAGAAGTACTGCTCTAAATCGCAAAATCAATCCAGACTTAATCCAACAAATTGAACTTCTGGCTCCAAAGTAATTCCAAACTTCTCCTTCACAGCCTTACGTGAAGCACGGGCCAATTCAATTAAATCCGAAGCCTTTGCATTTCCATTATTAACTAACGCTAAAACATGCTTCTTGCTTACGCCGGCACCTTCATAAAAGTCACCTTTCTTAACTCCCGCTCGCTCCATTAACCAAGCCGCTGAAGTTTTGACTCTTCCATCCACTTGTGGCCAACGCGGAGCATCGGCTGGCAATGATGCTGCTAAGTCAGCGCCCACAATTGGATTAACAAAGAATGATCCCGCAGACCAAGTGTCATGATCCTTCTTATCTAGCAACATTCCCTTTAGTGCGCGTAACGATAGAACCGCCTTTCGCACCTGTTCCACCAACACTCGATCCTCTAACTTCACATTCAGAGCCCGCGCTAACTCTTCATACTTAATTGGAAGGCTCATTTCGCCATTCTTAAGTTGGAAAGTCACATCGATAATCACATATCGATCTCTCTCTTTCTTGAATCTAGATGAGCGATACTCAAATTCGCACTCAGCATTGGAAAAGGTCTTATATGCCGATGTCTTTCGATCCCACGTGCGCACCCGGGCAATAACTTCTGAGACCTCGTGGCCATAAGCGCCAATGTTTTGAATAGGTGAAGCGCCAACTGTGCCGGGAATTCCAGAGAGCGTCTCTAGCCCTACAAATCCCTTCCCTAAAATCCACTCAACAAACTCATCCCAATCCTCACCTGCTGCAACCGTAATCATTCCCCCGCTGCAAGCATCAACGTGATAATTATTTCCTTTAGTTTCAACCCGAACAACGGTTCCATCAAAACCCTCATCACCAATCAGAACATTTGATCCGCCACCAATAATCAAAAGCTTCTCACCAGTTTCATCCGCTTCTTTAACCGCTGCAACTAATTCTTCTTCACTCTTGGCATGAATGAATCGCTTCGCAGGCCCACCAAGATGGAGGCTCGTGTAATCGCGTAATGATTCAGACATGAGTAAAGGCTATCTCCGTGGGCTCAATATCTCGGTTCGACCGCGATACTTCTCAAGGATTCGGTTGTAATTCTCCTTTGACTTCTTCTCGCGGTACTCAGGATCAACATCGTGATATCCATGATGGCGCCCCTGTTCGAGTGGGAGGTCTAACTGCCACAACTTTCCACCTAATGCACGAAGGGCAAGTGAGAGTTCAATATCCGCATTTCGATAGTAGGTGGCTGAAGGATTTGCACCTCCTGCTCTTAGAGCAAACTCACGATTGAAGGCAAAGAAGTAGCTAAAAATTACATCGACCTCACCAACGCCACGATCATCAACGCTGCGCCAGCCATCATCAATATTTATTAACCCGCCGCGCCACCCGACTCCTTCAAAACCATCTTCAAGTTTCTCAAGTGTTGGAGTAATCGCATCGCCCAAGAAATTCGTAGATGGATCCATGATTACGATGTAACGCTCTTGAACGCTCTTTAAAAAGTAATTTACTGAGTGTCCCCAACCCAACTTGTTCTTCTGCCAGGTCGCACCGAATCGCTCCTCGGCTTCTTTATTTTCTTTTCCAGATGCAAATACTGAGATTGGCGTATCCGTAAATTTCTTAATTGAATCTACACAATTGCCGAAATCACCAAAGAAACCGTCTGCGATGAGACAGATTCGGATTGATCCAGCCATGGCTGGCGACTAGTTAGCGGGTTTCGCGGTGAAGAGTTGAAGCCTTGCAACGTGGGCAGAACTTCTTAAGCTCCATACGATCTGGATCGTTGCGGCGATTCTTCCGAGTTATGTAATTGCGCTCTTTGCAGTTAACGCATGCCATAGTGATTTTTGGGCGGACATCCGCGCTCTTGCTGGCCATGGTGACTCCTCACTTACAATCTTTTTGGAACTGCAACGCACAAGGTTGTGAGGATACCTATCGACGATAGGTCCTGCAAAAACGAGCAAGAGACTTGGTAGCGGAGGCGGGATTTGAACCCACGACACAGCGATTATGAGCCGCTTGCTCTACCAGGCTGAGCTACCCCGCCAAGTCTTGCGAGCCCCCCATCGGAATCGAACCGATGACCTTTTCCTTACCATGGAAACGCTCTACCGACTGAGCTAGGGGGGCAAAAGAAAAGCGGGCTGAAGAATACCTGATTTTTACTTCGTTGGGTCCAGCACGATTTTGCCCACTGTTTTGCGCGCCAACATATCTCGATGCGCATTTGCTGCCTCTGACAATGGATATGTCGCTCCAACAATCGGTTTCAATTTTCCACTAATTATCATTCCAAATAGATCCATGAAAACTTCTGCCATCAACTCTTTATTTGCAAGCGCATTTACCAACCAAAATCCACTTAGCGTCTGTGATTTTGTCATTAACGCACCAGGTTGCAAAGCTTTCGGCGGTTTACGCGAAGCCATTCCGTAGAAAATGATCCGACCAAAAGGCGCCAAAGCTTCTAGCGATTGATCAAATGTAGTTCCGCCCACCATCTCTAAAACTAAATCAACTGGCTTGCCATTATTGGCCGCAATCAACGCCGCCTTTAAATCCGCTTCCCCGGCATCGACAACAACATCTGCCCCCAGTTCTTTACACAACTTCTTCTTCTCTTCCGATGAAGTTACTGCGATTACATACGCGCCCCACAACTTCGCAAGTTGAATTGCAATCGACCCAACTCCGCCGGCACCAGCATGTACAACAACGCTCTCGCCCGCCTTCACATGTCCCATAGTTTTCAAAATCATGTAAGCCGTCGTTCCTTGCACCATCATCGAAAGCGCTGCGCCATCGCTAACCGCTTCAGGAAGTGGAATCACAGTCTTTGGATTTACTAAAGTCTTTTCGCAATATCCCCCGGTTGAAGCGAGCGCCAACACCCGAGTTCCGTCTGGCATCTTGCCGACAACTTCCATGCCTGGGATTAATGGCAATTTCTGTGAGGATAGATAAGAGTTCTCAACTTGGTGAGTATCTGCGTAATTAATTCCAATCGCACTCACATCCAAAACAACTTGGCTACCCGTTGCAACGGGTTCGGGCAGATCGACGTACTTCATTACTTCCGGCCCACCGAACTCAGTTATATAAATTGCTTTCATGGCGGCGAGACTATCTCTTATCGCCTTGGAGCACCTCAAGCACTCGTTGCCTTACTCGCTCAACATCAAGACCGGTGGCTACCCGCTGTTTTCCGCCCACTTCTACGCGATGTTTACTCATCCCCGTATAACTAACACTTACAACACCTTCGCCGCTAAATGTAAATAATGAAGGCTCACTCGCCATCAAAAGCGCCATCAAATCATGCGGGTTATTAAAAGCAAGTGATTTGTGCTCCGCCCACTGCTTAATCTCTTTTCCAAGCGAAGATTGCCCGAGAAAATCAAATGCCGCTATCTCAATTGCAACTTGGCGCGTGATGTTAAGTGGCATCACATTAATTCTTATCCCAGCACTAAATACAATTTGAGCTGCCTTTATATCCGACTTAAAATTATGTTCGGCAAACTCACGCACAAAATCCCCACCCATCACATATAAACACTTAACTTTCCCAGCCCAACTCGGATCTTGACTGATCGCGACCGCAATATTCGTTAGCGGACCAATTGCAAGAATCTCAACCTCACCCGAAAACTGCGAAACCGCGCGTGAGAGAAAATCAACTCCACCATCCAAAGCGCGATACCCGCTCAAATCCCCCAGCAAACTTCCCTCTAGCCCCGAATGCCAAGGTTCGCCCCCCGATAAAGGGAGCGCCTCGCCTTTATAGACCGGGACTTTGCTCCCTAAATAACTAAGCGCAATCTTTGCGCGCAACTCAACATCACCATAAACACAAGTAACCCCAAGTAACTCAAATTTACTTAGCAAATCAAGCGCACTCAGCGCCATAGCATCATCAACATCGCTACCAATATCGGTGTCGATGATTAACTTTCGAATCGTCTAACCCTTTGTTGAACCGAGCGTCAAACCTGAGACGAACTGGCGCTTTAATACAAAGAAGATAATCAAAGTAGGTAGCGCCGCCATAATCGCACCCGCTGCCAACAAGTTGAAATCTGTGACGAACTCTCCCTGCAGTCGCCCAAGAGCTGAAGTGATCGGACGTTTGTTATCACTTTTTATTAACACGATCGCCCAGAAAAACTCGTTGTAAATCCAGGTTGTCATCAAGACCGAAAGCGCTGCTAGAGGCGGCCGCAACAACGGCAAAATAACATTCCAGTAGTGCCTAAATACCGATGCCCCATCCACCATCGCCGATTCGGAAATCTCCTTCGGAATCGTCTTCATATAAGAGGACATAACGAAGGTAGCAAAACCAACCTGGAGAGCAACGTGAATTAGAATCACGCCCAGATAGCTGTCATAGAGAATATTTCGGTTCCCAACTAAATCTCCGACCCAGATATACATCTTAAATAGTGGCGCATAGACAAGCTGGACAGGAAGCAAATTACCCGCGGTAAAGAGCAACAACAAATAAAGGTTGAACTTAAAGGAGTACCGCGTAACCACAAAGGCAAGCAGCGATCCAAAGAATAATGTTAGGAATACTGCGGGAATGGCCACAATAAAGGAGTTAGAGAGGTACTCCCAAATGTTCATCAAACGATAAGCGTCAGCATAGTTTTTTAGATTCAGGGTATCCGGACGAGAGAAGACACCCTTCTGGATAATGTCATCGTAAGGTCGAAGTGAGGTCCAAAATGTCCAAAGAATCGGCACCATCCACACAATCGCGAAAAGTCCTATGAAGGAAGAGATGAACGCGTCCTTTATTTTTTGGCGATTGCGGTACTTCTTATCTTTAACGATCCCACTCACTTTATATCCTCCTTAAACACCGTTCGGAGGTAGAAGACAATCGGAATGATGCTCAACAAGAATAGAATCACGGCATACGCTGCCCCCAGCATCGAAGCAGCCTGTCCATATATATTTACAAAGACCAACATTCCCAAAATTGGCCAACCCGTGGAGGTCCCATAAAGAATATAAATTAGATCAAAAGCTCGAAGTGACTCAATCACAGTAATAACAATGATGATCGTATTGACCGGAGCCATAGCGGGAAGCACGATCTTCCTAAAGGTTTGCCACTCTGTCGCCCCATCAATTACTGCCGCCTCGCGTAATGAGGCATCGACAGATTTCAGCCCCGCTAAATAAAGTAGCATGATATAACCAATATGGCGCCAAGAGGCGATACTTAAAATGACATAAGTATTGATCGAATAATTACCAAAGATTGGGATAGCATCCTCAATGCCAGGATTGCCCAGCAAAACTTGTACTAGACCAGCTGGTCCAAGCATAAATCGCCAGATAATTCCAATAATTGCAAGTGATAAAACTACTGGGATGTAATAAACGCTCTCATAGACCTTATGGCCGCGGATCGCTCGATCAACTTGGTAAGCAAGCAAAACTCCAAGTGGCGTCGCAATGAAAGTAAACCATAGCAACCAATACGCATTATTCAGAAGGGCGTCATAGAATTGGGGTGAGGCGGTGAAGACTGTGTTGTAGTTAGCAAGCCCAGCCCACTTGATATCTGAAAGATGTACTCCATTCCAATAAGTAAATGAAAGACCAATAGTCGCAAGCGCCGGAATCCAAACCCAGAAGAGATGTAAGAAAGTTGGAACGCCAAGAAATAACGAAAGCGTAAATATATCTTTACGGGTAAAAGCCCGTCGGCGACGAGTTCTTATCTTCGTCGCCGACTGGGACATACAGCTACATTATCGCAGAGATACCTTCAAGCCACTAAATTTCTACGCTAGTGGAGGTAGGGCATCCCATGCTGCTTGAGTCTCTTCGCAGATCTTGTTGATGTCCTTTGGATTCTTAAGGAAGTTCTGAATCTGAACACCGACAATTGGACCCGCAAAGTCATTCCGACAATCGCGGTCAAGGAAGTTCATGACGTTCTTGGCTTCGCCAATAACCGCAAGTTTTTGTTTATTAAACGCATCATATCCCGATGAGTCCAGACGTGAGTTTGCGTATAGAGAAGTATCGCCAGCAGCCTGCGCAGCCAACATGCCTGCCTCACTTCCACACCATTCGGCAAACGCGGCTCCCCCAGCTGGGTTGCCACTATTTGCAGCGGCACAAACACCGTCAACAGGCGCGTCGATGGTGTCTCGTGCAAACTCTGGATTTATTTCGGGGAAGGGGACGATCCATAGGTCGTCATAATCTTCCTGTGATTTAGCTTTGAAGTCATTCGCCCACCATGAACCCATCAGGATCGCACCGCACTTCTTCTGTAGTAGAAGATCACGCATACCCTCCCATGAGATATCGAGTACGTTGTCGTTCATGTACGGAATCATTGCAGCAAACTGGTTGAACACATCGATCGTTTTCTGATCAGTCCACTTTGCACGGCCGTTTAGAAGGTCAATGTGGTATTTATAACCATTTAAGCGGACATTAAGGATGGAGAATGTTCCCATCGCTTCCCAGCCACCCTTGTCACCAAGTGCGTAGCCGATTAGGCCCTTCTTCTTGGTTCCCTCGAGCAACTTCATAAAGTCATCAAGGTTATACAAGCCCTCTGGGTCCAGACCAATCTCCTTCATTGTCGACTTGCGATAGTGCAAGCCCCACGGATACCAAGTTGTTGGAATTATGTATTGCTTGCCGTCAGACGGGTTAGTTGCACCACTGACAAATCCTGCCGGCATTTGATCTCCAAGGTTTGCAATATTCTCAGAGAGGTCAACTAGCAATCCTTGATCAGCACGGAAATTTGTACGGAATCCCGCCATCCATTGGAATGCGTCATCAGGTGTTCCTTGTAGATACTGTGAGATTCCATCTTGGAATGCATTTGTATCTCCCGAGCCCTGCATCGTTACATCAATGCCCGTCTCTGCTTTGTAAGCATCGGCGAGCGCTTGCGCAATCTTCAGACCAGTTTCATTGTTGGTACGTGCTGTGAACTTAACTGGACCGCTTGCCTCGTCGCTGCCGCAACTTGAAAGGAGTGTTCCTCCACCAAGTAGACCAGCACCGCCGATAGCTGCGCCTTTGAGAACCGTGCGTCGCGATACGCCGTTCTCTTTGACTTCGTTCGACATCGAACTTCCTATTCTCTGGACCCACCCTGGGCCAGTTACCCCCCAACCTACGCCCGCCCCACCCCAAAAGCGATGAACTGCGCATAACAAATAGGTATAGGTTTAGAATCAAAATATGGAACTAGCCCGCAATATCCTCTTAGCCCTCCACTTAATAGGTATGGCTGGAATCCTCATCAGCCTCCTCGCCTCGCGCAAAAAGCTCTCCCCGGGCATCACCCACTCCGCCCTCCTCGCCTTCCTCTCCGGAATCGCCCTCGTCGGCATCCGCTACGGCCTCAACTCCCAAGACCCCGTCAAATGGGCCAACGTCGACAACGCCAATATCACAATCAAAACCCTCTTCGCCGCCACAATCCTCATCCTTGGTTTCCGCTACAAGAAAAAGGAATCTGTTTCGCCCGTGATTTGGTGGACTATTGCCGTTCTCGCTCTAGCAAACATCGCGATTGCGGTTTGGTGGTAGTCCGCTAACTCTTAATCACCGGGTTGCTCGATTGGCCATGTAGGTGGCGCCGCTATTTTCCAATCAGAGCACTAGCATCCTTTAACATCTTGGGACATTTCCAGCCCGGGGCGATGTTGCCTTCGAAGTGCCACC
>VGAG01000028.1 GCA_016870835.1 Actinomycetota bacterium | reverse complement strand
CGACAAGCATCGTCAATACAGCGCTCGGCAATTAGATGCTCGCCACCAGTTAACTCGGAGGTCTCACCAAAGAAAACTGTTCCACCAGCTGCGACCCAGCGATCAACCGCTTGTGAAGTAGTTGGGCAGGAACCTAAACCTGAAGTGGTATCTGATTCGCCGCACTTGATTGACATAATTAAGTCGCCTGCAGTTGCAACTTCGCGCGTAATCTCAGATGCATCTTGAAGGAAGATTTGGGCAACACGAGATGCATCAGCAATAACTTGCAGATCACCTTTCCCTTCAATTGAGAAGGAGGCTACCGGCTTGCCAGATTTTGCAATCCCAGCAGCAACCCGCTCAGTCCACTTTGGCTCAATACCAATAACAACGACTGCTGCGACATTGCCATTTAAACCCGTGCCAATAAGTGTTCTAAAAGTTAGCTCTAAATCTTCACCAAATTGAAGTCGCCCATATCCATGAGGAAGTGCCAACGTTCCAGGCACAACCTTTGCAACTGCTTCGGCAGCGGCGTTAGATAGGTCATCAACCGGCAAGATAATTACATGATTACGGATACCCATCGATCCATCTGGTCGACGATATCCGGTTAGGCGCGGCTTGCTTCCCATCGATAACTCCTCATATTGTGTGTGTGGACGTAATCACCTTTTTTGATCGGCTGTGATGCGATGCCGACCTTAATTCCGTACTTAATAATTGCTTCACCCTCTGCATGATCCTTCAATGCAAACTTATGTCCTAATGGAATTGCATGATTTAGGAGTGCGGTGTGCTGGGTCTGCTCTTTCACTGATAGCCCTTGAAGCGTTCCCGGCTGCAAATCATCATTTGCAACCGCGACCGAGTCGCCATCATGGTGAAGGAGGAAATCAGGCACTTTTGCCATCACTATTTCCCTTCTCGCTCGATTACTGAAGACATCCCCATCAACTGCGCGCTCCTGCAAAATATGCATCGAGCTCGGCCTTGGTAGGAATTCCACTTTGTCCATCTAGGGCGCGGCAAGAAAGTCCCGCGACCACATTTGCAATTTCAACGCTCTCTCTTGGTGACTTGCCCCAAACTTGAGCTGCTACTAGCGCGCCATGAAAGACATCACCGGCACCTAGAGTTGAAACAGTCTCACTTTTTAGAGCAGCAACTTCTCCAGAATCTAATCCATCGCTATAGATACTTCCTTCGCTGCCCTTTGAGATAACAACTAAATTCTTATCCGCTACAGCCGTTGATACATCGGTAGTTATATTTTCTGATGGCGCATAGAGATCGTAATCTGATGACTTTAAACCAGGATACTTATAACCAATATCAATAGATAACTTAGAACTTCCGCCACGCTTTATTCCCCAGGTCTTCAAAGCGCTCATTCCAAGTTGATCAACATGTATCCAACTATATTCGCCAATATTGGCCGGCTTTTCGCCCACTTCAGAATGTGGTTGCACCATGATTGCTCTACTTTGAGTTGCTTCTGAGACAACTATAGTTCCAATTGCAGTTTTGATATCAGGGCGAATCTCAACATTGCGAGTATCAACTCCTTCGCTCTTCAAGTTATCGAAAATCTTCCGTCCCGCTTCATCATCGCCAATTACGCATGAGAGTGAAACATCTACGCCAAGTCGCGCCATAGTGACGGCTGCGGTTGCAGCTGGTCCGCCAAAACCTTGGATTGTTTCCTTAGCAACTACTCGCTCATTTGCATCTGGATAGCGTTCAACTAGAACAATCCGATCAAGCGTCGCTACACCGACGGCGAGAACTTTAGCCATCAAGCTTCAGCTTTCTTTGAATACTTAATCCAAGCGTCACGTGCATTATGAATATGTTGGATAATCATCAATCTTGCAGTTAGGGCATCTCGCTTCTCAATTGCATCAACAATCACTCCATGTTCGTGCTCTGAAGCCTCGAGTCGCCCGGGTAACTTCAAGGTGTTATCCATCGAACGGAACATAATTTCCTGCAGTGTTCCGAGAGTTTGATTTAAGAATTGATTCTCAGCACTTTTTACTATCGTTAAGTGAAAGTTCATATCGAGTAAACGAACTCTTTCGAAGTCAATTGGCTTATCAGCGACTGCAACGCGCAGCGCCTCTGCCGCACGCTTTATCTCCACTAATTGCGCTTCACTCCTTCGTTCTGCTGCCCACTCAACGGCTGGCGCCTCTAAAATCTCACGCATCTCAAACAATTCTTCGATTGAGTGATGAGGTTCTTGATGCTCCAAGAGAAAAACCCCAATTCCGTGACGTACCAAAAGCCGTCCTTGGGTTTGCAGCACCTGAATCGCTTCACGTAGCGAAGGCCGGCTAATACCAAGCTTTTTTGCTAGTTCTCGCTCTGGGGCAAGTCGATCGCCGGGTGCAAGGTGCTCTCGCTCAATGTAATCAAGAAGCAAGCGCGCTTGATTAGCCGAACGCGGGGCAGACTTGAGTAGCGGTGGATTCATCAGCCCTTAACTGCTCCTTGGGTTAAGCCGGCGATAAATGAACGCTGGAAGGCGATATACATAATGATCATTGGCAGTGATGCAACCAAGATTGCGGTAAAGATCATGCTGTATTCCGTCAAGTACTCACCGCGGAAATCAATTAGAGTCAATGGCAGAGTTTTCTTATCTTCGCGCGTAATCAACATCAACGGATAGAGAAGATCGTTCCAACAGATTACAAAGAGAAAGATTCCGGTTGCACCAATAGCTGGACGAGATAAAGGAAGTGCGATTGAACGATAAACGCGCCATGGACCTGCGCCATCTATTCCGGCAACTTCAAACATCTCTTTAGGCAAATCCCTAAAGAATGCACTCATTATGAAGATAGAAATCGGCAAAGTAAGGGCAATATTTACAAGCACAAGACCTGTGAGTGAATTAGTAAGGCCCAAGTCAACGAAGAGCAAATAGATTGGAATGATGTTGACCTGGCCTGGGATTGCTAGCCCCACAGAGAAGAGAACAAAAAGAACTTTTCCGGTCACCGTAATCAAACGTGCGATAGCAAATGCAGCCAAGCTCGCCAGAAATAGGGTGATGAATACGGAGAAGAAAGCAACAATTATGCTGTTCTTTGCCGGGGTATAAACCGAACCAGAATCAACTAAACGTTTGAAGTTATCAAAGTTCCAGCTCTCTGGAAGTGCTAAGGGTTCAGAGATAATTTTTAGATCTGTTTTAAATGCGCCCATAATCACAATTGAGCACGGGATGATGATTGCTAATGCAAAGACAGAGAGTAGAAAGCCCTTAATTGTCTTATAAATCATCACTTCGCCCCATAATCAAGACGGAGCGTGCGTCGTTGCAACCAAGTGAGTGAGAGCACCACAACTACGAGAACAACAGTTTGGGCTGCGGCATATCCGTACTGGTAGCCAAAGAAGGCATTTCTATAGATGAGAGTAACGAGAATCTCAGTTGAGTTTAAGGGGCCACCATTTGTCATCGTATATACAAGATCAAAAGCTCGGAAAGTTTGGATAGTTGTGTAGGCAACTACAACTGCTGTTGTAGGTAACGCCATCGGCCAGCTTACGTGCTTGAATTGTTGCCATTTACTTGCGCCATCAACTTGAGCTGCCTCATATAGTTCTTGTGGAATTTGCTGAAGTCCAGCGACATAAATAACCATCATCTGTCCGGTGTGAAACCAAACTTGGGTTACAGCTAACGCATAAAGGGCATAACGAGAGTCTCCTAGCCAATTAAGCGCAAGAGATTCAAAGCCAAGCGCATTGAGAGAGGCGTTGATGAAGCCGTAGTTCGGATCATAAAGAGCTAGCCAGATAAGTCCGACTGAGACCGAAGAGAGAATTGTGGGAAAGAAGTAGAGAGTCCTTAAAAATATTGTGGTGCGGGTGTTCTTCGTCAGATAAGTAGCAAAGAGCAGTGAGAAGCCGGTCTGAAATATGACCACAAGGATCATGAAGCGGAAGTTGTTACCAAGAGATTGGATGAAGACATCATCATTGGTAAACATGTATGTGAAGTTACGGAATCCAACTGCTTCTGGTTCGGACTCCGGGTTTCCATCCCACCTTCGAGTAGCCCAGAGAAGGTTTGAGAGCGCGGGATATAGATATAGAACGGCGTATATTGCAAAGGCTGGAAGTGCCATCAGCAGGAGAATTTTTGATTCTCCCTTTCGAATCACATTCTTAGGTTTGCGCACGCCAGTGGCGTCCTTGCTGCTTTGGGCAGCAAGGACGCTCTGGTTGGTGTTATTGCTAATGGCTTACTTGCCTAGATTCTGCTTGATCTTGGCAGAGGTATCTGTAAGTGTCTTGTTTACATCAGCGCCACCGCCGATTGCGATCAATGCATCTTCCATTGGATCGCGGACCTGGGCAACGTTGAGGAACAAGAAGCGTGGAGCAAGAAGCAACTTCTTCCCCATGATGTCAGAAACGTTGAGTAAATCAACATTGGCCGAGTAATCAACGTTTACAATGGAAGTGTGCTGCGATGTTCCAATTGCATACTCTTGGGCAATATTTGATTGCGCAAGGAACGAAATAAAGGCTCGCGCAATCTGTTGATCGCGCGAATTTGACTTCGGATTGACGCTCAAGATAAAGGTGTTGTTAGTAATTCCTTCATACAGCGGTTTATCGTCAGTTGTAATCATTCCAAACATCTTGATCTTGCCCTTCATATCGGGATTTGCTTTAGTCACCGAGCTGATACCGAATGAGCCTGTTGGGTATATCGCTGCCTTGCCAGTCGCAAAGTCAACTGGAGCGACTGAATCGTTATAGCCAGTTACGTTATTGGGGAAGCAGCCAGCATCATTCATCTGCTTGTACTTACTTGCCATGTCCTTAAACCAAGCGGAGTTGAGATCTGCCTTGCCTGACTCAATATCAACAACTCGCTGCTCTATTGTTGCTAGATCAGGAGCTGAGTTCATTAAGAAGGAATTTAGGATCTGACCTGCGTTACCACGGGTGCCTGCTGGCCAAGCCATAGGAATAATTCCAGCAGATTTTGCGGTCTTACAGAATTCAAGGAGTTGGGTCCAGTTCTTTGGAACCTTCCAGCCCCTCTTAGCAAACATATCCGCGTTATAGAGCGGATTATTGAAGAGTGATTGATAAGGAATCCCGTAAACCTTACCCGCAACTGTTGCTGGAGCAAGCGCGCTCTGGATAACGTTGTTCTTTACAAAGCGCTGGCTGCTGATGTCAACGACCATATTCGCTTTGAAGAAGTCATTGAACTGACCCCCACGGAAGGTAGTGAAAACAGCTGCCTTTGGATTACTACGGATAGTTGTTAGTGCGGTTGCTTGGTATGAAGTTGAATCCTTAATTACCTGGGTGACTTTGACACCTGGGTTTGCAGCTTCAAACTTTGCGATGATGGAATCAAATACGGTTCTATCTTCACCACGCCAGTGATGAAACTCAATTGATCCAGATGGAGCGCGTGATGCTGAGACTGGACTTTGACCGCTTGAGCTCAACTTAACACGAGCCCAGCGGAGTTCGCCTGCACCAGTTTTCACGCAGACTAGCGAACGAGATGTGGTGCCGGTATTGACACCTTCATCTGTACATTTCGCTCCAAGATTCGGGGTGTTGGCAATTGCACCCGAAATTGGAACGGTTGTGGCTGAGAGTGCAAACGCACCAACAACCAGCAATTTGAGCACTTTCGTGCTCTTGCTTACTTTCATTCTTTCTCCTTATTTGAGGGGTGGTGAATCATTTGATTACCACTCGGTTAGCGGAATGGCGAGCCGTTCCGCCATCCTTCGTACTTCAGGTCGGATATCGCGCCAAGAAACAACAGTGTGATGAGGAAATCCATTCTGGATTAACCCATTCACCAGCTGTCTCGCTGGAGCGTTTGTCCGCACTGTAGCGGTATTACCTTGGAACCGATTAGGGGCCGATAGTGATTCACCACTAGTCATTACCAATCGGAGATTGCTCTTGTTTGCTGGATCGATATCGGAATCCAGCCTCACAAGAACAACCGGACCGGTCTTCAATGGGAAGTTACCGGCCACACCTAGCTTTCTATTGCAGTGTATGTACTGCGTCGCATTCTTCGGGTCGACTGCGAGTTCAGTGGAAGCTGAGCCACAATGCCAAATCCGAATGATGCCCTCCTTCTCGTCGAGATCGACGGTATCGACCAGGTAGTTCGTACCCGAGCCGAAAGCCTCCAAAAGCAGCATAGTTACTGCTCCATATACATCTCGCTCACATGCAGCTGGGGTACCACTCGTCGCGGTTCTGCCCATCGCACCACAAGGACATGCGCCTAAATCAACGGCGAAGTCAGGCCAACAGCGCATCGCAATCGCCGAGAGCCCATTCGCACTAATCCAATCTCTTAGCGCAACCCGAGTGCTGGCATTAACTCGCGCTTCCTTTTCTGGGACTGAGGTTAGCGAAGGCTGTGCTTCGCACGCACTTCTATATTCAGCGCTCTCCTCATCTAATGAAACTGCAGCGATATCAGCAAAGATTTCTGGAATTGATTTATTAACTACTTCAAGTCCAAAGTACTCTTTCAATTTCTGAGCGTCATAATTACATGGAGTAAAACCAGCTGGTGCATCACCAATCGCTCCAACTTTCTTTCCCTTTAGTGATGCCAGCGCCTCATCCACTTTTGTGGAATCCGCAAGCGCACCTTCAACTAAAGGCGGTTGCCCAATAGTTGGCATCGCTCCTAATATTGCAGAACGAAGCGACTCTTTAATGTTAACTTCGTCGGGATTTCCATGAATATGTACCGAACTTTTTCCAGCAGTCCTTAGAGCATGAGATGCAAGATTTGATCCGCACATCGAATTTAGCAAGAGTCGGTCTCCAACATTTCCAAATTCACGTACCGACCAGAGCAAGACATTTCCGCTTACGCCAGATAGAAGTGATACGGCTGGTGAGGCATCAGAGAAAGATGCGTTTAGAAGAATGTAGAGACTCTCATCGCTCTTCATTGAGTCTTTAGCAGCTTGCGTATCTTCAGGAGTCATCACAAGATTATTTGGGCCGTTAACCGTGACTCCCAGGCTTTCAATTAAAGCGCGCGCTTCATCAAAGAATTTTTGGGCCGCATCTACTTGGAAGGTAGGGCGAGCAAGTGCAATCAAGGTGCAGCTACTCATTAATTCCACCCCGCAGGCAGAACTTCACTCATTAAAACCGGGCGAGCCTCATCAATGCTCTTATGCGCTGCAAGTCCAACAGCCACGCTACGAAGCCCTTCTTCCAGCGTCACATCAGGCTTTTTGCCCTCAAGAATGGCGCTGTGAAACTTCTTATGTTCTAAGTATGAAGCACCGTAGTGACCGCCTAAATACTCAATTGAATCGTCCCAAACTTTCTTAATCTCTAAATCCTTAGTCTGACGAGCGGCATAAGTCCACTCTTTGAAGTTTCCAACCGATGCCCGCTTTCCATACCTAACCTCAAGAGAGGGAAGAAATGATTCAACTTTGCCTTCGCTGCCAGTTACAGAGATATATTCTTTATCAACAGTGTTCTCTGCGAACATACAGAGATCAAGCATTGCTCTCTTGCCACTTGCATATTCAAGAATTACATAAGCGCTATCTAGCATGTCAGAAGTTTTGCCATCATAAACTTCATCTAAGAAATTAACGCGCTGGCCCCCAGATGCAAAAACTCGAACTGGGGTCTCCCCCGAAATATGATCCATTAGATTGAAATAGTGGCAGCATTTTTCTACAAGAGTTCCACCAGTTTTAGATCGAAAGCGATTCCAATCTCCAACTTTCGGATAGAAAGGTTCACGGTGCTCTCTAATTGTTACTTGGTGAACTTCGCCTACTCCACCTCCGTGGACAATTCGGATTAACTCAGCGACTGGGGGCATGTATCGATACTCGAGTCCCATCCAGACAATTCCAGTTCTACCCTTTGACCAATTAATTACCGAGAGACAATCTTCAATTGTCGTGCAGAGCGGCTTTTCGATAAATACGTGAAGAGAAGTTGCAAGGGTATCTCTCAATACATCCACATGTGTGTAATTAGGTGTCGCGATAATTACTGCATCAACTAATCCAGAATTAAGAAGATCATTGTGATTTGAAAAACTCTTTACCTCACCAGCTACTACGCCTTTAGCCCGCTCGAGTGATTCTGGGAATGGATCACTAATTGCGGTTACCGAAGTTCCCGGAATGTGTTTTAGGTTCTCGATATGTTCACGGCCCATGGCGCCCACGCCAATCACGCCGTACCGAACCATTAAGACTCCTTAGCTAAGAGGTCTGACCACTTCCGAGTCTTCTCGCTCGCCTCTGGTAGGTCAATGAGGGTTAGATAACGATTCGGAGAAGCCGTTTTACGCTCAACCTCAGCAGATTGCTATCCCGGGGCGGCTTCGACCTGCGACTTCTATCGCCGGCCAGTCCGGGCTACCGGTTACAAATTCAAAACCTTCATTATTGGTGACAAGGGTGTCCTCAACCTTCAACCCCATTGCACTGGGATTCCAGGCGATCGCATTTCTCGAAGATATTAATTGTGAAGTTTTCTCGTGAGCGGGGAAATCTCTTGGCAGATATCCAGTGAATCCGCCTTGGTGATGCTTGGTCCACTCTTCTCTCTCAAAACCTTGCCTTAGATATTCTGCCTGTCCAGCTTTAAACGCATCAGAAAGTTTTACACCTGGCTTAGTCGAATTCAAGAATTCCGCTTCCACATTTAAGAGTCTTCGATAAGCGTCGTCTAATTCGCTATTGAGAGCAGAGAAACTTACTATTCGAGTGACGCTAGCAATAAGACCTTTTCTTCTTGCACAGATTACACCCATCGCCATATCGCCCACCGCGATTTGTGTTGGGAGAGGATGACGAAATTTATTCATTCGCTCTTTGCCGGCCACTAATAGAACTACCGGCTCAAGATTTCGCTCCCACAATTCTTCTGCAATCTCACCAGCAACTTCAACTTCACTCATCTCTGAATCGATATCTAGCATCGCTTCTTCTAAAGCTGAAGTTGCATCGCTCCCAATCTCCTTTAATCGATTGACTTCATACTCATTTAAGTTGCGGCGCAGCTCTTCAATTTCGTTTGCGAGATTTATACGTTCGGCATCAGCTCCATCAGTTCCAATTTTGCTTCCCTTTGGTAGTAAGGCATCTCGACCCTCAAACCAATTCACAATTAGAACTTCCTCATCGCCGGTTAACTCTTCTTCTTTTAGCCTTGGGGCTTCGATTTTATTTGTGACCACAATAATTCGATCCTGATAAACAATCACATCCATGCAAGAAAGCTCAAGAGTGGTCGGTATATGTGCACGGCCGCCAGTTATCCAAGCGACATTTGCGCCTTTGCGAAGAACGACAGCATCGAGGTCTTTGGCCTTTAAAAGAGCTGATATTCGGGCTCTTTTTTCGCGCTGCTCTAATTGGCTCATTGTCGGAATCTAGGAGAGAGCCGTTGAAACTTCTATGCCAAATCTCGCCAAGTTGGCCTTTCCGCCATCTTCCTCAGTAAGAACAAAGGGCTTTCCATCGGGTGCGATGCAGTAAGAATTCTCAAAGTGCGAGCCCCGAGACTTATCAACAGTTACAACGGTCCAATTATCTTCTAGCACTCGAGTTCGTTCAGAACCCATAGTGATCATTGGCTCAATCGCAAAGACCATTCCGGCTTCAATCTTTGGGCCGTTGCCTGGCTTTCCATAATTCAAAATGTGTGGCTCCATATGCATCGCAGTTCCGATTCCATGTCCACCATATTCGCGCAGAATTCCGTAGCTACCTTGGGAGTTAACATACTTTTCGATTGCGTGACCAATATCAGAAAGTC
>VGAG01000027.1 GCA_016870835.1 Actinomycetota bacterium | reverse complement strand
ATGAGAAATGTATCAGGGGGCTAGCGATGCCACAAATCGGGTCGATTTACGCGTTTGAGACTTCAGCCCCCATAGGTGAAAGCTCCACATCAAGGGCCCGAAAGGAATCCCCCGCGCTCTTAACAATGTCATCATGTTCAGCGGTCGTGCTGTTATGAAGGACCAAGACTGATGGTCCGGCTCCCGAAATCATCGCAGCTACCCCAGCTGCCCTCAATTTATTTACTAGATCTACCGATTTAGGCATTCCCTCCCGGCGATAGCTCTGATGTAAATGATCCTCAGTTGCCGCAAAAAGTAAATCCGGACGGGTTGTAAGGGCATGAACTAAGAGCGCGGCGCGACCGGCATTTATTGCTGCATCTTTATGTGGAACGCTCTCAGGCAACATCTTCCGTGCTTTGCCAGTTGAGAGTTGGGTATTTGGAATAAGAAGTAGAGCGCGAATGGATTGGTCGACACTAAGCCGTACGGCGCATCCGGTTGGTACTCCGACTCGAGTTTCCATCCAAGAAATTGTTGCGCCGCCAAGTGCTGCAGCAGCGACATTATCGGGGTGCCCCTCAAGATCGGTCGCAAGTGCAATCAGATCATCATCGGTCATAAGAGATGAGCCAGATAAAACTAAGTTTCGAGCCAGATTCAAGCCGCCAACAATTGCGGCAGCAGAAGAGCCAAGTCCACGTCCGTGTGGGATCTCATTAAGCGCACGAAGTGCGATGCCGCGCGGTTTACCACCCATAAATTCAAATCCCCGCATCATCGCTTTTATAACTAGATGTTTGCCATCTTTTCTAATTTCATCGGCGCCTTCACCCGTTACATCAACATCAAAGAGCTCTTCATCAAGAATTTGGGCGATATAAATATCTCTAATTTGACATGCAAGTGCGAGTGCATCAAAACCTGGGCCAAGATTTGCGGCCGATGCGGGAACGCTGACTTGAATTGGAGTTGCTTTGTAGGTTAAGCGATCTTTAAATCCGCGGGCCATGGTTAAGCCAATCCAATCACTTCAGCGGCGCGCTTTACATCAACCGAAATCACAGTTGGAGATGGTGCGCCATCTAAGATCCATTGCACATCCTTTAACCCGTTACCAGTCACCGTAATAACGATTCGTTTGCCCTTCGGTAATTTCTTCGCATTCTTGTATTTGATTAGGCCCGCTATTCCAGCAGCGCTCGATGGTTCAACAAAAAGTCCCTCTTTAGCTGCAACTAATCGATAGGCGCTCAATATCTCGTCATCGGAGACCATATCTATTACGCCACCTGATTCATCTCGAGCTGCCAGCGCTTGTTGCCACGATGCCGGGTTACCGATTCGAATCGCAGTTGCAATCGTTTCGGGATTTTTTACTGGTTCACCACGCACGATTGGAGCGGCTCCCTCTGCTTGAAATCCCCACATCGCCGGTTTGTTTTTTGCCATTCCATCTCTTTCATATTCAACATAACCCTTCCAATATGCCGTGATGTTTCCGGCATTTCCGACAGGGAGGGCATGAATATCTGGAGCAAAGCCAAGTGCATCGATAACTTCAAAAGATGCTGTCTTTTGTCCTTCAATACGAAATGGATTAACCGAGTTAACTAGAGAGACTGGGTATTTCTCAGAAAGTTCCCGCGCAAGCGTTAAACAATCATCGAAATTTCCATCAACTTGGAGAAGTTTTGAACCGTGCGCAATCGCCTGCGCTAACTTTCCCATTGCAATTTTTCCTTGCGGAACTAGTACAACCGGGGTCATTCCCGCCCTAGTTGCATAGGCAGCAGCGCTAGCACTTGTATTTCCAGTAGAAGCGCAGATCACCGCCTTCGCGCCTACTTCAGCAGCTTTAGAGATAGCCATAGTCATGCCGCGATCTTTGAAAGAGCCAGTTGGATTTGCACCTTCGAATTTCAACCAGACTTGGTTATCCAACATCTCTGAAAGTACGCAGGCATATATAAGAGGTGTGCCACCTTCATTTAAAGTTACAACTGGAGTCTTATTGGTTACCGGAAGGCGTGAGCGATACTCCTCAATTACACCGCGCCACTGATGTGCGCCATGCTTACCCAAACTCTTTCCAAATAACTTCACTTAGCGCGCACCTTCGACTCGAAGCACGCTCTCAACGCTCTTGACTGAATCACTCTTAGCGAGCGCTCCAACAGTTGCACTCAATGAACCCTCAGTTGCCGAATGCGTCATAACAATTAACTCGGCTGAATCACCGCGCCCTGATTGGCGAACGGTTTCGATTGAGACTTTATTGCTTGCAAAGATCTGGGCGACCGAGGCGAGAACGCCAGGTCGATCATTTACATCAAGGCGAATTAGGTAGCGAGTATGAACGCTGCCACGATCTGCCTGCTTTAACTCAGCGTAATCACTCTCGCCATGGCCTTGGCCACCTCTAGTCATATTTCTTGCAATTGCAATCAAATCACCTAAGACGGCGCTTGCCGTAGGTGCGCCTCCGGCTCCCCGACCATAAAACATTAACTCTCCTGCAGATTCTGCCTCTACAAATATCGCGTTAAATGCATTTCTTACCGCAGCTAGCGGATGTTGCCGTGGCAGAAGCGTTGGTTGCACACGAACACTTACTTCACCTTTTTCAGTTAGCTCTGCGATTGCAAGAAGTTTTATTACATGATCAATATCGCGCGCAACTTGGATATCCCGAGCTGAGATTTTTGTAATTCCTTCAACACTTACTTCGTTAATTGTGATTCGAGTATGGAAGGCAAGTCCAGCAAGTATCGCCGCTTTAGCAGCAGCATCAAGTCCTTCAACATCGGCGCTTGGGTCAGCTTCAGCAAATCCCAAGTTCTGGGCTTCCTTTAACGCCGATGCAAAATCACTTCCCGCTTCATCCATCTTGGTAAGAATGTAATTTGTAGTTCCATTAACAATTCCCATAACACGATGGACATGATCGCCCACAATAGATTCGCGCAATGGACGCAAGATTGGAATCGCGCCGCCAACAGCTGCTTCGTAATAAAGATCAACACCACTCTTATCGGCGGCCTCAAATAACTCAGCCCCGTGTTTTGCCAGGAGCGCCTTATTTGCAGTGATTACTGATTTACTATTCTTTATAGCTTTCAAAAGTAATTCTCGGGCCGGCTCAATTCCGCCCATAACTTCAATCACAATATTTATTGATGGATCACCAACGAGCGCGCCGGCATCAGTTGTGAGTAAGGAATTATCAATAAATTCGCGTTTTACTTTCAAATCACGGACTGCGACTCTCTTGAGTGAGAGTTTCGCGCCAGCACGGGCGGCAAAGTCACCGGAATCTTGAGTTAGAAGTCGGGCAACCTGTGAGCCAACAACGCCACAGCCCAACATTCCAACGCCGATTTCTTTTATTGCCGCGCTCACTTCACTTCTCCCGACTCTTCATTCGCCACGCTAATTACTCTCTTTACTCAATCGCTGCGGCGCTTCGACCACATCCAAGGCTAGAAGGTCGGCCTCGGTTTCGCTTCTAATTATGGTGCGAGCCGTGCCATTAACCACGCTGATTACTCCTGGCCTCGGTACATGGTTGTAATTACTTGCCATGCTTCTTCCATAAGCACCAGTCGCCGGAACTGCAATCAGATCACCAGGGGCGATATCACTCGGAAGATTGATGCTATTAATAACGATGTCACCAGTCTCGCAATGTTTTCCAACAATTCGACAATCACGCAACTTTGCATTTGATTCTCTATTTGCAATCTCAGCGCTATAGACCGCGCCATAAAGTGAGGTACGGATGTTGTCACTCATTCCGCCATCTACAGATACATATAGTCGGGTTGCGCCATCTTTCAATTGAACTTCTTTAGTTGTGCCCACGGTGTAAAGGGTTACCATGGATGGTCCAATTAATGCGCGACCTGGTTCGATTGAAATCTTTGGCGTTATAATTCCGGCGCGAGCAGATTCGCTATTAATTGCCTCTTTAACGTTTGCTAAGAATTCCTTCGCATTCATTGGCTTATCGCTCTCGGTGTATGCAATACCAACGCCGCCACCAATATTTAAGCTCTCAAGTTCATTTCCAAACTCTGACTTATATCGGGCAAGAAACTCAATTAGTCGAAGCGCACTCGCTTTAAAGGCATCAACGGCGAAGATTTGGGAGCCAATGTGGCAATGAGCTCCAAGAAGTTGCAGGCTCTCATGTTTAACGACTGCAAGAAGTGCATCCCAAGCCGCCCCACTTGAAATTGAGAATCCAAATTTCACATCCTCATGCGCGGTGGCAATGTACTCATGTGTATGCGCTTCAACGCCTGGGTTTAAGCGGAGCATCACTCCTTGAACCCGATTTTTCTCATGAGCAATTCGCGCTACCCGTTCAATCTCTTGAAGTGAATCTAGAACAATCACGCCTACTCGATAATCTATTGCAGCGGCAATCTCTGGTTCTGATTTATTGTTTCCATGCATTTCAATCCGCTCACCGGGAAACTTTGCCGCCCGAACAACAGCTAATTCGCCACCAGTGCAAACATCAACGCCGATTCCCGCCTCATTAATTAGCTTTGCAACTTCAACGGAGATAAATGATTTTGCCGCGTAATAAATCTGTCCAGAGTTTTGCGCAAATGCAACCTTAAATTCACTATTCCAATTTCCAATTCGAACTTTTAGATCGCTCTCATCTAAAATAAAAATCGGAGTTCCATAGCGAGCTGCGATATCGCTAACTCGGCAGCCACCAATCTCAAGTTCACCATCGATACGTTTCGCGTTGGTCGGAAAGATAGAAACCATCGCTACATCCGCTCCGGCGCGCTAACGCCAAGTAATGAAAGGCCATTAGAAATTGTCTGACGAGTAGCTTCGCACAAAGTCGCGCGAGTCGAATGAATTGCAGCGGGTTTCTCTTCGCCCATCGGTAGCACTCGACAATCGCTATAGAAGCCATGATAAAGAGTTGCCAATTCCTCAATGAAACGGGCGATGCGATGGGGTTGGCGCAGCTCGGCAGCGCTGCGGACAATCTCTGGATATTGCGCTAACCCACCCAAAAGTTCGCGTTCTCTTTCGTGTGTGAGCAATTCAGGATCATAACTATCGATGCCAACCGCTACGCCCAATTCCTTCGCATTCCTTAATACTGCGGCAATTCGCGCATGTGCGTATTGAACGTAATAGACCGGATTGTCATTAGTGCGTCGTTTAAGCAGATCAATATCTAGCACCATAGGAGTATCTACCGGATAGCGAATTAGCGTGTAGCGAGCGGCATCAACGCCAACTTTCTCAACCAGTTCTTCTAACGTGATTATGGTTCCGGCGCGCTTAGAGAGCTTTAACTCGACTCCGCCTTCCATTATTTTCACGAGTTGGCCGATTAATACATGAATGTTGTATTCCGGGTCATCGCCAGCGCAAGCAGCAGTTGCCTTTAAACGACCTACATAACCGTGATGATCGGCGCCGAGCATGTAAATACAGATATCAAATCCGCGCTCCCGCTTATCAATGTAATAAGCAGTATCAGAAGAGAAATAGGTCAACTCGCCCCCAGATTTAATGAGGACTCGATCTTTATCATCGCCAAAATCAGTTGTCCGTAACCAGGTTGCTCCCTCTGATTCAAATACATGGCCTTGTGTTTTCAATTTTGCAATGGACTTAGAGAGGTCATCTCCAGCATGAAGTGAGCGCTCCGAAAACCAGATATCAAAGTGAGTTCCAAAATTATCAAGTACATCCTTCTGCTCTTGCAGTTGCAGTGAATAGCCCGCCTCGCGAAATGCGACTATTCCTTCCTCCTCGGGAAGTTCTTTGAACTCAGGATGTTGAGCAAGAATTAACTTCGCTAAATCCTTTATATATTCACCTTGGTATCCATCCTCAGGTCGCTCTTGATTAATTGCAACCGCCCGAATTGATGCGCCAAATAAATCCATCTGATTTCCACGATCGTTTATATAAAACTCGCGTGTAACTTCTGCGCCAGCTGCCGCTAACACACTTGCTAGCGCATCACCGACTGCTGCCCAGCGAGTGTGCCCAAGGTGCAGTGGGCCAGTTGGGTTAGCGCTAATAAATTCAAGATTAATCTTCACGCCACTTAAAGAATGTCCTTCACCAAATTTTTCTTGCTCTTTTAATATTCGGGCCACAATTGCGCCTTGGCTAGATTTATTTAGCGTTACATTTACAAAACCAGGACCAGCAATCTCTACCTTTGTAATCGCTGAAATTTTCTCAAGTCCAACTTTTATCAATTCCGCCACTTCACGAGGGGACTTTCCTTCAGACTTGGAAAGTGCGAGTGCGATTGAACTTGCATAATCACCATGATCGCGATTCTTTGGCCGCTCGAGAGGTATCTTCTCCGCCGTCATCGACCTCGCTACATCGCCGGTAAGCCCCCCGCCTGAGACTTCGCTGGATACGACTTGAGCGATCGCCTCGGCAATGAGCTCTGCGGGGCCAGAAGATTGCGCCTCAGGTAGCTGGCCAGTTTTGGAACTAGATGGTGATGACACCCTGCTAAGGGTACTGAAGTAGACCTCTCTCACGGCTCGGACTTTTTACCGAATCGTTATCTAACCCCTCTCAAATAACGAAACTCAAGGTTTCCATAATCTCGGCTTAGGAGTAGGTTCACCTCGACTCAACGTACGAGTTGGGGCCCAACGCCCCTATCTATGTAAGTACTTTCGAAAGGGTAAAAATCTAATGAAGAAACCGCGTTTGGTGCTCTCTGCGATTATCGCAGCATTTGCACTAATTCTCACCGGTTGTGGTTCATCAGACGATGCGTCTAGCGACGGATTCGTCGGTGTAATCCTTCCTGATGCCGCTTCATCTGCTCGCTGGGAGACCGCAGACCGCGGATTCCTCCAAGCTGCATTTGATGCTGCTGGTGTTAAGGCAGATATCCAGAATGCAAATGGCGATAAGGCCGCATTCCAGACAATCGCTGACCAGATGTTGTCTGCTGGTGCCAAGGTTCTAATTCTTGTAAACCTTGACTCAGAGTCAGCAAAGGCTGTCCAAGATAAGGCAGCTGCACAAGGTGTCCCAACAATTGACTACGACCGTCTAACTTTGAATGGCTCTGCGTCATATTACGTCTCATTTGATAATGAGGCTGTCGGACGTCTACAAGGTGAAGGAATCAAGGGTTGCCTTGATGCCGCAGGTAAGACAAAGGCACGTATCGTCTACCTAAACGGTTCACCAACTGATAACAACGCAACCTTGTTCAAGGCTGGTTATGACTCAGTTCTACGTCCGCTAATTGATGCTGGCGATTACACACTCGTTGACGATCAGGCTGTCCCAGATTGGGATAACGTCAAGGGTGGAACAATCTTCGAACAGCAACTCGCAAAGGCTGGCGGCAAGCTTGACGCTGTCGTCTCAGCTAACGAAGGCCTTGGCCTCGCAGCTGTTGCAGTGTTGAAGAAGAACGGACTCAACGGAAAGGTTTGCGTATCCGGACAGGATGCAACCGTTGATGGTCTCCGTGCAATTTTGACTGGTGATCTATCAAATACTGTTTACAAGGCAATCAAGGCTGAAGCTGAAGCCGCTGCTGCACTTGCAATCGCACTTCTAAAGGGTGAGGATGCAACAACAGCTACCGGTTCAGTAAACAATGGAACAGCTGATGTTCCATCAGTTCTTCTTGTACCAGTATCAATCACCAAGGCAAACGTTGGCGATGTAATTGCAGATGGCTTCCAGACACGTGAAGCGGTTTGCGAAGGCATCGAAGATCTCTGCAAAGCTGCCGGAATCTAAAGATTTCGTAAGCAAGCAGAAATAAGTAAATAGGGTCAGCCCGGGCAGAAAATGCTCGGGCTGAACTATTAAATAGAGCAGATTCAAAGGAGAGAGCCGATGACCGAACCGATCCTCTCGCTCCGCAAAGTTAATAAATCATTTGGTCCGGTTCATGTTTTAAAAAATGTTGATTTTGATGCTTATGCTGGAAAAGTAACAGCCCTAGTTGGAGATAACGGAGCTGGTAAGAGCACGCTTATCAAGTGTATCGCAGGTATCTACACACCTGAAACAGGCGAATTCATATTTGAAGGTAATAAGGTCACAATTGCTGGACCGCGTGATGCAACCGCACTTGGTATTGAAATCGTCTATCAAGATCTCGCACTCTGTGACAATCTAGATATTGTCCATAACATGTTTTTGGGACGCGAAGAGAAAAGTGGCGTGACGCTACATGAGTCGCATATGGAATCTCTCGCCAAAAAAACTTTGGATGGCCTAAGTGTTCGCACCGTTAAATCAATCCGCCAAAAAGTTGCCTCCCTTAGCGGTGGCCAGCGCCAAACTGTTGCGATTGCACGTGCAGTTCTTTGGAATAGCAAAGTTGTAATTCTTGATGAACCAACTGCAGCTCTTGGTGTGGCGCAAACTGAACAAGTATTGAAATTAGTCCGTCAGCTCGCCGATAACGGCCTTGCAGTTATTGTAATCAGCCACAATCTAAATGATGTCTTCCAAGTCGCAGATAACATTGCAGCGATGTATCTCGGAACAATGGCAGCGCAAGTTGATAAGAATTCAGTATCACAAGGTGATGTTGTTCGACTTATTACAACTGGCAAGACTGAAGTATCTGCGGGAGCGAAATAGTGAGCGAGCAGATCACAATTGAGAAATCACTTCGGGATTGGGCAAGTAGAGTAAAGGCGGGACAAGTTGGTGCACTTCCTGCAATCTTGGGCCTTCTAGTTCTATGTGTTGTCTTCGGTTCAATGAGCTCGGTCTTCTTTACCCCAGGAAACTTCGCAAATCTGTTAACTCAAGCTGCTGCGGTGATTGTGATTGCGATGGGCCTTGTATTTGTGCTCTTGCTCGGTGAGATTGATTTATCAGCGGGTTATGCAGCCGGCGTCTGTGGAGCGGTGCTCGTAATTTTGATTACCGAGATGGACTATGCCTGGTACATCGCATTTCCTATCAGCATCTTGGTTGGAATCGTTCTTGGTGCAGGAATCGGATACTTAGTTGCTCAACTAAAGATTCCTTCGTTCGTAGTAACGCTTGCGACCTTCCTTGCTTTCCAGGGTTTGTTACTTCTTCTCGTTAGTGAAGGTGGAACGATTCGAATCGAAGATCCAGTCATTCTCGCAGTTGAGAATAAGAATCTCTCGGTCTCGGCGAGTTGGATCTTCTTCCTTGTAACTTCAGGAATCTACATCCTTACTGGTTTGTGGAAATTTGCTAAGCGACGCAAAGCTGGACTTGTAGATAGCCTCTTTAAGTTCTGGTTAATCAAAACTCTCGGATTGGTTGCAATTGGAGCTGTTGCAACTGTGGCACTCACTGTGGAGCGGAGCAACAATCCAGATTTAGTAAGCCTGCGTGGTATTCCCTATGTAGTCCCGGTAATTCTAGTTTTACTAGTTGGTGCAACCTTTGTACTTACAAGAACTTCATTTGGATTACATATCTACGCCGTCGGAGGAAATGCAGAAGCTGCGCGGCGCGCTGGTATCAATGTAAAGATGGTTCGCATCTCAGCTTTCATGATCTGTTCTGGATTTGCAGCCGTTGCTGGAATGATCTTTGTTTCGCGCGCTAATTCAATCTCACCAACAACTGGTGGAAGTTCAACACTTCTTTACGCAGTTGGCGCTGCTGTTATTGGCGGAACAAGCCTTTTCGGTGGTAAAGGAAAGGTAAGTGATGCAATCCTCGGTGGCCTTGTTGTTGCAGTCATCGATAATGGAATGGCCTTGCTGGGCTACCCTGCAGGTATCAAGTTCATGGTCACAGGCGCAGTCCTTCTAATCTCCGCCACCATCGATGCTATTTCTAGGCGGGGCGCGACCACGACTTAAGTAGGAGAGGACACCATGCAAGTCTCATACGTCAACATCTTCGTCACCGACCTCGAAAAGGCCATAGCCTTCTATCGCGACAAATTGGGCTTGGCCCTCCAGTTCTCGTCGCCGGAACATGGCTAC
>VGAG01000026.1 GCA_016870835.1 Actinomycetota bacterium | reverse complement strand
TGCCCATCACTTAATCGCTTCTGAAACTCACCTGTCTCGGCATCAACTAGATAGGCAACAAAGCCATCAGCATCTCGTCTAAAAAGCGCATTAGATAATGAGCAATCACCCCACCAAAATCCAAGCAGATGTAGTCGCACTAAGAGATAAGCAAGCGCGTTAGCCATATTGAGAACTTCATGCGGAGTAACCGATCCACTTAGTAAGACTCGATATGGAAGTGAGAAAGGAAGAAATCTAGTGACGATTGCGCAAGGCAATTCATCTCCATTTCGTGTACTTCTTCCATCAACAACTGCGATTTGGGCGACGGATGGCGCTCCCCTAAGTCCTAATTCTCTAAGCGCTTCATATTCGCGATGAGCAAATTCTGGAACCGTCTCTTTAACAGCGTAAATCTCGCTATCGGGCTCTTGGGTTGAGCGCACTAGGCGGACGATATGTCGAGAAATACCTCGCTGAGCGGCAAGAGATGGATCTTCGGGCCACTCTTCTAACGGAATTTCCCAGGGCAGATTTGCAAGGGTCGCTATCTCCTCACCAAGACCTGTGATTCGAAGTTCCGATTTATTCGCTGCCATAGTCTTAATTCTTTCAGGCTCTAGACTTCGCATATGGCCAGAATAAAAAGAGTCTTCAAGAAATCCAGTGATAAATCTCCCGAAATTTTAGGAAAAAATGAGGATTTTGGCGCTAAGGGTGAGCCACTAAATCTCCAACACCCCTTCTACTTCGGGTTTCTAGCAACCACAGGTGCGCTCGTTGCCTATGCGCTTCTGCAAGCTCTTCAATCGGCATCACAAGTCTTCATACTTCTCATCATCTCGCTCTTTCTAGCGATGGGATTAAATCCCGCAGTCAGCGCCCTTGAACGTCGTCCCATGAAGCGTGGGATTGCAGTTCTCATAGTTGTTGCACTTGTCGTAGTGCTCGTAGTACTCGCTGCACTGGTTGTAATTCCCCCAGTATTTTCACAAGTTAATGATCTTGTTGATGGCGCTCCGCAGCTAATTGATTCACTTAGAAATAACAAGACATTTCTCCGACTCGATCAAGATTATGGATTAATTGGCACGCTTGAGGATAAATTCCAAACTTGGTTCGCTGATGGAAGGCTTTTGACTGGTGCATTTGGCGGAGTTCTTGGTGTGGGTCGTACCGTACTTTCTGGAGCTTTTTCCGCGCTCACCGTCTTGATACTTACTCTTTACTTTGTTTCATCCCTTCCTACCGTCACAAAAGTCTTCTATCGTCTCGCTCCGGCCTCAAGACGTGAGCGAGTTTCAAAGATAGGCGATGCAATAATCGCAAGAGTTGGATCATTCGTTGGTAGTCAGATACTTATCGCATTTTTCGCTGCAGTCTTTGTATTTCTATTGGGAATAGCCCTAGATCTTCCTTACGCAGCTGCGCTCGGAATGTTGATTCTCTTTGTTGCCCTAATCCCGCTTGTGGGCCACTTCATTGGTGGCAGCATCGTAACTTTGGTTGCGCTAACTCAATCACCGACAAAAGGGCTGCTTGCGATACTTCTTTACACGCTCTATGTGCAGATTGAGAATTACTTAATTACTCCAAGAATTATGAAGCGAAATCTCTCTATTCCAGGCTTAGTCACAATAGTTGCCGCACTCTTAGGAACTTCACTACTTGGACTTGTCGGAGGCTTACTCGCTGTCCCAATTGCCGCAGCCGTACTTCTAATTATGGACGAAGTGGTATTTCCTAAGACTGATAACTCCTGAAGTAAGTCTCGGAGTTACTTGGGTATTGAGGCGATTAGCTTCTGGGTATAAGGATTTGCCGGCTTGTGGAAGATGTCCTGTGTGGCGCCGGATTCAACGAAGATTCCACTCTCCATCACATAAACCCGATCGCATAGATATCTAATGACGCCGAGATCATGGGAGACCAGAACTACCGATAATCCAGAAGCGATTAGTTCAGCGAATAACTCAAGTAATTGCGATTGTGCGGATTGGTCAATAGCAGAAGTTGGTTCATCAGCAAGGAGCACTTCGGGTTGAGCTGAAAGTGCGCGCGCTACAGATGCTCGTTGGCGCTGACCCCCGGAAAGAGCGCTTGGGTATTTACGGGCATCGGTTGAACTAATTCCCATACGTTGCAACAAGTTATGTGCAATTTCAGTCGCATCTTTCTTAGAAGCATGTTGATGATGCATTACCGCTTCCGTTACCGCGTTGATAACGCGCATTCTTGGGTTGAGGCTTGAATAAGGATCCTGGAAAACCATCTGGACTGCTTTTCTTAATTCTCCAGGGTAGGCCGCTCCCCCTTTGAAGATGTTTTCACCCTTAAATGTGACCTCGCCACTTGTTGGAAATTGCAGCCCGGCAAGGACGCGCGCAAAGGTGGACTTTCCGCTTCCTGATTCGCCAACAACTCCAACTACCTCTGTTTTATCGAGATAGAAATCAACTTCCTTTACTGCGGGCACTATGTATCCATATGAATTAAAGGTGACTGAGAGATTTTTTGCTTCAATCAGGTGCTTACTCACTTTGCACCCCCGTAAATTTCTTTATGTCTAATGCAGGCGCTCCATTGATTCTCATTCACTTGTGCAAATGGAGTTGGATCTGTTGTGCGACAAACATCTTTAACAAAGTCACAGCGATCAGCAAACCGGCAACCTGTTGGCCACTTACCCACAGATGGTGGCTGGCCTTTAATGGTGCGGAGCTTGCCTCGTGGTTCAACTAGATCGATTCTCGAGTCGTAGAGAGCGTGGGTGTAAGGGTGGAGGGCGGCAGTTACTTTCGATGATGGGACTTTCTCGATAGTAGCGCCAGCGTGCATTACGACAATGTCATCACATACTGAGTTAATTAGTTGAAGGTCATGTGAAACCAAGATGATTGAGGTATCGAATTCCTTACGGATGCTACGAAGTAACTCCATAATTTCAGCTTGTACTGTTACATCAAGACCGGTTGTAGGTTCATCAGCAACGATTAACTTCGGGTTTTGTGCAATCGCACAGGCAATCATCACGCGCTGCTTCATTCCCCCGGAAAGTTCATACGGATATTGCTTTAAGACCACTTCAGGGCGACGAATTTGAACAAGTTCCAAGAGCTCCAAGGCGCGACGGCGAACTTCATCACTTGGCTTCTTGCCGCTCTGGTTAATCGCTTCGGCAAGCTGTGCACCAATTCGCATAACTGGATTTGGGCCAGCTAACGCAGATTGTGGGATGTAGCCAATCTTGTGGCCGCGAATATTGCGCCAATCTTTCTTCTTTGCCTTAACGAGATCGATACCTTCAAAGTCGATTGAGCCCGATTCGATATATGCACCACGGCGATTAAGCGTTCCTACGAGCGCACGACAGAGCATCGTCTTGCCCGATCCAGATTCACCAATGAGTCCAAGAAGTTGGCCCTTTTGAATTGTTAGTGAAGCGGTATCAACGATTCTTAACCGTATCCGTCTCGTTACCCGGACATCGATGCGGAGATCTTGAATTGTTGCCAGCACGTTATCTTTCAACTTGCACGATCCCTCCGTGATAGCCCTTCAACAATTAGTGAGATTGAGATTGCTGACCAACAGAGTGCAAGACCCGGAAAGACTGTTATCCACCATGCCTCACCAAGAAATACTCGACCATCCGCAATCATCGATCCCCACTCAGCTGCAGGTGGGCGGGCACCAAGGCCAAGGAAAGAAAGGCCGGAGATGATCACAATTACCAGAATGAAATCGCTCAGCGCATAAGCAAGTGTTTCGGAGGAAACGTTTGGAGTTACATGCTTAAAAATAATTTTGCGCCGTGGGTAGCCCATAAGGCGGGCAGCTTCTACGTAATTTTCGCGCAGCACGATCTGTGCCCTAGTTCTTGCGATACGTGCGTAACGAGCCCAATTCATTAGAGCAAGGATTATCACCACATTGAAAAGTCCGGGGCCAAGGAAGGTGACCATTGCGATAGCTATTATCAAAAGTGGGAATGCGTTTATGCCATCAATAATTGAGCCTACGAGGCTCAAAAATACTTTATTCTTTGCAAAAGCGAGCAGAATTCCGATAAGCGTTCCTATAAATAACGGAATGCTTACTCCCAAGAAAGCAACACCAATATCGGCAGGGACTGCGGCAAGAACACGTGAAAGCATGTCCCGCCCTAATTGATCAAGGCCGAATGGATGTTGCCACGATGGCGCCGCAAGTCCATCACCTACTAATTCATCAGGGGCGTAAGGAATAAATATAGGTCGTGCAAATCCAATAACCGTAATGGAGAGGAACATGGAAACCCCAACAATGATTCCAAATCCACCCGGGAGCGCCGCATAGTCGCGAATCCGCTTGATCATAACTTCACCCGTCGATCCAACAGATATGCAAAGAGGTCACCGAAGAAGCTTAGGAAGACTGTAATTACGCCGAAAAATATGAGAATTCCTTGAACAACTGGGTAATCACTTGCGAGAACTGCGCCAACCAACTCTCTTCCAATTCCAGGTAACGAAAAAATGGTTTCAAGAATTACGGTAGCGCCAAGCATGGTTCCTGCCATATAAGACATAAGAACGATTGTTGGAGCTAGCGATGGTTTCAAAATATAGAACCAGAAGAAGCGAATGCGGCTTACCCCACGGATGATTCCTGTTTCAACAAACTCCTCAGAGCGAGTATCGATAACGGAAGCAAGAAGCACGCGCGAGATGATTGAGACAAGAATCAAGGTGTTGATTGCGATTGGTAACCAGAGATATTTCATATTTCCCGGAAATCCCGGCTCATAACCAAAGACCGGAGCCCAATCTCTCTGAACGCTAAAAAATAAGATTGCGACCATTGCGATAAAGAAGTTTGGGGTTGCGATTACTACAGAAGTGAAGGTTCGGAATGAATATACCCAGCTCGCCTTATTTGACCAACCGATGAGGACTCCAATTGGAATTGAGATCAGAAAAGCAAAGAAAAATGAGAAAGCAATATACGTAAGCGTTAATGGAAAAGTCTTTGAAATTATCTCGCCTACGGGAAGTCCTGAAACTAGAGATGTTCCGAGATCTCCCTGACTAAGGTCGCGGATGTAGTTAATGAACTGCTGAAATGGATTTACATTTAATCCAAGTTGTTCTCGAAGAGCTTCGATTGCCTCTTCTTCGGCTCCCGCTCCCAGCCTCGCCGAGGCAGGATCACCCGGTGTAACTCGCATCAAAGCAAAGGCAATAACCATTACCCAGAAAGATATTGAAAAGGCTCTAATCGTTCGGCCGAATATTTTTCGGCCTAGCGGGGTATTGAGCTTAAGTTTCATATCCCTTTTCTTAGAATCTTTCGAGGATGATCTATGAGAAATTCTTTTGCTGCTCTTCGTGAGAATCGGGTGGCCCCGTTTAGAAGCCACCCGAGTTCTCGATGCGGGGTTAAGTTTTAGTTATCCCCGCCTTTCATCCCTCGATTTATTGCTTGATCAGCTGTTAGTCCAAAGGAAGAGCCGGATTAGTGGCCACAACGAACTGCAACTGACCAGGAAGTAGAGCATTTACTAGTCCTGGACCAATGCGATAACCCGTTAGATAGAAACGAGTTCCGATTGGAATGAAGATTGATTGTTCAAATGCAATCTTCTCAACTCCAGCTAACTTCTCACGGATAACCGCAGGGCTCTCAGAAGCAGCCGCTTCATTGAGTAGCTTCTCAGTTTCAGTTATAAGTGAATTAGGAACGTTTGCGTTATTCGCCCATACTCCGCCTGGTTTGAACCAGTTGGAGAGCTGGAGAATTCCGGTAGCAGCATTGTTACCAAACCACATCATTTCCCAATCACGCTTATTGATGTAATTGGAGATATTTGAGTCTGGTGTCACCATATCGATAGTTACATCGATATTGATGTTCTTCAAGCTGTCCTTAACGATCTGTGCAGCGTCTTGCCAGAAGATTCGGTTAGGAACTGGCATGTTGACTTTAAAGCCCTTTGCATAACCGGCTTCAGCCATCAACTTTCTTGCAGCTGCGTTATCGCGCTTTCCATCTTTTGGAAGGGAGCAGAGGTAATAATCGTTCTTGAATTCAAATTGCATTCCGCATGATGGCTTTGAGAGGCCAGCAAAAGCGGTACGCATGATTCCCGCACGATCAACAGCTAGTGAGATTGCCCTGCGAACACGAGCGTCCTTTAGAGCAGCATTTGGCTGTAGTGGACCCATGTTGAATGCCAACATGAATACGCCGGAGTCTTTCTCACCAACAACGCGGAAACGGGTCTTGTCAAACTTGGTCTTAGCAGCACCCAGAGGTAGCTCCATTACATAGTCAATGTCACCTGCTTGGTAAGCCGCAAGGCGTGTATTGCCATCTGGAATGGTACGAACCTGGATCTCCTTAACGACTGGCTTTGCCCAGTAATTTGGATTTGCAACCGAGACGAAGAGATCTGTACCAGGTACAAAAGTCTTAACCATCATTGGTCCACCAGCGACAGGGTTTTTGAAGTATTCCTTCGCCTTTGCTTCGGTATCGGTCTTGCTCGCAGGATGAATTCCGAGGAACTCCTGAGCGAGCGCGAAGTTGAAATCCGGATATGGACGCTTTAATGTCCAGACGAGAGTCTTGCTATCTTTAGCAACAACTTTCTCGACTGCATCAATGTATGAAGCTGAACGCTTCGAATTAATCCAGCGCTCAAATGCATTCACAGCATCTGCTGCTGTAATTGCAGTGCCATCTGAGTACTTAGCATCGCGAAGAGTGTGAGTAACAGTCTTCTTGTCTGCAGAAATAGTTGCGCTTGCAACGAGATCACGGCGTGGCTTACCGTCATTGTCATAGCGATAGAGCTTGCCTTGAATTGTGTATGCCATCTGTCCCTCGGTGTATCCACCGACTGGACTGATTGGATCGAGCGATTGAACACGATGCAGAGCACCGTAAACGATCACATCGCATTGGGCATTTGCGGGCTTTGAACGCAAATTACAAGTTGCACTTGGTGCTGCTTGTGCGGCTGTAACTCCGATCAAAGATCCGGCAACGACGGCCAACGCAGAAGTGAGGGCGACGAGAATTCGTCTAGTTCTGCTTATCATTAACGTTTCCTCCTTTGTGAACGGTTAACGATTAACCGCACTGTAATGTATGCTCATAAGATTGAATAGAGCCAAGGGAAATATTTTTCGGCGTGTTTGGAGGCGGCTATGGCCCAAAATCTCTTCGACCTAAGCGGGAAGACTGCCTTGGTGACTGGGGCCCGAAAGGGTATTGGCCTAGCAATGGCCCGAATATTGGCTGAGAGTGGTGCTGATTTAGTCGTTGTTAGCTCAAAACAGACGCCTGATGATGAACTCACGAGCTATGTAAAGGGCTTAGGTCGAAAGATAACTGCCCTTACCTTTGATCTTCGCTATCGAAAAGATACAAAAGCCTTGGTCGAAGCGGTTCAAGGAATGCCCATTGATATCTTGATCAATAATGCGGGAATCGCCAATCGCGGTGAGGTTCTGGTCCACACCGACGAACAATGGGATGAGACCCTTGAGATTGACCTTACGGCTCCATTTATTCTCGCGCGCGATCTCGCAAAGGGAATGGCTGAACGCGGCTACGGAAAGATTATTTTCACCGCTTCGATGTGGAGTTATCTCGGCGGTAAGAATGTAATTAGTTACACAGCTGCAAAGACCGCGCTCGCAGGTCTCGTTCGCGGACTATCAAATGAACTTCTACCTCTTGGAATCCGAGTAAATGGAATCGCGCCTGGGTTTATCGAAACCGATATCAATGAGCGCGTTCGCCAGGATAAAGAGAGATTTCAATTTCTAACCTCAAGAATTCCAGCCGGTAAGTGGGGCAAGCCTGAGGATCTTGCTGGAACCACACTCTTCTTATCAGCTCCAGCTTCAGATTATGTAAGCGGAGTCGTAATCCCGGTAGATGGTGGATATCTGGCGAACTAGTATTTCTTAAATTTACTTAAGTAATCCCGTACCAAAGCGCAACACTCTCTCTTCGTCGCCTTCGCCCTTAACAAACTCGTCAACTGTTGCGCCTCGGCATCATTTATCAAGGGAACCACAATTATTGCCGATGCTGGACTACTTTCAAGGTTAACTTTTGAATAGAGTATATCCATGTCAGTATCGTTGAAAAATGTTGAAGTTGCCGCCGAAGTTCGCTGCCAACTTGGTGAAGGTCCAGTTTGGGATACCGACCGAAGCCGACTTTATTTTGTAGATATCTTTGGCAAAAAGGTATTTTCTTTTGATCCGACTTCAAAAACTTTCGATTCATTTTCAACAGAATTAAGTCCAGGTGCTGTTATCCCAACAAATGAAGCAAATCTTCTTCTTGCGATGAATGATGGTCTATACATAAGTGACTATCGGGGTCAGAATCTGAAAAAATTACTCGAGATCGAGGCAGATATCCAAAGTAATCGCATGAACGATGCAAAGTGTGATGCGCTGGGAAGACTACTCGGAGGAACAATGGGGGATGGAAATAGTCCAACCGGTTCTTTCTACTTTATCTCGAGTGGAAAATACACACGATTAAGAAAAGGTGTGACGGTTTCAAATGGCATCGCTTGGAGTCTAGATAATAAGATCATCTATTACATTGATTCGGCGTTGAAGTCCGTACTTTCATCAAATTATTCACTTGATAGTCCAACCGAAGTGAATTTTGAAACTTTCGTTGAATTTCCCTCATCTTATGGAATTCCTGATGGAATGTGCTCTGACAGAGAGGGTGGAATCTGGATCTCATTCTTTGGCGGTGCTGCTGTAAGAAGATTTTCTAAGAATGGCCAGCTCACCCACGCGATTGAAATGCCGGTCAATCAAATCACTAGTTGCGCATTCCAGTCAGGCACTTCTAATCTCTTTATAACAACGGCTTCCCTCGACATCGAAGGGAAGGCAATAAGCCCTCTTGCTGGCAACCTTTTCTGCATCGATGTAGGCATGGAAGGGGTTCCCGTATCTAAATTTGATTTAACAGGTTTTAAGGCCTAGAAATTTGAACTTATTGGCCACGAATAATCAAAGGTTCACCTTCAAATAGTTCAGAGACAGCTACGCGAAAACTCTTCAAGTAATCCATTGAACGATGTACTTCAAATGCTGCCAGGTCCACATATTTCTCAAAAAGTATTACCGCATTTTCATCAGCCGCGTCGATCGCATATTCGTATTGAAGACAACCAACTTCAGTTCGCGTTGATTTTGCAGCTTTTTCTAACTCTGGCAGAAATGAATTTATAGTTCCTGGTTTCACTTTAAACCTCACGAAAACAAAATAGGCCATGTCTAAAACTCTATCTCGTTGATGAGTTCGCCGTTAGTGGCGTACCTAGCAAGTTGGGCCTCGAGAAACTCTCTTGCCTGGGGTTCAAAGGCGTTTGAGTTTCCGCCAACATGGGGCGAAATAATCACATTGGGCATTCTCCAAAGTTCATGATCGCTCGGTAATGGTTCTGGGTCAGTCACATCCAATGCAGCAGCAATGTTGCCATTTCTTAACGCTTCAACGAGATCATCGGTCTTAACGATTGCCCCGCGCGCGAGGTTCACTAAAAGGGCGCCAAGTTTCATTTTCGCTAGCTCTTTGGCGGTGATGAGGTGACGACTTTCATTTGTTAAAGGAAGAATTAGAACCACCGCATCAAATTCAGAGATTTTCGAAGATAGTTCAGAGATTGCATAGACACCGTTACGAGCGCTTCTTGCAAAGAACGTACTCTCCACTTTAAAGGCATCGAGTATTTCCTTTAGGCGAGTGCCAACTGAACCTGCGCCAATAATTGCAACACGCTTGCCATAAAGTGAATTCCTCCTAGAGCCATCCCACTTACCGATATCCATATTCTTTATATAGCCTTTTATTCCAAGGAAATAAGAGGCCAGCAAAGCAACGCCGAGTTCGGCGGTGGATTGATCATGAACTCCCCTGGCGTTGCAGAGTCGCACGCCTTTGCGCACATGTGGAAGGGCATCTTCGTAACCAGCCATAAGTAATTGGACAACTTTTAGATTGGGAAAGTTTGCTATTTCGCTTAAAGCTTTTGCGCCACCCATGTATTTTGGAATATAGATCTCGACTGATTCGCGCTCGCTTTGAGTGAGCTGATCAAGTTCGGTAGAGATGACTTGGTATCCACTAGGCGCCTTTAAATCGTGCCATTGGCAATGGATAAGTTTCATGGCCTGAACCATTCCAATTTCAAGTCTTTCATCACCTGATCATAAAGAATCTCTTCGGCCCTCGAGATTTGTTCACTCTTACTAAATCCTGAGTCGTTTAGCGAAATCACACCTGCGATTGGGAATTCGCCTTCAAGGCGCTTAACCACGCTCTCATCATATGAACCACAAACCAGGATTGCTTTCGCATTCTTCGCCTTTACGATCTCCAAGATTGGAAGGACGCACTTTCCACTCAATGAGCTCGAATCGATCCGGCCCTCTCCAGTAAACACGGTGCTATTTGAATCAATCTCTTTACTTGCCTCTAACAGATCTAAAAATGTGGCAGCGCCAGATTGATATTCGGCGCCTAGAAACGAGAGGGCAAAGAAACCAACTCCGCCAGCCGCTCCAGCCCCAGGGCTCTCTGACTCATCACGATTAGTGCTTTCAACTACAAGCCTGCGCCATCTGCGCATAGCTGCTTCACCTCTAATCCGACCGCTTGAGCCGAGCCCTTTCTGTTTGCCAAATGTTGCAATTGCACCTTGTCTTCCTAAAAGCGGTGAGCTCACATCAGATACAAGAACAATCTTTCGAGCGCGTAGTAACTTTGCGATTTCTGAGAATGCAGATGAATCTATGTGCGCTGCTTGCTGCAGTCCACTTAGCCCACTTTTTACGGGTTTACCTTTCGAATCGCTAACTTCAACACCAATACCTTGAAGAATTCCTAGACCACCATCATTGCTCGCACTCCCACCAAGTAATAACCAGAGCTCGCTCCAATCCAAATCACTTATCTCTTTGATTGCCTCACCAATTGCCTTTGTGTGCGCCTGGTAAGGCGAACGTTTTCCCTCTAAATACTTGATTCCGCATAACTCGGATAGCTCTAGCGCTACTACCTTTCCATCCGGACTCATGGCGAACTTGGCGTCATGTTCAATATCAAGCGGTCCGGTAACTCTTAGTTCTTGAAGATTCCAACCGATTGATGCAAGCGTTGCTAGGGAGCCATCCCCGCCATCAGCCATAAGAAAAGTTTTATATTCAAGATTGTGGGATTGAAGTACTCGCGCAAGAACTTGGTTTATCTGGGCTTGAGTCAGTGAACCTTTGAATTTATCGATGAGAACTAGGGCTCTGTTCTGCATCGCTAGCTACATCCCGTTAAGGGCGACCTCAGCTTCGCTGCGGATTGCAGAGATATCTCCAGATGCCACAGTTGACTCGCTCCAAAGCGCGCCGCCCATACAAACTCCTACGCATCCAAGGCGCAAATAATCTTGAACTTCGCGTGGTTGAACTCCCCCAGAAACTACTAATTTCAAATCAGGAAGCGGTTCTAATATTGCCTCAATATAAGAGAGGCCACCAATAGAATTTATTGGAAATATCTTCACACTTGTTCCGCCAAGTTCCTTGGCCCTAAAGATCTCACTTGGGGTAAGCGCCCCAGGAGTTATAGGAAGTCCAAGACTTACCGCCTCTTTTATGACTTTCTCATCGCTATGTGGGGCTACCGCAAAAGATGCGCCAATTCGCTTCAATTCTCTTACTTGCTCAACTGTTCGAACAGTTCCGCCACCAAGTCTTGTGACGCCTTCGCCCAATAATTTTTCAATTATCTTTAGCGCGTTAGGGACAGTCATCGTGACTTCAATTTGAGTAATTGAAGTTTCATTCCAAGCTTTTGCAAGACGATATGCAAACTCTGGATTGTTGGTACGAATTACTCCGACTACGCCATGTATTTTTGACATTAGACAGCTGTCAATCCTGCATCCATCGAAAAGACGCTGCCGTTGACAAAGCGTCCCTCTTTGGATAAAAGAAAAGCAATGCCATATGCAACTTCTTCCGGAGTTCCCATCTTGCCGTCGAGTTGGCGCGCTTCCATCATCTTTCGGCGCGCAACTGGATCTGGATCATCAGCAAGGATTCTTCCAATCCAAGTTGAATCAACAGTCC
>VGAG01000025.1 GCA_016870835.1 Actinomycetota bacterium | reverse complement strand
ATTCGGAAGAGATAACCGCTGAAAGCATCTAAGCGGGAAGCTCGCTTCAAGATTAGGTTTCCCATTGGTTTACCAAGTAAGGCCCCCAAGAGACTATTGGGTTGATAGGCCGGAAGTGGAAGAGGCGTGAGCCTCGGAGCTGACCGGTACTAATAGGCCGAGGATTTAACTACAAAGTTGCTACGCGTCCACTGTGTGGTTCCCGAGATACGGTCGGGAATCACGATCGAAAACTCAATAGCGTTTCGGCGGTCATAGCGAGAGGGAAACACCCGGTCCCATTCCGAACCCGGAAGTTAAGCCTCTCAGCGTCGATGGTACTGCACGGGTCACCGTGTGGGAGAGTAGAACGCCGCCGGACTTAAATTAGAAAGAGGGGTTACAGATTTCTGTGGCCCCTTTTTCATTTTCTAAAGATAAAAAACCATCTCGCAGTAATTCACGCGATCGCAAAAGTGTAGGTGGAGCGCGCCCTGCGCGAAAAACTTCTGATCGTCCAGCCCGCGACGGCGACAAAAGAGATAAACCAAGAAGTGACAGACCAAGAAGTGACAGACCAAGAAGTGACAGACCAAGAAGTGACAGACCAAGAAGTGACAGACCAAGAAGTGACAGACCAAGAAGTGACAGACCAAGAAGTGACAGACCAAGAAGTGACAGACCAAGGGACGATCGCAGAAGACCGCTAGAAACAGGCGAAGAAGAGCGTCGTCAAAGAAGTTTTGAAACTCCTCCAATTCCGGCTGAAATCACTGGTGAAGAGCTTGAGAAAAAAATCATTTTTCAACTTGAATCTTTAACGCCTGGTAATGCCAAGAGCGTTGCGCGCCACTTAGTGGCGCTAGAGAGATTTTTGGAAGAGGACCCTCAACGCGCGAATCTCCATGGAAAAGAGATCTCTTTTAGAGCAGGGCGACTTGCGATTGTTCGCGAGCGAGCCGGTGTTGCTGCACTTCGAGCTGGATTCTTTAAGGAAGCGCTGAAAGACCTTCGCGCCGCACTTCGAATTGGTGGAAGTATCGAGATGCAACCCTTTATTGCTCAATGTGAGGCTGAGTTAGGAAATGCGCGAAAGGCCCTTGAAATCGCGGGCTCTGTTGATGAAGCCAAATTAGGTAAGAGCGGTCGGGTCGAGCTGCGAATTGCGGCGGCAAAAGCGCGATCGATTCTTGGCCAAAATGATGCGGCGGTTGTTACATTGAAGTGCAGCGAACTTAATACAACAGATGCAACATGGAGCAAGCGACTTCACAAAGCTTATCGCGATGCTCTAATTGCTTCTGGCGAAGTTTCTCAAGCAAAGGATTTTGAAGAAAGGTTTCCACAGAGCTTTTCATAGAGCGCCGGGAATGTCGGAGCCTTCTTGCAAGATTCTCCCTATCGGTAGAGGTAAATCTCAAGAGATACGGAGAAGTAGATGCGCTATAAGAATCGAGTGGATTTAGTTGGTCGCCTAAGTGGCCCAGCCGAAGAGAAGACCCTTCCAAGCGGTGATGTACTAGTTGAATTCCGCGTTGTAGTAGATCGAGATAATCGAGAAGGTGTAGATACTCTCGATGTTGCAACCTGGAAAGCTCCGCTGCGAAAGCGAGCGTTAAGCCTCGAGCAAGATGAATGGATCGGAATAAAAGGGGTGCTGAGACGTAGGTTCTGGAAAACTGCGACGGGAGTCGCAAGTCGTTGGCAGGTTGAAGCGCGCGAGATAACGAGGGTTTAGGTACCTTTACGCCATGGCTAATGATCTCTTTTCAGCTCTCCGTACTTACCTTATGAAATTGAGTAATGGCGAGAAGACCCCTCAAGAAGTTGCCGCAGCCCTTAATGTCTGGGCTCGGCAAAGTGGCGAGGCGATAAAGGTAAAGATTGAGCAGGAAGTTAAGAAGAATGTCTCGCGAATGGGCTTTGCTAAAGCTACTGACTTGAAGCGGCTTGAACGCGAGGTTATGGAACTCAAGGCGATAGTTAAAGGTAAGGGCGTTACTGCTAAGAAGGCCGGAAATAAACCTGCCAAGAAGAAGGTTGCCAGGAAAAACGTTGCCAAGAAAAGTGCCGCGAAAAAGATGAGCAAATGACAAGTACTTTGAATTCCGAGAATCTAGAGCGGATTACGAGCATTAAAAGAAAAGTTAATGAGATTGGTTTAGCTCCTCTTGAGGAACACGGCGCTAAATTTGAAGAGGTAAATCGCGACCTCACGGATGCGCTCTCATCCGTTGAGGGAATCTCAAATCAACAGTAAGCCGGCTTAGACAGAAGTGAGATGAGAACTCGCCTAGATGCTGAACTAGTTCGCAGAAATTTGGCGAGATCACGTGAACACGCACAAGATTTAATAGATAGAGGTTTTGTAAAAGTTGGTGGTCTTCCGGCTGGCAAGTCTGCCTCGCAAGTCGATCCGGAAGTTTCAATCACGGTAGAACTTCCTGGCGAGGATTTTGTTTCAAGGGGCGGACATAAGTTAGTTAGCGCACTCGATGCATTTCCTGATTTAACTGTGGAAGGAAAGCGATGCCTCGATGCCGGGGCTTCTACAGGTGGCTTTACTGATGTTCTCTTAAAACGGGGAGCTGCGAGAGTGATTGCAGTTGATGTCGGCTATGGGCAACTTGCCTGGGCGCTACAAAGTGATGCGAGGGTTGAAATTCATGATCGGACCAATGTTCGAGAATTGACACCGGCGAAGATTGGTGGCCCGGTGGACCTAGTTGTTGCTGATTTATCTTTTATCTCGCTAAAGACGGTACTGCCAGCTCTGACTGATTGCTCAACTTCAAATACAGATCTACTTTTAATGGTTAAACCTCAATTTGAAGTTGGACGTGAACGATTAGGTGCCGGGGGAGTTGTAAGAGAGCCCGAACTGCGCGAACTGGCGGTAAGGGAAGTTGCCGCGAGAGCTGCTGAGTTGGGACTGGGCACACTTGGTGTAGTTGCTAGTTCACTGCCCGGACCCTCTGGAAATGTGGAATATTTCGTCTGGTTGAAGTCAGGTGCACCTAACCTTAGGGAAGAAATGGTTAAGGATGCGATTAAGAAAGGACCGAAGTAGATGACACGTAGCATCACTCTTCTCCTTCATCCCTCACGCCCCGAAGCTCATGATTGGGCAAAGAAGATAGTTAAGGATTTGAATGCACGGAATATTGAAGTTCGCAGTGCAAGTGAGGTAGCAATAGAGGGCGCTACAAAAAAGTCAGAGCAGGAAATCAAGAAATCAGTTACTGATTGCGAACTTGTTCTCGTTCTTGGTGGAGATGGCACGATTTTGCGTGGTACAGAGATTGCCCATGGAAGTGATGTTCCAGTCCTTGGAGTCAACCTTGGCCATGTTGGATTCTTAGCTCAAATAAATCGTCCAACTATTGATGTTTTGGTTGATGCAATAGATAAGAAGAAGTACAAGACCGAGCGCAGGATGACCCTTGCTTACAAGATTGAACGAAAGGGTTCCTTAGTTGGAGAAGGTTGGGCACTCAACGAAGTAGCGGTTGAACGAAATACCGAATCGATGATTGAGTTGTTTGTACAGATTGATCACCGCCCCCTCTCAAGATGGGGTTGCGATGGAGTTATATGTGCAACTCCAACGGGATCTACTGCCTACGCATTTTCAGCTGGAGGCCCGGTTGTCTGGCCTGATGTTGAGGCGTTGGTTCTACTTCCGCTTGCCGCGCACGCTCTCTTCTCAGACCCAATGGTGGTTTCACCAGAATCTGAAATAGCAATTGATGTTGAGAGCGATACTGGCGTTATCTCGGCAGATGGTCTGCGCAAATTCCAACTGGCTGCGGGTGATCGAGTATTACTAACAAGTGAGAAGACCTTCGTTTCCCTCGCTCATCTCGAAGATGTGGCCTTTACAGATCGTTTAGTAGCGAAATTCAAACTTCCGGTAGACGGGTGGCGCGGTGAGTGAAGCGACTAATGAGAGTCGCACACGACTAGAAGAAATTTCAATTCGGGGACTTGGCGTTATCGATAGCGCAACTATCGAATTCACTCCGGGCTTAAATGTAATTACTGGTGAAACTGGCGCGGGAAAGACGATGGTTATTACCGCTCTTTCATTGGTTCTAGGTGGGAAAGCAGATTCCGATCTGATCCGCAGGGGAAGCGAACGTTTAGTTGCAAGTGGTCGTTTTGCCCTTCCCGCAAAAATGCCCAAGTCTCTAAAAGGACTGATTGAGGAACAAGAGTTGGAATTGGATGATCGCGAAATTCTCATGTCGCGAACTGTTAATGCGGATGGAAAGAGTCGAGCGCAGATCGTAGGGCTTCCAACAACGGCCACAGTTCTAGGAACCTTTGCAAGTGAATTAATTGAAATTCATGGGCAACATGGAACTCTCCAACTTAGCAAGCCCGCAAAACAACGCGAGCTACTAGATGCCTTTGGTGGCGAGAAGTTATCCAAATCTCTAGATGTATATCAAGTTCTCTTGAGGAGATATAACGAAGCGGTTGGAAAGATTAAGGAGTTAGAGCGAGCGGCAAAAGATCGCGATCGAGAAGTTGAGGAACTATCAGCTCTCGCCGAAGACTATAAGAAGCTTAAGCCAAACCTGGAAGAGCTTTCTGAGATGGATCAAGAGATACGAAAACTGGAGAGCGTTGAGGAGATCCGGCAAAGCGTTTCTCTTGCCACTTCAACCCTCGATAACGATGAAGATGGTGCAATTTCAAATTTGAATTCAGCCCGTCGGGCGCTCCAAGGAGCGCGTGGCAAGGATCCCAAAATAGATGAAATTGCGGCAAGAATTGATGAGACTTTTTACAACCTCTCTGACGCAGGTAGCGAGATTGCGAACTACTTAGAGCAACTTGCTGCCGATCCAGTGCGGTTAGAGGAGTTGATAAATCGAAGAGTCGCCTTACGCTCCTTTGCTAAGCGATACGGAACGGGAAGTGATTTGAGTGAAGCCCTCGCCGTAGCAATTACGCGAGCAGAACAGGCAAAGGAACGAATTGCCGATCTTCAGGGCGGTGAAAATCGGGTAGCTGAATTACGAAGGGAAGAGCGGGAGCTTTTGAGAGAGCTATTAAGCGCTTCAGCAACTCTCTCTGAGATGCGAGCTAAGGCTGCTACATCGCTAGACAAGGAAGTAACTCTTGAATTGCACTCGCTCGCGATGCCTAAAGCAACTTTCAAATGCAAAGTTGAGAATCAAATTACCTCGGCTCAAGAGAAGCAAGAGTTCGGTCTCTTTGGTAACGACGATATCCAAATGCTTTTCTCGGCGCACAGTTCTGGCGAATTACTGCCCATTTCAAAAGCTGCAAGCGGTGGTGAACTTTCTAGGTTGATGTTGGCAATTGAGGTAGTTGTCGCGGCAACCTCACCCAAAGGCACATATCTCTTTGACGAAATTGATGCGGGCATTGGTGGAAAGGCAGCCCTTGAGGTTGGTAAGCGACTAAAGAAACTTGCGCAGCACTCGCAGATAATTGTTGTTACGCATCTGCCACAAGTTGCAATTTGGGCTGACAATCACCTTCGCGTTGTAAAGGACAGCTCTGGATCAATCACCGAAAGTTCGATTTCAAATGTTGTAGAGGCAGAACGCGAGGTTGAAATTGCTCGGATGCTCTCAGGTCTCGAGGAGTCCGAACACGCCCAAGAGCACGCTCGCGAGCTCTTGGATTTAGTAAAAGGTTGAGCGGCTGATAAGTTAGCCCTCCATGACCGCCCCTCATGTGACAAAGCATCTATTTGTCACCGGCGGAGTCGCCTCAAGTCTCGGCAAAGGTTTAACAGCTTCTAGTTTGGGTCGCTTGCTACGCGCAAGAGGTCTTCGAGTAACGATGCAGAAGCTCGATCCCTACATAAATGTTGATCCAGGAACGATGAATCCATTTCAACATGGTGAGGTATTTGTAACTGAAGATGGCGCAGAAACGGATTTAGATATTGGTCATTACGAAAGATTCTTAGATACAAATTTGCACGGTTCAGCAAACGTCACTACTGGTCAGGTCTACTCAAGGGTTATCGCACGAGAGCGGCGCGGCGAATATTTGGGGGATACCGTTCAAGTAATTCCTCACATAACAAATGAGATAAAAGATCGAATCCGAGCAATGGTTGCTGCGAATATTGACATTGTTATTACTGAGGTCGGTGGAACTGTCGGTGATATTGAATCTCTACCTTTTCTTGAAGCAGCAAGACAGATTAGGCAAGAAGTGGGTCGAGAGAATGTCTTTTACCTGCACGTCTCACTCGTTCCATATATCGGTCCATCGGGTGAGTTAAAGACAAAGCCAACACAGCACTCCGTTCAAGCTCTTCGCTCTATCGGTATTACCCCGGATGCAGTAGTCCTTCGCTCTGATCGTGAGATCCCACTTAGCGTAAAGAAGAAGATTTCCTTGATGTGCGATGTTGATCAAGATGCTGTAGTTGCAGCTGTTGATGCGCCATCAATTTATGACATCCCAAAGGTTCTCCACCGAGAAGGGCTTGATGCCTACATCGTTCGCCGGCTCGGCCTGCCATTCCATGATGTCGAATGGGCTGAGTGGGATGACTTACTAAATCGAGTTCACAAATCCTCTGCCACTGTAAGAGTTGGCCTAGTTGGAAAATATGTAGATCTGCCAGATGCCTATCTTTCAGTAACAGAGGCGCTGCGCGCTGGTGGCTTTGATAACAATGTTAAAGTCGAAATTAAGTGGGTGGTTAGCGACAATTGTGAAACGGCAGCTGGGGCGGCAAAAGAACTATCTGATGTTGATGCAATTTGTGTCCCGGGGGGTTTTGGCGTGCGCGGAATTGAAGGAAAAGTAGGTGCGCTCAAATACGCGCGCGAAAATAAGATCCCAGCTCTTGGGCTATGTCTCGGTTTACAGTGCATGGTCATCGAAGCTGCGCGTAATTTAGGCGGAATAGCAGGTGCGAACTCGGCAGAATTTGAACCAACTACTTCCCATCCGGTAATTGCCACAATGGCTGGTCAAGAGAAGATTGTCGCGGGCCAGGCCGATATGGGTGGAACGATGCGACTTGGTTCCTATAAAGCTCTGCTCAGCAAGGGATCTATCGTGGCTGGCGTTTATGGTAGCGAAGAGGTTTCTGAGCGCCACCGCCACCGTTATGAAGTGAACAATAAATATCGGGAAGAGATCGCTAAAGCGGGGCTGATATTTAGCGGGGTATCTCCGAGTGGGGAACTAGTTGAGTTTGTTGAATTGCCGAAAGATGTTCATCCTTATTACGTAGGAACGCAAGCCCATCCAGAGTTTAAATCTCGCCCAACGCGGCCTCATCCACTCTTTAGTGGTTTGATCAAAGCTGCGATCACTCGTGGAAAATAGCGCTCGCTTACAAAGTTTTCTTGGCCATCTTGGCGTAGAACGAGGATTGAGTTCAAACACAATCTCCTCTTATCGAAGAGATCTAGAGAAACTTCTTGAGTTTCTAGAAATCAATCACCTCGATTTGCACTCGGTCGAAGTAGATCAACTTAGAAAGTTCATCACATCTCAAAGAGCTGCTGGCCTCTCGGAATCTAGCTTGGCTCGGTTGACCGTTGCCATTCGAAGTTTCTTTAGATTTCTCGCGAAGGATCAAGGTTTAAGTGATGTGGCAAGGGAGCTTGCGCCTCCGACGATTCCGAAGAGGTTGCCGAAGGCGCTGACAATTGATGAGATGAACGCCCTTTTAAGCGCGCCAAGTGATGAAGGTATGGGAATTCGCGATCGCGCCCTGCTTGAACTGTTATATGCAACGGGAGCACGGGTAAGTGAAATTGTTGCCCTCGATCTAGATGACATACGTTCTACCGATGAATCAATTACGACCATAAGGGTGATGGGTAAGGGCAAGAAGGAGCGAATTGTTCCGATGGGCAGCTACGCGAAGAAGGCCCTAGATCAATATCTCACTCGAGTTCGGCGAGGGCTGTTGAAGGGGAGTGAACCAGCGCTATTTCTTAATTCCCGCGGGGGCAGACTTACCCGCCAGAGCGCCTGGGCCATAGTTCTTGCTAGCGCTAAAAAAGCAGGAATAAAAAGGGAGATTTCACCCCATGCGCTTCGTCACTCATTTGCAACTCATCTATTAGATGGCGGCGCTGATATCCGCGTTGTTCAAGAGTTATTGGGACACGCTTCAGTTACAACAACTCAGATTTATACACTCGTAACTATCGATAAATTGCGAGAGAGCTACGCCAGCGCGCATCCACGCGCAAGATAGAACTAGCGACCGCGAAGACGGCGCGCAATAATCGATTGGTCACCCTTTGATTCAAGGTCGGCAATCACAATTGATAGCGCTTCACGTACGATGCGACCGCGATCAACAGCAAGACCTAAATCGCCGCGAAGATGCAAACGCGCTTGTTCCAAATCAAAGAGTTCCTCGGGTGAAAGATAAACAGTAATTTTCTCATCATGCTTTTCGCGGCCGGATGGACCCTTATCAATTCCAGTTGGCCGGCGACGCGGAGTTTGACGAACGCCTGTTGAGCGAGGTTGTGTCTTAGCAGCCGTTGAAGTAGTTGGACGGTTTGTATGGACAACCTCTTCCGCATCTTCTACTTCATCTGGTACAGCGCTTAAAGTTGTTTTTCTAAAAAGTTCATCTGCCCCAGGCAGACTTATACGTCGTGTCATCGGACACCTCCATTGGCTATAAGTTCACGGGCTAGGCGACGGTAAGAAGCCGCGCCAACTGAAGAGCTTGCGTAAGAAGTAATTGGCTCGCCCGCAACAGTAGTTTCTGGGAAGCGGACAGTTCTAGCGATAGTTGTGTCACAAACCTTATTTGGGAAAGCCTCGCTGATCCGCTCAAGAACTTCGCGGCTATGCACGGTTTTGCGATCAAACATGGTTGGCAGGATGCCAAGGAGCTTTAGATCTGGATTGGTGTTTAGTTGAACCTTTTTGATGATGTCATCCAAGAGGGCGACACCGCGGAGCGCGAAATACTCACATTCAAGCGGGACAAGGACCCAGTGCGAGGCGGTGAGTGCATTTACCGTTAATAGGCCAAGAGAGGGCTGGCAATCAATCAAAATCACATCGTAGAAATCTAAAACCGGCGCGAGTACTCGCTTTAAGATCTTTTCGCGCGCGATCACATTTACAAGACCGCCTTCAGCTCCAGCAAGGTTTTCGTGCGCTGGAACCATATCCATTCCCGGAACACTTGTTTTCAAGAGGAAATCATCGATTTTTGTAGATTCGTCCATCATCAAGTCATAGATCGAACCTTCAATTTCACGGGTTGAAACATTTAGGCCAACCGACAATGAATGTTGCGGATCAAAATCGACAAGCAGGACACGCCTTCCCATTTCAGCGAAAGCTGCACCAAGATTGATTGTGGTTGTTGTTTTTCCAACTCCACCCTTTTGATTTACGACTGAAATAATTCGTGCGTCACCATGAGATGCAAGTGGTGGTGGCTCAGGAAAGCGCGGAGTTGCTTTACCAAGAACTGATGAGGTTGTTACAACCTCGCTATCACTCTTTGAAGCGCCACGAATTGTCGATTTAGCGTTCAATTGAGAAATCTCTGAAGCACTTTTTGCCATGGCGCGACTCTACGCAGATGGATACTCAATAATGGAGCGACACGCGTAGAGTTCGGTTGCCATGTCGACAGAAAATACTGAACTCTCAAGTGAAACTTTAGGTTCCACTGGCTCAGCCATTGAGGGGACGGCTGTAAATAATTCTGCGCCAAGTCGTATTGCTGGCTTCTCCGTTTCACTAAAAAACTTCGATGGGCCATTTGATCTTCTACTGCAACTAATTTCGCGGCACAAGATGGATATCACTGAAGTTGCAATCGCAACCGTGACCGACGAATTTATAGCGTATATCAAGGCTTTAGAGGGCACCGAAGAGGGATGGAAGTTAGATCATGCAACTGAGTTCTTAGTTGTCGCTGCAACGCTGCTAGACCTTAAAGCCGCGCGCCTTCTCCCATCGGGGGAGATTGATGATGAGGAAGATCTGGCACTCCTTGAAGCTCGAGATCTGCTCTTTGCTCGCCTTCTTCAATACCGCGCCTTTAAGGAGATTGCATCAATTTTGGAGCAGCGCATTGAAATCCAGGAAAAGACTTTTGCCCGAAGTGTGGCCCTTGACCCGGTCTTTGCCAGCCTCTTACCTGAAGTTCTAATTGGGGTCACCCCAGAACGCTTTGCCGCAATCGCCAATCGAGTTCTGACTCCGAAAACCACTCCGACCCTATCTACAGCCCATCTGCACCTTGCCATGGTGAGCGTTGCAGCTGAAGCCACCCATGTGATTGCTCAACTCCGTCGCCACAAAACCGCGACCTTTCGCTCTCTTGTTGCCGATGCCCCGAATACGCTGGTGGTCGTAGCTAGATTCCTAGCTCTTCTTGAGCTGTATCGCGAGGGTCAGATTCGATTTGAACAGGTCATTGCTCTGGGTGAGCTTCAGGTAACTTGGACCGGGAGTGAGAGCGGAGAAGTCACAGTCAGCGATGAATTCGATCAGCCGGTGAAAATGGATAGCGAGGATGGAAATGTCTGAACGCGAACTTGAACGCTCAATAGAGGCGATTTTGATGGTGGTGGAAGAACCGCTCTCCGAGGTTGTATTGGCACAAATTATTGAACGCCCGACTGAGGAGATACTGGAAGCGCTACATCGCCTAGCGGGGGAGTATGAGTCCCAGGCTCGCGGCTTTGAACTCAAACAGATTTCAGGGGGTTGGCGCTTTTATAGCCACCACGATCTTGCGCCTCTAGTGGAGAAATTTGTACTTGATGGCCAACAGGCCAAGCTCACGCAGGCGGCGCTAGAAACTCTCGCCGTAATTGCTTATCGGCAACCGATCTCTCGAGCTCGAGTCTCTGCGATCCGTGGCGTAAATGTTGAGGCCGTGATGAAGACGCTCGTAAATCGGGGTTTGGTAGAAGAGTGTGGAATAGAGCATGAGACGGGTGCGATCCTTTATCGAACAACCAACTACTTCCTCGAGCGGATTGGCTTAAATCGGGTGGAGGATCTTCCCGCCTTAGCGCCATTCCTTCCAGATGTTGATGGCCTCGATGAGGTCATAGCTTCATTAACAGATTAGAGGTAGAGGCCCATAGACTCGGGGCATGTCTGAACTTCGGCTTCAAAAATTCTTAGCTGATGCCGGGGTTGCCAGTAGGCGCAAGTGCGAGGATCTGATTGTCGAAGGTCGCGTGAAGGTGAATGGCCGAACAATTACCGCTCTCGGCACAAAAATAAACCCGTTAAACACTATAGTTACTATTGATGGTTGGACAATCAAGGCAAAAAATTCCAAGTTATACATTGCGTTTTATAAACCAAGGGGAGTTTTGTCCACCATGTCAGATGATCGAGGAAGAAGTTGCATTGGAGACTTCTTCGAGAGTAAAAAAGAGAGACTCTTCCATGTGGGGCGGCTCGATAAAGAGAGTGAAGGTCTTCTGCTTCTCACTAACGATGGAGCATGGGCGAACGACCTTGCCCATCCCTCAAAAGGAATTGAGAAGAGCTATCGGGTTAGGGTGGAAGAGGCTGTAACTCGTGAACATTTAGGTCGCCTCCTCAAAGGCGTTCGTCTTGAGGATGGCCTTGCTAAGGCAAGCGGAGCAAAGGCGATCTCCGGTGGTTTTGAAGTGACCCTTCATGAGGGAAGAAATCAGATAGTCCGGCGAATGGCTTCGGCACTTGGATTGACGATTCTTTCGCTCACGCGAACACGGATTGGACGGATACACCTTGGGGAACTAAAGAGCGGTAAGTGGAGATATCTATCTAACGTTGAAACTGTAACACGTTAAAACTATATAATGACAAATTAGTTTTTTACAGAATATATGTTTATCAATAAATAGTTATTTTGGGCATCGATTAAAAGCGTTTTATCGACTTTCTTGAGGATGACAATGGGGTCGATTACCAATAAATCGACATTTATAAGGGCAACTTGGAACCCAGGGAATTGTCGACAATCCAATCGACCTTCAACCGTAGTGAGTAAAACCAGTAGATCTATTTGTCGATAAGACGCGTTATTCACTTCCCACGAGAAAGTGGAACGGGGAAGTAAAATTCGCAGGTGAAAGTAAGAGGCGTTAGAGGCGCTACCCAGATTGATCGTGACGAGCCAGCTTTGATGCAGGTGGCGGTCGTCGAACTAATGCAAGAGATTCTGCGCGCCAATAGCCTTGAGCCATCAGATCTCATCTCAGTAATTTTTACCGTGACAAGTGATATCAGCTCGGATTTTCCTGCCGCATATGCAAGGTCCATGGGCTTAGGGGATGTACCACTTCTCTGTTCGACTGAAATCCCAGTCCCAGGAAGTTTGCCGAGAGTTATCCGCGTACTCGTTCATTGCGAAACGGAACGTTCACAGAAGCAGATTGCCCATATTTACCAACGGGGAACCGCCGTACTGAGGAAAGATCTCGCCCAGTGAGCGCAAGAGGGGCTCGCGTCGTTGGCGCAGGGCTCATCGGAACCTCGATTGCGCTTCGCCTAAAAGAGATTGGCTGGCGCGTTGATCTTTCAGATAGCAACCCAACCGCTCAGAAACTCGCTCAAGATCTTGTGGGGGAGAACCAGGCTCCGAGCGCAATCGAATTTGTAATAGTTGCGACTCCACCAGAGCAAGTCATCCCAACTCTTTTAACCGAAAAGAAGTACAACTCTCAAGCAATATTTATAGATGTAAGTAGTGCTAAAACTAATACTCA
>VGAG01000024.1 GCA_016870835.1 Actinomycetota bacterium | reverse complement strand
ATGGTGGCTGGGCATCAAGTGAGTATCCCGTCTATAAAGAGTCTTTGATTTCAAGGATTGGTAAATCTAAGACCGAAGAGCTCTTTGCTGCACTTGATAATTCAATTGATGAGATTGGCGCCTTTGCTGGTGATGAGGTTGGTTTCGTAAAGGCAGGAAGTCTTTACTTTACTAGAAATGAGGCCCAAGTATCGCGGCTGCGCGAGCGGATTGATGCGACCCATTCTTGGCTCTCAGCGAGTGAGGCAAAGGCAAAGTTAAATGTTGAAGGAGTTAAAGGTGCGCTCTTTAATTCAAGTTGTGCAACGGTAAGTCCTTTTAACTTAGTTAATTGCTTAGTTAAGGATCTAACGAGGCGTGGAGTTGATCTATTCGAGCATACCTTTGCCACAGCGGTAGAAGGCGGAGTCTTGGTAAATAGCGCTTTAATAGCGGCTCCGGTTGTAATTAAGGCAACTGAAGCCTTTGGTGATCCTGGACGAGAGTTCATACCGCTCTATTCATTGATGGTCGCAACCGAACCTTTAAGTAACGCGGATTGGGATGAGATTGGCAATAACTCGAGATTCACATTTGCTGAGGCTTCTCACATGGTCAATTACGCCCAGCGCACTAGCGATAATCGAATTGCGATTGGTGGCAGGGGCGCTACTTATCAATTTAAATCAAAGTTAAATGTGGCAAAAGAAAATACCGAGAAGGTACACGCAACTATCCGAGCACTTTTAACTTCATGGTTTCCAGTATTGCGAGGAGTTCAATTCACGCATGCCTGGGGAGGAGCGGTTGCTATTACCCGGGATTGGGAGCCGTATCTTCAGTGGGATAGAGCTAAAGGATTTGCGAGATTGGGCGGATATGCTGGAGATGGCGTGACTATGAGTTACTTATCAGCAAAAATCTTGGCCCATGAAATTCTTGATGAGCCAAATGAGCTTCGCAATCTCCACTTTGTAAATAGAAAGATAAGGAAGTGGGAGCCTGAGCCAATTCGTTATCTAGGTGTTAATACACTTATGAAGTTAAGTGCGATATCAGATAGAGAAGAGAGAATTACAAAGAGAAAGAGCGTTTTAGATCGAGTTATTTCGCCGCTGATTCTTCGGTAATGCGATCAGTCTCGTCTTGAATGCGCGATGCAGCGCTTGCAAGTCCATCTTGATATTTCTTGGCATGGTGGCCGCAGAAAAGAAGTTCAAATCCATTAGCCATAACTGCGCGGACATAAGCCTGGGCGCCGCAACGATCGCAGCGATCTAGCGCGTTAAGCGGAGTGGAATCTAGAACTAGGTTTTCTGACATTGCCCTGCCTTTCCGTGCTTTTGATTGACTGCAGGGGAACATCAAACCATCTCTGCTTTATTCCCCGCAGGTCGAAATAGATTTATTTTTCACCCGGGAGTGTTATTTCCCACTTTTATCGATAAATTCTCAGCGATTTCGGCGCGTAATCCCGGTATGTGGAATGGCGCTGGATACCCTTCGCCGTCGTGGCAGATAAAGATTCGAGATCAGTCGAAAGCTCATACACCGCAAAAGACCTATCGGTATTAGAAGGTCTTGATGCTGTTCGCAAGCGCCCGGGTATGTATATCGGTTCAACCGATGGCCGTGGTCTCATGCACTGCCTCTGGGAAATTATTGATAACGCTGTCGATGAAGCACTCGCTGGACATTGCAAGAAAATAGTCATCAATCTTGAAAAAGATGGCTCAATCGAAGTACATGATGATGGTCGCGGAATTCCGGTTGATAAGGAACCTAAGACGGGTCTAACCGGCGTTGAAGTCGTAATGACTAAATTACATGCTGGCGGAAAATTTGGCGGCGGTTCATATGCCGCAACTGGTGGATTACATGGCGTTGGCGCCTCGGTTGTAAATGCGCTTGCCTCAAGACTTGATGTTGAAGTCGATCGCGATGGGAAGATTTATTGGATGTCCTTTAAGCGAGGAGTTGCTGGCGTTTTCGAAGGCGATGGTCCAAATGCAAGCTTCGAGCCACAATCCGGCCTTCGCACGATAGGTAAAGTCTCGGCAAAGATAACTGGTACTCGAGTTAAGTGGTGGGCTGATAAACAGATCTTCATCAAGGATTCTCAATATGACATTGAAGAGATTTATACCCGTGCCCGCCAAACTTCTTATCTGGTGCCCGGTTTAACTTTAGAAGTTAACGACAACCGGACCAAAGAGAAGAAGAGCGAGACTTTCTTTCATAAGGGTGGAATCTCCGAGTACTGCGCCTTTATCCAAACCGATGAGCCCGTAGGTGAGGTCATTCGCTTAGTTGGCAAGGGCCACTATCAAGAGACAGTTCCGGTTCTTGATGAGAAGGGCCACCTAGAACCGCGTGAAGTTGAGCGGGATATGGATGTAGATATTGCAGTTAAGTGGGGCAATGGTTATGAGACCAATATCCGCTCCTTTGTAAACATTATCGCTACCCCTAAAGGCGGAACCCATGTCCAAGGATTTGAGCGAGCGCTAACAAAGAGTTTCAATGAATATCTCCGCTCAACTGGAACGCTAAAGAAGAATGAACCAGATGTAATTAAGGATGACATACTCGAAGGTCTAACCGCGGTGGTCACGGTGCGGATGCAAGAGCCACAGTTTGAGGGACAGACAAAGGAAGTTCTTGGAACTCCAGCTGTCACAAAGATTGTCCAACAAGTTGTCACAGATGAGTTGAAGCGTTTCTTCACCACTACTAAGCGAATTGAGAAAGCTAGCGGACGAGCAATCCTTGAGAAGGTCGCTAATGCCGCTCGTACTCGTATCTCCACTCGGACACATAAAGATCTACAGCGCCGTAAGAACGCACTTGAGAGTTCAGCGCTACCTGCAAAACTTTCCGATTGTCGCTCTGAGGATGTCTCGCGGACCGAGTTATTTGTAGTTGAGGGTGAATCTGCGCTTGGCACTACAAAGGCGGCGCGTAACTCTGAGTATCAAGCGATTCTGCCGTTGCGCGGAAAGATTTTGAATGTCCAGAAAGCATCTCTCTCTCAGATGTTTGATAACGCCGAATGTGCCGCAATCATCCAAGTTATCGGCGCAGGCTCGGGTAAATCTTTCAATTTAGAAGATGTTCGCTATGGTCGAATTATCTTGATGTCAGATGCAGATGTTGATGGCGCCCATATCCGCTGCCTTCTTCTCACGCTGATTTATCGCTACATGCAACCGCTAATTGATGATGGCCGAGTCTTTGCCGCAATCCCACCACTTCATCGCATTGAAGTTCTCGGTGGAGGAGGCAAGAAGGGCGAGGTTCACTACACCTATTCTGACGATGAGATGAAGAAGTTACTTAATGACCTTAAGAAACAAGGTAAGAAGTGGCGTGAGCCCATCCAGCGTTACAAGGGCCTTGGTGAGATGGATGCTGACCAGCTCCGGGAGACAACGATGGACCCAGACCACAGAACTCTGCGCCGGATAACGATTAAGGATGGCGCGGACGCTGAGAAGATATTTGAACTTCTAATGGGCAATGAAGTTGCGCCACGTAAAGAGTTTATTTCTGCTGCTGATATCGATCGCGAACGGATTGACGCTTAAGAATTAAGCAATAAATTAAGCAATAAGAGTGCGGCGCGGAGTCGCGAACTTCTTAGCAACCTCGCCTAGCTCTTCGGAAACTTTAGTTCTTAGCGCCTCATCGCTCTTTAGTAGCGCAGTCAACGCAGCAATTTCAGATTTCAAAGCTTTCTGTTCTGCATCGAGTTCAATCTTAGAGACCTTGGTTAAGCGGCGAAGTGGCATATCAAGGATATGTGTCGCTTGTTCATCGCTAAGTTTGAAGCTTTTCATTAACGAAGCCTTTGCCTCTGTTGCATCTTCACTACCGCGAATAATCTTTACAACCTTATCGATATCAACAATCGCCTTTAGTAGCCCCTCTACGAGATTTAAGCGCGCCGAAGCCTTCTCTTTACGGAAGGTTGAGCGGCGAGTTACTACTTCAATTCGGTGGTCGACAAACACTTGTAGTAATTCTTTTAGTCCGAGCGTCTTAGGTTTGCCGTTTACAAGGGCGACCGCATTAATAGAGAAGGCATCTTCTAGTGGGGTGAGCTTGTAGAGGTTCTCAAGGACCTGTTCAGGTTCAAAACCATTCTTAATCTCAATTACCACTTTGGTGCCGTTCTGGCCATCAGTTAAGTCAATAATGTCAGAGATGCCTTGAATCTTCTTGCCGCGAACTAATTCGCTAATGCGCTCAACAACTTTCTCTGGTCCGATGTTGTAGGGCAACTCTGTAATTGTTATTCCTTGTTTGCGAGTTGTTACCTTTCCAATCTCGACTTTGGCGCGAACCTTAAAAGCGCCCTTTCCAGATTGGTAGGCCTCAAGGACGCCCTCTTTGCCAATTAAGGTTCCGCCGGTTGGAAAATCGGGAGCCGGGACGATCTTCATAAGTTGCTTTACCGTTGCATTTGGATTTTCAATTAAATGGCGAGCAGCGGCAATCACTTCACCGAGATTGTGTGGCGCCATATTTGTGGCCATTCCGACTGCGATTCCGGTAGCGCCGTTAACAAGGAGATTTGGAAATGCTGCGGGGAGCACTAGTGGCTCCATAATTTGGCCATCGTAATTTGCGCCAAAGTCAACGGTGTTCTCATCGACTTCATCAACCATCATCTGTGAGGCGGATGCAAGGCGAGCTTCGGTGTAACGCATCGCAGCAGGGCCGGCATCTAGTGAGCCGAAATTTCCATGTCCATCAATTAGTGGAAGTCGCATTGAGAATGCTTGGGCCATGCGAACTAGCGCGTCATAAATTGCGCTATCGCCATGTGGATGCAACTTACCCATTACTTCACCAACAACTCTTGCGCTCTTAACATGGCCGCGTTCAGGGCGAAGGCCCATCTCAGACATCTGATGCAAGATTCTTCTTTGGACTGGTTTTAGACCATCACGCGCATCGGGAAGCGCGCGTGAATAAATTACTGAGTAGGCATACTCGAGAAATGAATCAGATAACTCATTAGAGACATCGACATCAACGATCTTGCCGGGAAACTCACCAGGCTTTGGACCGCTCTTTGACTCGCGCTTTGCCACGGCGTGATTCTGCCAATGTCAGAGTACTTTTCTAGGGATTGACCCTCGGTCTTGCCCCGATAGTTGCGACACATTTACCAGCAACTTCGATTCCCTTTGCGAGCGCTTCTGACAAATCTTGTTTTACGAGCCAACTAGACAAGAATCCGGCGGCAAAGGAATCACCTGCCCCAGTCGTATCAAGGACTTCAGAATCACTTGCAGCTTTGCTAATCAATTCACTATCTCGACTCTTTCCAACCGCGCCATTCGAACCCAGCTTTATTACCACTAGCTTTGATAATTTGAGCAAGTAAGAGACTTGTTCCTCGACTTTAGATTCTCTTGTGATGAAGAGCGCTTCCTCTTCATTTAAAAAGAGTCCCTCAAAACCAGAAAGTAATTCTTTTGCCCGCTCGAAACCAAAAGCGCTGATTGTTCCAACCGAGGCTAAATCGAAATAGATGGGAATTGATGCGGCCCTGAGCGTTTTAATAATCCGTTGAACACCTTCGGTGGAGATCGGATTAAAGAGTGAATAACCGGATAGAAATGCGCCATCAAGCCCTGTTAAATCAGGTAGATCCTTCTCATCTAGACCGGAGTTAGCGCCAGCATCGGGGAACATGGTGCGATTGCCATCTTGATCAACTAGAACCACTACTACGCCGGTTTTCATATTTGCGATTGGTGGATTTGGGTGCTTTACGCCCTGCGCCAGAAGTTCATTATGAAAATTTGAGCCCAGGATATCCGAGCCAATTCGTCCGATAAAAGTTGTATCTACACCAAGAGAGGCGAGCCAGGAAGCGGTGTTTGCTGCTGCGCCACCGCCATGCATAGAGATCTCCGAGAGAGTATCGCTATTTGCTTTGATTGAGCCTTCCATGCGCACGATGACATCCATCATCGCATCGCCAATACAAATTACAGAAGTCATCTTGCAGCGGCTGCGATTTGAGCTGCTAATCTCGAATTGCTCTTAATGATTTCAACATTGACTCGAAGTGATTCGCCGCCACTATTTAAATGGAAGAACTCAAGTAAGAATGGTGTGACTTCTTTGCCAATAATTCCTCTTGCCTTGGTCTGTGCGAGACCTTCATTTAGTAGCCGTTCATGAAGTCCAAGTTCCATAGGAGTTGGGGTTGGATTCGCCACAACGACTCCACTTTTCTCGACACCTAATCCAATTCGCGTTCGCCATATATCGGCAATCTCTCTAGGTGTATCAACTCGATGCTCTATCGAATAGCCGCTATCTTGCAGGTAAAACCCGGGGAACTTAGAGGTTTTATATCCAATAAGAGGGACTGAGAGAGTTTCAAGTCGCTCTAGCGTCGCTGAGATATCAAGAATGGATTTAACCCCCGCACAGACAACAAGAACAGGAGTATTGGCTAGAGCCAGTAAGTCTGCGGATTCATCCCAACTCTCACTTGCACCGCGATGCACTCCACCAAGACCACCGGTAGCGAAGAATTCGATCCCCGCAAGATGTGCGATGTGAGAAGTAGCAGCCACTGTGGTCGCCGCAGATTTCCTCTTAGTTGCAAGAATTGCGAGGTCTCTAATTGAAGCTTTTACAAAATCTTCCTCATTTGCAACTCGCTCTAGTTCGTTAGCCTCTAGCCCGACATGGATTTCACCTTCAATAATTGCAATCGTTGCCGGCGCTGCGCCCTCACTTCTTACAATCTCCTCTACCTCAAGTGCGACCGCAAGATTCTTTGGGCGGGGAAGTCCATGCGAAATAATCGTGGATTCAAGAGCGACAATAGGTGAGCCATTCTTCTTAGCGCTCGCAACCTCAGTCGAGTAATGGATCATGAGAAGGAAGGTTACTGGAAGGATAGGCGCGTGACCCAAACTCTTGCTGAGCTCTCACAATCTATTTTCGCAACGTTGGGGTTAGCGGGAAGCGAAAACCCACTTGGATTTGCTGGCAATGAAGGCCAGCGCGAATGTCTACTACTTGTTGATGCTTTGGGAAAGAATGCGATTGATGAGTTTGGCTCAAAGCTAAAGACTTTAAAGGAATTGGAATATAAAGCAACGCTGAGTGCGACATTCCCATCAACAACTGCAACAAGTCTTACCTCACTTGGGACCGGACTTTCACCAGGTTTACATGGGATGGTCGGTTACACCATGCGCGTTCCCCATAGTGGAACTCCAGAGCGAATTTTAAATGCGCTTAAGTGGGATGAGCGAGTCGATCCCTACATATTTCAACCTAATAAAACTCTCTTTGAACGCGCGAATGAAGCGGGCATTCGAAGTTCTCACATCTCGGCAAAGCGTTATGCCGATACTGGATTTACTAAAGCCGCGCTCCGCGGTGGGATATATGTTGGCGTTAATAACTTAGAAGAGTTAGCTAGCGGCGCCTCAGCTGCACTTAAAGATCCAAATAGTTTTGCATATGTTTATCTAAATGATGTTGATGAGGCTTCACATGGTTCTGGGTTCGGTTCGGATAAATTCGTAGCAGCCCTCGAGAAAGTCGATCGCCTGATTGAATTACTGCTTCGCCACCTTCCTAAAGGAACTCGTCTTTGGATTTCATCTGATCACGGGATGATCAATCGAGGGGAGTTTGTAGTTATCGGAAAAGATAACGACCTCTTGAAGGAAGTAAATCTCATGGCGGGGGAGCCACGTGTGCGCTATCTATATGTTGATGAAGATAAGTGCGAAGCGGTACGAAGTCGCTGGGAAGGTGAATTAGGTGAATCTGTAACGGTGCTTACGCGGGCTGAGGCGCTATCCCAAGGTTTATTTGGGCAGGTGCGCGATTCTGTGGTGGAGCGGATTGGCGACTTGGTAGTTATTGCTCAAGGAGATTTCATCTTGGTTGAGAAGGAACGCGAAGCGCAACAATGCGCAATGGTTGGCCATCATGGTGGAACTACTAGTCAAGAGTGCGAGATTCCGCTCTTAACGCGGAGCCTTTAAGACTCTTCGCCTTCATCTTTCTTCTTGCTTCTGCCAAACATAATGTCATCCCATGATGGAATTGAAATCCGTCTAGTTACGCCATCTTTCTTAGCATCTGAAGGAATCTCAGTTTTTTCAACTGGTTCCTCTGGAGCAAGGTCGGTGCGGACTGCGACCAGTCTCGGCGGCTGAGGTGATTCACCATCGGCCGGGAAGAGCACGCCGTGATCACTCATACGATCTGGTTTATTGGTTTGTTTAGGAATCTCCTCGCCACATATCCAACGCGCACCATCATCTTTTGAAAAAAAGGTCCGCTTATTCAAATCAAAATTCCATGTTGCCTCTCTACTTCCATCCGATGATGGATAAGCAAGGACAAGATGCCAATGTCCATTATCAAGGCGCCAGGTATTCCAAGAGATCTGATTCATGTTTACCCCTCTTGGAGCAAGACGCTGAATCACAAGTTCGCGAAGCGGCAGAGAAGTTCCTTTGGGAGATGACTTTTCAGCTTGTTCGATTACCCAAGCGCGTTCTTGCATAATGGGACTTGCGTAGCGCTCGATCTTTGCCGGGGACAAACCTGAAATCCGAGCGACCTCATCAAAACTCTCGCCAGCTCTTAGACGAGCTTGAATCTCTTTAATTGAGTAACCCGGCGCCTCATCAACTACTGCGGTCAATCGTCGCTCCGGTGTATTTGTAATTAGTGAATTTCGTAGCGAGTCATCAATCTTTACTGTAAATGAATTGCCTGCTTGATCTGCGAGTTCTAATTTCTCGCCATCACTTGTTTTACCAACGACTCTTAACTCAGTCATGGAGAGTAGGTTGCCACAATCTCATAGAAAACTATTGGAAATCAGGCTGGGATTTCCCTTACTTTCTCCCGCCATAGCTTTAGATAGGGAAGAATCAATAACGCGGATAAAGCCATACATATCAATGGGATTGCGAATGCGACAGATACCCCTTGATTGTCAATGATGTAGCCGGTTATTGCTGGGGGAAGTGCGCCGCCGAAGTTGAGTGCAGAAATCGCCCAGGCCAATACTTCAGTCTTCCTACTCTCTGCAACCGAACGCTCTGCGGCGGTCAGTGAAGAAGTCAACATCGGAGCAACTGCCAAGCCATTTATAAAGAGAACCGCTCCCATTAGCAGGAAGTTTCCTGGGGCAAGTATCGCCGCGAGATAGATGGGAATAGTTAAGAGAAATAGAGTCACCACCGATTCAATAAATCGCCGTGATGCGCTCCTTCGCCACTTGATTGAGCCCATAGCAAGTGCAGCCACTCCACTTCCAAATGACCATATAGCAATCAAGTAACCGCTTGACTCGCGCGCCCCGTAATAATCACTGTAGGCAACTATCACGAGCCCAGCGGAGGTAAAGAAAGCGCCGCAGAACATGAGTGGAATAAATAGCGCTTTTATAAAGGGCTGCCTGATAAGCAAGGAACGATCTTCACCAATCTCTTTTGGATGTGGCGGTGGCTCACTTGAACGCTGAGCTGCAAAGGAGAGCGCTCCAGTTGCAACTAAAAACATCGCCGCAAATATTGCGTACTCGGGAGCAAATGTGACAGCAATGAGAGTTGCGATAACTGGGCCGGTTGTGAACATTACTTCATCTACAAATGCCTCGAATGAATAAGCGGTATCGGTTAGCGGTTGATTGTCCTTGATCGCATGTAACCAGCGCCGCCTAACCATCTGACCAGAACCAATTACAAATGCCTCAAAGAGAAGGGCTGAGGTGAACCAAAGGATTGTTGGCGCATCGTTCTTAAGAAGAATTACAAAGGCTGCCATAAAGAAGATGTGAAGTGGCGCCGTAATACTCAAGATTTTGCGCTGGCCAAATTGGTCGGCCGCGCGAGACCAAAGCGGAGCGGCGACCGATAAGACCGCCGATGCCGCCATAGATAAAGCGCCGGCAATGGCATAAGAATCAGTTTCGGCAACGACAAAGAGCACGATTGCCAAGTAGAGCATTGAAATAGGTAATCTCAATATGAATGCTGCAAACGAGAAGCGCCAACCACCTTGGACTTTAAATAGTTTGCGATAGGGCTCGAGCATGTTGGGCAGTCTACTTGTGATTAGATTGCACTATGACTTCTTCAGCGCAATTACTCGAATTAGCCGAAGAAATTGCGAAGAAAGCTGGCGAACTCCTAATGCGTCGCCCAAGTAATTTCGAACTTGATCAAAAAAGTGGTGTGTTGGACTTTGCCACCCAGATGGATCATGAGAGTGAGAAATTAATAGTGGCTGCGATTCTTGCCGCTCGTCCTGATGATTCAATAATTGGTGAAGAGGGTTCGGATCGGGTTGGAACAAGTGGATATACCTGGGTGATTGATCCGATAGATGGAACCGTCAATTATCTCTATGGAATTCCGGGTTGGTGCATAAGTATCGCTATAAAAGATAGCGAGGGCTACTTAGTCGGTGTTGTTCACGCGCCCTCTTTTGCCATGACCTGGAGCGCTCGGCGTGGTGGCGGCGCTACTTGTAATGGGAAACCTCTTCGCTGCAACGAACCGGTTTCACTTGACCGGGCGCTGATTGCAACTGGTTTTGCTTACGATATTGAACGGAGAAAACCACAAGCTGAGTTCATAAAAGAACTTCTTCCAAAGATTCGGGATGTTCGCCGGATGGGAGCATGTGCAGTAGATATTTGTATGGTTGCCTCAGGTTCAGTAGATGCACACTTTGAAGCAGGTGTAAATGAGTGGGATTACGCAGCTGCTGGTTTGATTGCAAGTGAAGCTGGAGCAAAATTCGCATTTAAGAAAGGGATTTGGGATGGTGAGAAGTACTTTGTTCTCACCGCTGGGCCAAGCCTTTTTAGAGCCCTTGCTGAAGCCCTCGCGCCCCATGGGTATGACCTCCGCTGACGCTTGGATTTAGCGACTCGAGCCCCCTTGTGGCAGGATACGCGGGCTAGCAGAAGTGAAACTTCGACTTTAAGGATCCAAATATGAACGTGCTTGATGCGGTAGATGCCGCCTCCCTCCGCAAGGACATTCCTAACTTTCGCCCCGGCGATGAGTTAAAGGTTCACGTCCGAGTTATTGAAGGTAACAAGAGTCGCGTTCAGGTCTTCCAAGGTCTTGTGATTTCTCGCCGCGGTTCTGGCGTTCGAGAAACCTTCACTGTTAGAAAGATTTCTTATGGCGTTGGCGTAGAGCGCGTCTTCCCAGTCCATGCACCAGTCATCGAAAAGATTGAATTGGTTCGCAAGGGTGAAGTTCGTCGTGCCAAGCTCTATTACCTCCGTGATCTTCGTGGCAAGGCGGCCAAGATTCGTGAACGTCGCGGTGGCGAGGATCTAGAGATGATTTACGCCGAGAGCCCTGCTACCGAGGTAGTTGAAGAGACTGCTCCAGTCGTTGATGAAGTTCAAGTAGAGAGCGCGCAAGAGACTTCCGAGAAGCCTCAAGCTTAGGGAATGTCACCTCGCGCAAAAGGCGGAGCCCTTCGCGAACTTCCGATACTTCTAGTTTCGGCGCTCATTCTCTCTATGGTCGTAAAGACCTTCTTTGTTCAATTCTTTTATATTCCATCTGGCTCGATGGAGAACACCCTTCTTGTAGATGATCGAGTTGGTGTAAATAAATTAGGCGCAATCTTTAGCGAAATAAAGCGAGGCGAAGTAGTTGTCTTTCGCGATCCCGCAGACTGGCTCTCTACCCCAGTAAGTGATGAAGTTGGAATTCGCAAAATTGCGAAGGACGCCCTTGTATTTGTGGGCGTAATCCCAGACCCTTCAAAACAATATCTAATAAAGCGCGTTATTGGCGTTGGCGGGGATCGCGTTGTTTGCTGTAACGCCAAGGACCAACTAGAGGTAAATGGCGTCGCTATCAATGAGCCTTATGTATACCCAGGTGATAAGCCCGCGGAAAACAAGTTTGATGTGACCGTTCCTAAAGATTTTATTTGGGTTATGGGTGATCATCGCGGCGCTAGCGCCGACTCTAGGTATCACACCGATGATCCGAATAAAGGCATGGTTCCACTAGATAAAGTGACAGGGCGTGCGCTCTTTGTAATCTGGCCAATTTCGAACCTCGGAATACTTAACGTTGGTGAGGATCTCTCAAAGATTCCCGTCAAGAAATGATTGAGGAGCGTCTCCTCAAATCTGGCCTCAGCGCTATTGCTGGCGTAGATGAGGCAGGACGGGGCGCTTGCGCTGGACCGCTTGTGATTGCAGCGCTAATTCTCAAAGACCCAGAGAGTTCGGCGCTTTCCAAGGTGCGCGACTCGAAGGAGTTAACTCCGAAGGCGAGAGAAGAGATCTTCCCGGTCATTCTTGAAAATGCGCGCTCACAATCGATTATCGAGATTTCTCCGGCAGAGATAGATTCTTTCGGGTTACACAAATCTAATATTGAAGGTATGCGCCGAGCGATTAGCGCATTAGATATCACTCCAGATTATGTTTTAACTGATGGTTATGAAATACCAGGAATTGCAATTCCCAATCTCGCCGTATGGAAGGGTGATCAAGTAGCGCTCACAATCTCAGCCGCATCCATTCTTGCCAAAGTACACCGAGATAGATTGATGGCAAGCCTTGATAAGGAATATCCAGAGTATGGCTTTGCCGAACATAAGGGGTATGTAACAAGTTCTCATACGGCCGCGCTTGAGCGAATTGGCGTATCACCAGTCCATCGTAAGAGCTATGCAAATATTGCAAAACTCGACTTATAGGAGATCGATGCGCTGAAATTGTTACCTCGGTATCGGACGCGATGGAATTTATGGGAGAAAGTGCATGTACCCTTTGCACTAATGGAGCATAAATCAGCATTTATATCAATCGTTGGTCGCCCCAATACTGGAAAATCAACACTTATAAACGCCCTAGTTGGCGAGAAGATTGCTATTACTTCACACCATCCAAATACAACAAGAGGTGCGATT
>VGAG01000023.1 GCA_016870835.1 Actinomycetota bacterium | reverse complement strand
TCTGACATCGTGGGATCCAAATGCCAAAAATGTCTACCCAATGGTCTAATATCTGAACCAAGTAGGAATTTCATCTATATGGATATCAAATCAAGCATATCCACGAGTCGATCCCAGTATCGTCCACAGAACGCTTCAGTTGTTTGGCTAGTGACCTGAATCTTTGAAGATGCAAAATGGATTTCCCTGAGGGTCCCTAAGTATCCGCCACTCAAATCCACTACTCGTTCGCGAGGTCTTCAGATGACTACCACCAAGTTTCTTCACCAACTCTTCAGTTTCGTTAAGGTCCTCAACGGCAACATCGATATGAACCTCCTGAGCATCGGAAGACTTTCTTGCCACTCGTTGAAAACCTAATTTGAAATTCTCGCCTTCAGTTGGAAAGAGCCAGATGTGCTCAGTTGACTGATTGTGAGGATGAGCTTGCACGCCAAGAACTTTCGTCCAGAACTCCACTAACTCTTCCGGTTTCTCACTGTTGAACATAACTGTTGTTACTCGAGCCTTAGGCAATTCATCACCCCTTTCGCTTGCACTCGATATCCCCCAGCGTACATTTATCCCGTGACCGCTAACAACCAGATGCCTTGCGATTTCTGCCAACAGCCCTATGACCCGGTTGCCACTAGGTGGTTATGTCCAAATTGTCATATGAAAACAAACTGTTGCGATGGCGCTCCTTGCGAATTGCCTATTCCAGATAAGGCGGAGTTACGCGTTAACAGTCCCGGTAAGCAATAACCCAATCACAATTACTCCGAGACAGATTCGATAGATAACAAAGGGCATAAAGCTTCGGGTTTGTACGAACTTCATTAGCCAAGCGATTACTGCGTATCCGACAACGAAAGCAACCAGAGTTGCCGATGCGGTTTCGAGTATAGAGAAGCTGTTTGTTGGTTCGGTCAGCGAATTGAGCAATTCATAGCTTCCGCTTCCAAGCACGGCGGGGATTGCTAATAAGAATGAATAGCGCAGTGCAGCCTCTCGCCTGTAGCCCAGCGCTCGACCCATAGCGATGGTTGCGCCAGAGCGCGAGACCCCAGGAATCAAGGCCAAGGATTGCGCGAAACCATAAACCAACCCATCGCGCCGATTGAGGTCTTCAAGGTTCTTAATTTTCTTTCCAAAGTGATCGAGCAGGCCTAGAACAATGCCAAAGAAGATTAAGGTGAAACTAATCAGCCATAACGATCTGAAGTTTTCACGTATGTAGCTCTGTCCTAAGTAACCCAATGCAAAGATGGGAATGGATCCAACTGCGATTAGCCCACCAAGGCGAGCGCTTTGATATTCAGCGCTACCTTTTTCGAATCTTGCACCAAAGATAAAGCTAAGAACGGCTTTTACGATTCTTGCGATATCGGAGCGAAAATAGATAAGCACCGCTACTTCGGTTCCGATTTGCATGATTGCCGTAAAGGTTTCCCCTGGGTCACTTCCGGAGGGAAGGAATTCGCCAAAGATACGAACATGAGCGCTTGATGAGATTGGGAGGAACTCAGTTAGTCCTTGAACTATGCCGAGAAAGATCGCTTCTAGCACTTTAGCCTCTACTTCAAACCACGTCTGCGTAGAAGAGGCTCTATATCAGCGTCCCGTCCTCTGAAATTACGGAACATCTGCATCGAATCAAGCGATCCGCCTCGACTCATTAGTGAGTTTCGGAAGTGATCACCGTTTGCTCGGGTCAATCCACCGTTGTTCTTAAACCACTCGACAGTGTCAGCATCTAGAACTTCGCTCCAGATGTATCCGTAATAGCCGGCCGAATAACCGCCGGCGAAGATGTGAGAAAAATAAGTTGAGCGATAGCGGGTTGGTACCGGTGGAAAATCTAGACCGTAATCTGCAATCGCCTTTGCTTCAAATTCCTCAACATCTCTAATTTCACTTACATCGGCCAGTGAGTGCCAAGCGAGATCCAGAATTGCTGCAGCTAAATAGCTCGTTGTGGCATATCCTTCATTGAAGGTCGAGGACTCATTTAACTTATCTACCCACGCTTGAGGTAGCCGTTCGCCTGTTTGGTAATGAATTGCGTAGTTATCTAACACCTCGGGCCAGAGAATCCACATCTCATTTACTTGCGAGGGGAATTCAACAAAGTCCCGCTGAACGCTAGTTCCAGAGAAGCGTGGATATTTCACATCTGATAACAAGCCGTGAATTGCATGGCCGAATTCATGAAAGAGCGTCGTGGTTTCATCATAGGTAAGAAGGGTTGGCTCTCCGGCAGGTGGCTTTGAGATATTCATGTTATTTACAACGACCGGCTTTTGGCCGAGTAGATGGTTCTGAGCTACAAGCGAGTTCATCCATGCTCCGCCTCGCTTTGAATCCCTCGTGTAGTAATCACCTATATAAAGGCCAATTGATGAGCCATCTTCGTTGAAAACTTCAAAGGCGCGCGCCTCGGGATGATAGGTGATTAAATCTTTACGCTCTTTGAATTTCATTCCATAGAGTTTTTCTGCCGCAAAGAAAACCCCTTGATGCAGAACTCGCTCTAATTCGAAATAGGGGCGCATGGCCGCGGTATCTAAGTTGTATTTCTCAGCCCTTACTTTCTCGGTATAGAAAAGCCAATCCCAACTTGCAAGTTCGTGCTTGCCGTTCTGGGTAATGACTTTTTCAATATCTGCTGCTTCGCGACGAGCATTGGTAGCAGCAGCTGGTGCGATTTTGCGGAGCATTTCATGTACGCGATCAGGATGGGCTGCAGTCATTTCTTGAAGTACATATTCAGCATGCGAACCTAAGCCAAAGAGCTTTGCACGCTCTGCTCGCAGTTCAGCCATGCGAAGTAGGATTTTTCGAGTATCAAAATCATTTCCGCGCATACCTTTAGTTAGCGAGTTCTTCATTATCCGCTCACGAAGTGGGCGATTCTTTAAAGATGCCAGAGTTGGATGGCCGGTGAAGTTGACCATTCCAATCATCCACTTATCTTCAATTCCGCGGGCCTGTGCCGCTGCCTTACATGCAGCGATTTGGTTTTCACTCAAGCCATCTAGTTCGGATATGTCATCTACAAAAACTGCAAGGTCATTTGTATCTGAAAGCAGATTTTTCCCAAACTGGGTTTCGAGTGAGGAGAGCTCTTCATTTACCTTCTTGACCTTCTCGCGGGCCGACTCATCAAGAGCTGCGCCTGCTTGGAGGAAATCCTTGTAGTAACGCTGTAACAACCAATCGCTTTCAGAGTCCAAGTCCGGCTTGAGATCAACTAGCTTTTTGATTCGGGCAAAGAGCGCAGGATTTAATCGGATAGCGTCGGCGTGAGCAGCCAATTTGGGAGCAATCTCAGCTTTGATCTCATCGATTCGATCATTGGTATCGCTAGAGGACTTGTTGTAGAAAACATTTAGCATTCGGTCAAGAGTTTGGCCGCTCTTTTCAAGGGCGACGATTGTGTTTTCAAAAGTGATTTCTGGGTTAGCTAATATCGCTTTAACTTCTGAAATTTGCTCTGCTGTTCCAGCGTAAAAGGCCTCTAGATAGTGGTCCTCCGTTATCTGCGAAAACGGCGGTATCTCATAGGGCAAAGTTGAGCGAGTAAGGAAGGGATTTTGGCTCACTTAGTTTTCTCCTCAATAAATAGCCGAGCATTTTCAAAAATAGTTTGATCGTCATAATCAAGAGTTGCAACATGATAGGAGTTAGTTAACTCAATCCTTCGCTTATCAATCGTTCCAAGTTCGCTCATTACTATTTCAGTGTTAGATACTGGTAGAACATGATCTTCGGTACTGTGAAAAAGAAGGACTGGACAGTTGATGCGCTTCAAGTTGGCTCGCGTAGCTTTAAGGAATCGATGGAGTTGGGCTACCCCCTTCATCGGTAGCGCGTCATAACCCCACTCCGTTACTCCTGGTTTTTTAATGTCATCTCCGACCGACGGGCGCTTGGGTGTTATGTACTTGATGATCTCAATGAATTTGATTGTGGGATCCGGAATATGAATCATCGGATTTACAAGAACGATTCCGCTTAATTTTGAAGAGTGTTTCGCTGCCAAATAGAGAGTGTTTGCTCCGCCCATCGATAGTCCGAAGACAAATACATTCCTATTTCTTGCGAGTAAATCCATCAGATCTCGTTCGGCGCGTTCTGGCCAGCTCTGCCATTTCGTCTTGTTTAGATCCTGCCAACGACGCCCATGCCCAGGTATTCGTGGAACGCGAACTGAGAAGCCTCGCTCTGTTAAGTAGTGAGCCCAAGGTCGCATCGAAGCTGGTGAACCCGTGAAACCGTGTAGAAGCAGAATGCCAATTCCGTTAGCGCCATCAAAGCTGTAATCCTCGAGCCAACCGGCCGGGGCCCCTTCGGTAGACATACCGAGAGGCTAGCGGATTGAAGCTGCCTAATTGTCAGAGCGGCATTCTAGATTTCACCTGTGAGTGGAGCAGAGGAATTAGAAGCGGGGTGGCAGCCCTCCTTTGATGACTTAGGTCGAAATCTCATTGATACAACCTTTGTCGTATTGGACTTAGAGACAACAGGCGGCTCCCCTCGCGACTGCGCCATAACTGAAATCGGAGCAGTGAAGGTTCGGGGCGGTGAAGTTATTGGCGAATTCCAAACTCTGATTAATCCCGGCGGACCGATACCGCCGTTTATTACCGTTTTGACTGGAATCACCGATGCAATGGTTATCTCCGCTCCCCCAATTGGCGAAGCGCTCTTCTCGCTAATTGAGTTTCTAGGCTCTTGCGAAGAGACAGTTCTCGTTGCACATAACGCCCCCTTTGATATTGGTTTTTTAAAATCGGCAGCAGAAAAACTGCAAACATCTTGGCCGCGCTACCAGGTAATTGATACTGCTCGAATTACGCGTTATGTAGTGACGCGAGATGAAGTACGTGATTTCAAATTATCGACCCTTGCTTCATTTTTTGGCGCAAATACAAACCCAGAACATCGAGCGCTAGCCGATGCCCGCGCCACTGTAGATGTTCTTCACGGTGTAATTGAGCGACTTGGATCTTTTGGGGTAACAACTCTCGAAGATCTCAAGGGATTCACAAACCGAGTCACAGATGCGCAACGAAGAAAACGCCACTTTGCAGAAGGGCTCCCTTCCACTCCTGGCGTCTATTTATTTAAGGATTCCACAGGTGAACCTCTCTATATCGGAACAACGAGGAACTTGAAGAACCGAGTGCGTACTTACTTCACCGCAGCTGAGACTAGAAAACGCATTCACGACATGATTGCTCTCGCAGATCGAGTAGAGATCATTCAAACTCCAACGATTATTGAGGCAGAGATTCGAGAGTTGCGACTGATTGCCGAGAAACGACCGCGCTTTAATAGGCGATCACGCTTTCAAGAGAAGGCAATCTGGATCAAACTTTCCGACGAGCCCTATCCCCGGCTAACCCAGGTTCGCGGGGCTTCCAGCCTGAGGGATGAACATGGATGGAGCGGTCCATTTAATGGACGGGATGAAGCCGAGCGCGCAATTGAAGCGCTTCATGAAGTTTTCCCAATTCGGCAATGTAAACCAAGGATCACTCTTACAAGCATGAAGCATGCTAGCCCGTGTGCGCTCTTAGATCTGGGTAAATGTGGCGCTCCATGTGTTGGCCTCCAGTCCCTTGATTCTTACCTTTCTATTGCTAGCGATCTCAAGTTTGCGATGTTGATTGATTCACGAGAAATGCTCACCAAATTGCGAGAGCGGATGCATACCCTTTCTATTCAGGAGCGATTTGAAGAGGCGGCCGAGGTGCGAAATCGCCTCGGTGCATATATCCGCGGAACTGCGCGAGGTGAACGAATTAGAAGTCTCACTAAAGTGGAAGAAATTGTTGCGCTTACGCGCTCAGGCAAAAACATAGAGCTAGTGCTGATTCGTTACGGACGTCTTGCCGCATCGCTTCTTACTAGTCAAGATCGATTAGATGAAGCCCTCACTGCGATTCGACTTACCGGTGAGGTTGTGCCGGCAAGCGAGAAAGTTCTTCCTGCTTCAACTCACGAAGAGGTCGAAGTCTTATTGCGCTACTTGGAGCAAGATGGAATTGAATTGCTAGAGATAAAAGGTGAGTGGGCAAGAGCCTCTTTTGGAGCCGGCTATGCCCGTTCCCAACTTGAGGACCTTAAAGTTTTAAATGAAAAGAGCCGCTACAAAGAGGATTTCGCGAGCTCATTTGAAAGATCCCGCCAGCGCTGAACTAACTCGATAGCCCGACCGCTATCAATCGCAGATTTAGCAAGCGTGTAACCATTTGCAAATTGTGTTTCGATGGGTAAACGGAAATCTCCCTTAAATGCCGCGATCGCAGCAGCCGCGTTTAGCAAGATCGCCTCTCGCGCACCGACACTTCTTCCTTCAAGGACTCGAAGCGTTGTCGCTGCATTTTCTTGCGCGCTTCCACCCTTTATCTCGGTAAGTGAAATCGGATCGATTCCCAATTCTCTTGGGTCAAAGAGTGACTTAGACGTCCTGCCTTCAAATACTTGAATGACCTCACTCGCTCCAGAAATAGAAATTTCATCAAGGCCTTCTAGCCCTCGAAATACAAACCCTTCATTACCCCGAGCCGCAAGCACTTCGGCAACGAGTTCGAACATCTCACTTCTTGCAACGCCGATGGCGACCGCCTTGGGGCGAGCTGGATTTGCGAGTGGCCCCAAAATGTTAAAGACGGTTGGTAAGCCAAGGCTCTTTCGAACCGGAGCGGCATAGCGCATTGCAGGATGGAATTTAGGCGCAAAGGCAAAGCCAATCCCAATTTTGCGTACGCATTCCTTAACACCCGCGGCATCGAGATTGATATTTATTCCCAAGGCTTCCAATAAGTCGGCGGCCCCTGATGCGGAAGATGCAGCTCGATTTCCATGTTTTATAACTCGCCCGCCAGCAGCTGTTGTCACGATTGCAGCGCTTGTCGAAATATTTATTGTGTTAAAGCCGTCGCCGCCAGTACCTACGATATCGACGGCGCGATCTGGGATATCTATCAACGTTGCATGGTCATACATCGCATCAACGAGGGCTCTGACTTCCTCAGCCCGTTCACCCTTGTTCTTCATTCCTAACAAGAACTCTTTTATCTGCAATTCGCCAGCCCGACCCTCAAGGATTTCAGTCATGGCAAAGCGAATTTCTCCGACGCTTAAGTCTTGCCTCGAAGTTAATTTATCGAGGAGTTGATCCCACATATTTTTAAAGTTTAAAGGGCAGGAGTCTTGACTAGATCTAAAACCTTCTTAGCCAACCCAAAAGAATCGATCGGATGAGTTACAACACCATCTGCTCTAGACCATCCTGCGAGCCATGCATCCTGCTCTCTTGCGACGATGACGAGGGTTGGCGGGCAATTGAAAATTTCATCTTTCAATTGGCGCGCGAGTCCCATTCCGCCTTCTGGAGTCGCCTCACCATCAAGAATGAATAGGTCTACCCGAGTCTTACTTCCCACCTTCTTTGAATCAACATAGAGCCTCAGGGCATCCGCCGTGGCAAATTCAATAATCTCGTTATCAGCCAACTCCGGGGCTAATCGCCTTCCCAGCGACTTTTTCACTGTTTCTCTCACAGTTGAGTCATCGGAGTAGACGATTATTTTAAAAGTAGACATAGTGAGGCGAGTCTAGAGCCATTCTTCAATTGAGGATGTAAGTGATGCGCTTCACCGGCTCTCCGGTCGCCCGGGTGGGGCAATAGAAGTGCTTTTCCGGAATAATCCGGCTCATGGCCAGCGCAGTTGCCGCACCCGCACAGAGGCTTAATCGCCCAAATATTGTCGCGGTCGGAACGATTGTCTGGCTCTCAAGTGAATTGATGTTCTTTGCAGCTCTCTTTGCAATGTACTTCACAACGCGCGCGGTGCAGGGACCGGAAATCTGGGCCGAATCAGTCGAGCTCTTGAATATTCCATTCTCTGCGATTAATACAACAGTTCTGGTTCTCTCCTCTGTCACCTGCCAGTTTGGAGTTTTCGCGGCGGAGCGTTTCCAGAATGTGCGGACTGGAACTATCTGGCAATTTTCGAAATGGGGAATGCGGGAATGGTTCGCGCTCACATTTATCATGGGTGCTTTTTTCATTGGTGGTCAGGTATTTGAATACGCCGAACTTGTGCATGAAGGCCTGACTCTCTCGTCTGCTCCTTATGGCTCAGTCTTCTATCTTGCAACTGGATTCCACGGTTTACATGTGACTGGTGGCTTATTGGCATTTCTAGTTGTGATGATCCGAGTATCTAAAGCGCGCCGCTTTGGCCACTCTCAAGCAACCACTGCAATCGTTGTCTCCTACTACTGGCACTTTGTCGATATCGTCTGGATCGCGCTCTTCTCTGCGATTTATTTGGTGCAGTAATGACAAAAGCAATCGGTTTTCTCTCGCGCTATCGCCGCCATCGCTTTGCCGGTCCTTTTCTACTCTTCTCAGCGCTCTTTATCGCAGGAGTTGGTTTCACTGTTGCCCAGGCCGCCACAGAAGTTAAACAAGAGTTAACTTCCGTAGATAGGGCGACCTTGATCGCAGAAGGAAAAGAGATTTTTGCTCGCGGTTGCTCCTCTTGCCACGGGTTAAATGCCGAGGGCGCTGGTGCTGCTCCATCGCTTATAGGAGTTGGCGCCGCATCTGTTGATTTCCAAGTAGCAACTGGCCGTATGCCGATGGCTGATATGAGCCAGCAGGCAATGCGAAAGGAGCCTGTATATGACGAGCGCGAAACCGCTGCGCTTGCAGCTTATGTAGCTTCGCTTGCACCTGGTCCTGCTGCAGTTACAAATGAAGAGCTCGCTTGGGAGCGCGATGGAAATACTGCTGAAGGTGGCGAATTATTTAGAACTAATTGCGCGATGTGCCACAACCTTGCCGGACAAGGCGGTGCGCTAACTCAAGGAAAGTATGCGCCAACAGTTATGGGCGTTGAACCTCGACATATTTACGAAGCGATGGTCACCGGCCCACAAGCAATGCCGGTCTTTGCGAATACAGTTCTAACTCACGAAGAGAAGCTTTCAATCATTAAGTGGATCAAGTTTGTTGAGAGCGAACCGTCACAAGGTGGCGCTGCTCTCGGTCGGGTTGGACCTGTTACCGAAGGCGCAGTCGCCTTCTTACTTGGTCTCGGCATTCTCATCGGAATCGCTGTCTGGTTAACGACGAAGGCTCGCTAAAGGTTAGATGAAAAATGAGTGAGATGAAGAACGAGTTAGAACCACTTTCCGATCCCGGGCTTCCTGAGCATGTTCATCGAAAGAGTGATGTTGACCCGCTAGCTGCGAAGAAGGCGGAGCGGCAAGTTTCGATCCTCTTTCTCTTCTCGGCGATTGGCACAGTTCTTTTTATCTACTCCTACATTTGGATCCCAAGAGAGCAATTAATCTTCCTTCCAATTTTTGGAACTACAAACGCGCACCAACTATTTCTTGGTCTCGGTCTTGCTATGGCGCTCTTCTTCATCGGAATGGGCGCAGTTCATTGGGCCAAGACTCTTATGCCAGACCATGAGGTTGTCGATATCCGAAAAGAGCAGCGCTCCAAAGACGAAGATCGTGCAGCCTTTGTTGCAACCGTTAAGGATGGCGCAGCCCAGGCAGCTCTCGGTCGACGCCCATTGATTAAACGGACCCTCGGTCTTGCCCTTGGTTTGGTCGGTCTCTCTCCGATTCTTTTTCTGCGCGACCTCGGACCTCTTCCAGGAAATGATTTAAATGAGACTAATTGGAAGGCTGGAACAAGGCTCGTAACCGATCCCGGTGATCGCCCGATAAGGCCCTCAGATCTTGAGGTAGGCGGAGTAGCTCAAGTTCAGCCCGAGTTTCCGATCGGAAAAGTTCGTCACCTTGATGACATCGCCCAAGATTCAGTGCTGTTAATCCGCATCCGACCAGAAGAGTTCAATTTAGATGCCGAGCGACTCTCTTGGACCTATGAAGGAATCATCGCTTTCTCCAAGATCTGTTCACATATGGGATGTGCTGTTGCTCTCTACGAGCAGACCACCAAACATCTTCTCTGCCCTTGCCACCAATCCACTTTTGATGTGACTCGAGCCGCCAAAGTTATCTTTGGACCATCCGCGCGTCCGCTGCCACAATTAGCCATTACCGTTGATGCCGAGGGGTATCTAGTGGCAAAGGCGCCATTTAACGAGGCGGTTGGACCAAGTTTCTGGGGGCGTGATTCCTAAATGAGCGCACGCGAGAGAGTTGCTGGCGGCACCGCTAATTTCTTAGATGAGCGCACTGGCGCTGCAAAGTGGATGAAGAAGACCTTAACAAAGGTCTTCCCTGATCACTGGTCGTTCATGCTCGGTGAAATTGTGATGTACTCATTTGTAATTCTTCTTCTCTCGGGAACATTTCTTACTTTCTGGTTTGACCCATCAATGCGCGAAGTTGAGTACGAAGGTTCATATGAGCCATTAAATGGCGTGAAGATGTCTGCGGCTTACGCCTCTGCTCTTCATATTTCATTTGATGTTCGCGGCGGACTCTTGATGCGCCAGATCCATCACTGGGCAGCATTGATTTTTATGGCAGCAATGGTGGTTCACATGATGCGCGTCTTCTTTACTGGAGCCTTCCGCAAGCCACGCGAGCTAAATTGGATTATCGGTGTCGCACTTCTTACCCTTGGAATTGTTGAAGGCTTCCTTGGTTACTCACTTCCTGATGATCTTCTCTCTGGAACTGGAATCCGAATTGCTGAAGCAATCATCCAAGCAATCCCGGTCGTTGGCTCATATCTCTCGTATTTCATATTTGGCGGCGCCTTCCCGGGTGAGCTCTTCATTCAACGAATTTATGCGGTGCACATCCTCCTGATTCCCGGAATCATGCTGGCGCTTATTACTGCGCACTTAATGTTGGTCTGGTACCAGAAGCACACCCAATACCCAGGTCCTGGTCGAACTGAGAAGAATGTCGTTGGCTATCCATTAATGCCGGTCTATATGGCTAAAGCTGGCGGATTCTTCTTTATTGTCTTTGGCGTAACCGCGTTTCTTGGCGCAGTTGCACAAATCAATCCAATTTGGATCTTTGGACCTTATAACCCAGGACAAATTGGAGCTGGTTCACAGCCCGATTGGTATATGGGTTGGCTCGATGGATTAGTTCGCGCCGCTCCCCCAATTGAGACTCACGCCTTCGGAATTACAATTTCATGGAACATTCTGATTCCAGGATTGATTATTCCGGGAATTATCTTCACCTTGATGGCTTTCTATCCATTTATAGAACAGTGGATGACCGGCGATAAAAGAGAGCACCACTTACTTGATCGTCCTCGTAACAATCCAAACCGTACTGCTATCGGCGCTATGTCTCTAACTTTCGCTCTAGTTGCTCTCATAAATGGTGGTAATGATCTACTTGCAACACATTTCGATCTCTCAATTAATCAGATTATGTGGTTCTCGCGTATCGGATTAATCGTTCTACCACCGATTGCATTTGTAATTACAAAACGTATCTGCCTCTCGCTACAGCGCGCTGATCGCGAGAAGGTTCTTCATGGACGCGAGACTGGTCGCCTTGTTATGTTGCCTCACGGTGAATTCATCGAGGTTCACGAGCCGCTCTCTCCCGAGAAGGCGTACCTACTATCTAGCCATGAACAACTTCCCGCGCTAGAAATTGGTGAAGCTGATGAGAATGGCGTTGCTAATCCCCAAGGAATCAAAGGCAAGGTGCGCGCTCGCATGTCACGTGCCAGCCAAGAACAGATTTCAAAGCCAACATCGCAAGATATGTTGGAGTTAGAGGACGGGCACCACTAAACGCCGCTCTCGGCGTATCTCTTAAGTCGCACCAAGGTTTTCGCAACCGCTCTCTCTGTAAAGGGATAAGCGTTTCTTGCCTTCAACCACCATTGAATTGGTGATGGACGTCCATCAAAGCTCTCGGTCACAAGTGTCTGATTAGGCGAAAGCGCCTTTAACTCATAACGCCAAATCCAACGACCAAGATGGCGCCATCCAATCAATTCATTCTCTTTGAACTCAACCACAGTATTAGTGATCTTGTACTTGATACCCAGTTTCATTCTCATGCCAAACTTTGCACCGAGGGATAGTCGCTCAGGTCCCCAGTTAACGCTCTTGACGCTATTTGATCCATCAATTGCAGGATGCAAAGCGGGGCTAGCGATGATCTCAAAGATTTTCGCTGCTGGCGCATCGATGAGAATCTGAGCTGACTTAAGCTCAGTTATTCCAGTATTTAGAATCTCGGAACGAACATCACTCATGGAGTGACTCTAATTAGTGATGAGCTGAATTACTAGGGCGCTCGTACTCAAGAACGAAGCCCAAGACCGAAATGAGCAGCGCGCCGACCGCAATCAGGGTTAGCCACCATCCAATAATCAAACCCAAACCCGCCGCCGTCGCAGAAACCGCTACCGGAAGTGGCCACCAAGAGTATGGGCTATAGAAACCAAGTTCGCCGGCACCATCTGAGATTTCAGCCGAGAGATTATCTTCAGGAAGCACTCCACCAGTTCGACGATTAATGAACCAGAAGTAGTAGCCAATGATTAAAGCGAGGCCTGCGCTAAGAGCAAGGGCGGTAATACCTACTGGCTCATTTGCCATCTGCCAGTAGACGAAAGTTAGCAGGCCATAAAAGAAGAAGAGAAATAGAAAGAGGCGATAACCAAATTTCATTTGTGAACCGCCACCTTCTTATGGATGAGAATCTCAGCATGTTCTGGGTGGTGTAAATCAAAGGCAGGACGCTCAGAACGGATTCGCGGCATTGTTAAGAAGTTGTGGCGAGGAGGTGGACATGTTGTGGCCCACTCAAGTGAGGCGCCATATCCCCAAGGATCGTTGCTAGTGACCTTTGGTGCGCTGCGGGTAATCCAAACATTTATTGCAAATGGGATCATCGAGAGCGCAAGTAGCGCAGCTCCGACTGTTGAAACCATATTCATAGTTGTAAATCCATCAGTTGCTAAATAATCAGCGTAGCGACGAGGGAAGCCCTTGATGCCCAACCAATGTTGAATCAAGAATGTTGTATGAAAACCAATAAAGAGCGTCCAGAAATGAATCTTGCCAAGGGTCTCATTGAGCATCCGGCCAGTCATCTTGGGCCACCAGAAGTAGAAACCAGCGAACATCGCAAAGACCACCGTTCCAAATAGAACATAGTGGAAGTGAGCTACAACGAAGTACGAGGCCGAAACTGCAAAATCAAGCGGCGGGCTAGCAAGAATCACACCAGTTAAACCACCAAGAAGGAAGGTAATCAAAAAGCCCA
>VGAG01000022.1 GCA_016870835.1 Actinomycetota bacterium | reverse complement strand
GGTATTGCATCAGCCATGTTGGCAGCGCTTACTCTCCTTCCTGCTCTAATAGTTGTTTTCGGACGTTGGATCTTCTGGCCAAGAATTCCTAAATTCGATGATGTAGATGAGAAGCTCTCTGGTTTCTGGGCAAAGGTAGGTAACTTTGTAGATCGCAAACCTAAGCCAATCTGGATTTCCACTGCGCTGGCACTTCTCATTTTTGCCGGATTCTCTGCGACGCTAAAGAGTGATGGCTTATCGCAAACTGAAGCATTTACAACAAGAACTGATTCGGTTATTGGACTTGAAAAGCTAGGTGAGCACTTTCCTAGTGGCGAGGGTACCCCGGTTGAGATTGTTGCGGACGAAGCTGATGTTCCAGCCGTTCTGGCTGCGGTAAGGGGAATCTCAAATGTTGCTGCAGTTCTGCCATTAACTGTGCAAGATCCAGTAACGCGCCAGCCAACCGAAGAGATCAAAGTGGTTGATGGCAAGGTCTTGGTCTATGCCACATTGAATGTGGCTGCCGACTCTAAGGAAGCAAAAGAGTTGATTCCGACCATCCGCGAAGCGGTGAAGAAAGTGGATTCCAACATTCTTGTTGGTGGTCAGACTGCAGTTGGCCACGACATTGATGAATCTTCCAAACGGGATAACCGTGTGATTATTCCAACCGTCTTAATTCTGATTGCAATAATTCTGGGATTACTTCTACGCAGCATTCTTGCGGCCGGCCTGCTTCTTGCAACAGTAGTACTTTCATTCTTCGCAACTCTTGGCGTCTGCGCATTGGTCTTCGAGCATGTCTTTGGATTTGCTGGGACAGATGCATCATTCCCACTCTTTGCCTTTGTATTCTTAGTTGCCCTTGGTATTGATTACAACATCTTTTTAATGACGCGTGTTCGTGAAGAGTCGAAGAAGATCGGAACTCGGGCTGCCGTGATCAAAGGTTTAACCGTTACTGGTGGCGTAATCACCTCAGCTGGCGTAGTTCTAGCTGCAACCTTCGGTGTACTAGGACTTTTGCCGTTGGTATTCCTAGCCGAACTAGGTTTTGCCGTTGCCTTTGGAGTTCTCCTAGACACAATTGTCGTCCGCTCGCTCTTAGTGCCCGCTCTCGTAAAGGTGATTGGGCCAAAGATTTGGTGGCCATCTAAATTGCAATACGAGCAGAAGCAGTAGAACTTGAAGCGGGTTGGGCTCATTGGTTATGGGCTTGCTGGTCGCTCATTTCATGCTCCACTACTTCAAGCCGCCGGTTTTTTTATCGCGGCGATTGCAACTCGATCAATAGAGAAACGCGGCCTGGCGCATGATGAGTTTCCACTTGCAACGATGCTGGCAAGTGCCGAGGAATTGGTAGAAGAGGAACTTGATTTAGTTGTAATTGCATCAACAAATGAGGTGCATGCCGCCCAGGCCAGGCTAGCAATTGATGCTGGAATTCCCGTAGTTGTTGATAAGCCAATGGCTCTTGATTACTACGAAACATCGGCACTCTTTGATTACGCCGATGCCCGCGGTGTTCCGATAACTGTTTTCTTTAACCGCCTCCTTGATAGCGACACGCTTACCCTGAAGCGAGTTATTGCAAATGGCGATATTGGTGAAATCTTTAGATTCGAATCCAGTTTCGAGAGGTTTCGTCCCGATAGCAATCCAAGTGCTTGGCGCGAAAATACTCCATCAGTTCTTGGCGGAGGGTTGCTACTTGATCTACAGACTCACTTAGTTTCAACAGCGCTAGATTTATTTGGTCCAGCCGAACTTGAATTCTCATCGCTTCGCAAGATTCGTGGCGAAGTTGAAGATGATGTTCTATTAGTTTTGAAACATGCAAGTGGAGTTGATTCCTATCTTTCAGTAAGCGCGATCTCGGGCGCTCCTAGGCCACGGCTTCGGGTAAATGGTCGAGCTGCAGCTCTCATTGCAAAAGAACTTGACCCACAAGAAGCTCTACTTCGAGCCGGAGTAAAGCCGTTATCTACTGGTTGGCAAGATTCGATAAGCGCGACCAGCGAGTTTCGAATCTACAAAGGTAGCGACTCGATTGAGTACAAAGGCGTACCTGGAAACTATGTTCACTTCTATAACCAAGTGAGAGATTGCCTCGAGGGAGTGGCAGAAATGCCAGTCGCTCGTGAGTTTGCACTTGATGTTGCGCGCATCATTGATCGAGCTAGAGAGATTGATATTCATCAGTGAGTAAGAGAGTCATTGTCTGTGGCGCAGGCTGGGCTGGGTTAAACGCAGCGCGATTTCTGGTTGAAGGCGGTTTTGAAGTCACAGTTCTAGAGAAGAGTGACCGCGTTGGTGGCCGAATCACAAGTGACTATGTAGATGGCTTCACTCTTGATCGAGGATTTCAAGTAATAAACCCGGCATATGCAGAACTCAAGGAGAGTGAAGCTCTTACGGATGTTGAGTTCTTCCATCTGCCCAAAGGGCTTGAAATCTGTGATGGCGATCAGATTTTAAAGGTCGGAGATTTTCGAAGTAGTCCCAACTTCCTTCCGGATCTCTTGAGTTCTAAGACTGGATCTTTGGTCGAGAAATTGAAGTTCTTGAACTATCTTCGAAAGAAGAGCGAGGATGTAACTTTTGAACTCGCCCTTATAGATTCCAATAGACTATTTGTAAAAGTACTTAAACCATTTTTTGATGGTGTCTTTCTTATCGATTCAAAGCAAGTCTCAAACCGAATGGCGCGCGAGCTAATACATTGGTTCATCAAGGGTCGCCCTGGAGTGCCAGACGCAGGAGTAAGGGCAATCTCTGAAAAGTTAGCTGCTGGACTAGATGTTGAGTTAGGCGCAGAAGTACTCAAGATAGGCGTTAAGGAAGTTGTAACTAGTGACGATAGGTACGAGGCCGATGCCGTAGTAAATACGCTCGACCCACTTAGCGCCACAAAATTACTTGGGTCAGAGGCGCCGAAAATGAATGAGTCGCATACCTGGTACTTCTCGCTTCCTGAGGGAGAGATTGCGAGCAAGCTACTTCGCGTGGGTGGGCCGGGGCCGCTCGTTAACTCGGTAGCAATTTCAAATATTGCAAAAACGTACGCTCCCCACGGTAGGACTCTTATTGCTGCAACCACTCTTGGATCGGGAAGTGAGAAAGATGTGAGAGCGCATTTAGCGAAGCAGTGGAGATGTGAAACGAAGAGTTGGGATTTAATCGAGGCTTACCGAATTAAGGGCTCGCTGCCCTTTCATCCTCCGGGTAAACCGCTTCTAATGCCGGTTAAAGATGAGAGTGGGGTTTATATCGCAGGGGATTGGCGAAGCACTCCATCACAACAAGGAGCGCTATTAAGTGGAAAGCTTGCCGCGCAAGCGGTTATTGCTGATCTATCAGGGCGCTAAGAGCTGGAGCAAGGTGCGGATAATCAAATTGAAAACCGGAATCTACTAACTTCTTTGGAGTGACCCGCTTTGATCCGAGAATTTCGGAGGAAAAGCCACCCAAGACAATTCGAAGTGCAAAACCTGGGACTGGAATTAACGCTGGTCGACGAAGTGCGCGCGCTAGCGCTGCCGTGAATTCTTGATTAGTTGCTGGATTTGGAGCAACTAAATTGACTGGACCTTCGACATCTTTTTCTAGCAGGTAGCAGATTGCCTTTAATTGATCATGCAAAGTTATCCATGACCACCATTGTTTGCCACTTCCCAATTTTCCACCTAGGCCAAATTTAAAGAGCGGCAGCATCTTTCCCATCGCGCCACTTGTTGGTTCAAGAACTAATCCAGTTCTGATTTTCACAGTCCGAGTATCTGTTGCTGTATCTGCAGCGGCTTCCCACTCTTTACATACAGCAGCAAGAAAATCATCGCCAGGCCTATCGTCCTCAGTTACCGCTCGATTTCCTGTCTCGCCATACCAACCAATCGCACTTGATGAGATAAATACATCAGGTTTCAATTTTGAAACTGCAGTTGCAATCGTATTTGTGCCAAGGAGCCTGGAATTTAAAATCTCTGCACGGTATTTCTTGCTCCAACGCTTATCGCCAACGTTGGCTCCAGCTAAATGAATCACCGCATCAACGCCTTCAAGGGCAGCTAAATCAACTTCTCCAGTTGTTGGGTTCCAAAGAACTTCATCGGGTGAGACGACGGGGCGCCGTACTAATCGCTGAAGAGTGTGTCCTTCAGACTTTAGATGGCCAACAAGAGCGGATCCGATCATGCCGGAAGCCCCGGTTATAGCAATCCGTTGTGGAAGCGCCAAGAGCTATAGACCCCTCGCCTAGAGACCGAGGTCAGATTCGAAGCGACCCTCTTCAAGTCGCTCTTTTAGCGTGGTCAAGAAGCGCGCGGCATCTGCGCCATCGACGACGCGATGGTCATACGAGAGTGCGAGATAAACCATAGAGCGAATCGCAATTGTTTCCCCGCCATCCTCGCCCTTAACAACAGTTGGACGCTTTACTACTGCGCCAAGTCCCAAAATCGCGACTTGAGGCTGGTTGATAATCGGTGTATCAAAGAGTGCGCCACGAGATCCGGTATTTGTAAGTGTAAATGTTCCGCCACCTAATTCATCTGGGGCAATCTTGTTATCGCGGGTGCGCTGTGCAACTTCGGCGATTCGACGAGCAATACCGCCCATATTTAGATCGCCGGCATCACGAATCACCGGTACAAGTAAGCCGCGTTCGGTATCTACGGCAACGCCAAGATGTTCAGCGCCATGATAAGTAATCACATCACCTTCTACAGATGAGTTGAGAACTGGGTGAACTTTTAGCGCTTCGCAGACTGCAACTGCAAAGAAAGGAAGGAAACTTAGCTTTACGCCCTCACGCGCTTCAAAGGAAGCTTTCGCCTTATCGCGAAGTCGAGAAATCTTGGTGATATCAACTTCAACAACAGTAGTTAGTTGGGCGCTAACTTGAAGTGATTCCAGCATTCGAGCGGCAATAACTTTACGGAGGCGAGACATCTTTACTTGGGTACCGCGAAGTGGCGAGGCAGATACGGGAGCTGCTTTCGTAGGCGCGCTCGGTGCGGCAGAAGTTGATGCAGCCACAGCAGGTGCAGAAGGCGCAACGCTTGCTTTACTTGGAATCGCAGCTAAAACATCCTCTTTGCGAATTCGTCCGCCAACTCCAGTGCCTTTTACCTTTGATAGATCAACTCCATTTTCATTAGCTAATTTCCTAACGATTGGTGTTACATAAGAATCATCAAGTGCAGATGGTTTTGGAACTAGTGGCGGCGGAGTTTGTGGTGGAGCTGGAACTGGGCGCGCTGGGGAGGGAGCAGGAGTAGCGGCGACTGGAGCTACTGGCGCAGCTGGAGCCGGTTTCGGCGGAGCTGGTGGTGTGGCAACAGGTGCGGCGGCTCCGGAACCAATTGATGCAAGGCGCGCACCAACCGGGACTGTGGAATCTACTGGGACATCGATAGTAAGAAGTGTTCCTGAAGCTGGAGATGGGATTTCGGTATCAACTTTATCGGTGGAGACTTCAAGCAACGCTTCATCAGCAGTTACTTGATCTCCAACAGATTTGAGCCAACGAGTAACTGTTCCTTCGGATACGGATTCACCAAGCGCAGGCATTGTGACAATAGTGGCGCTACCAGATTGAACCGGAGCTGGTGTCGCGGCTACTTGTGTAACAACTGGTGCTGGAGTCGGCACTGGAGTCGGCACTGGAGCTGGGGCAGCAACGGGAGCAGCGGGTGCTGGAGCGCTACTTGCAGTTGCGCCATCATTAATTACAGCTAACTCGGCGCCTACTGCAGCAACTTGATCTAATGCGACGACAATCTTTGCGAGAACGCCCGCAGCCGGAGATGGGATTTCGGTATCAACTTTGTCGGTAGAAACTTCCAATAGTGGCTCATCGAGTGCGACTTGATCGCCCTCTGCCTTGAGCCAACGAGTGACGGTTCCCTCTGTGACGCTCTCGCCTAGTGCGGGCATCTTCACCGAAAAAGTCATCTCATCCTCTCAACAATCCGATTACTTCAATTGGTGGATTATCCATGTGCATGGAGTGGTTTTCCAGCCAGCGCCAAATGAGCCTCTCCCATTGCCTCCGAAAGCGTTGGATGGGCGTGGATTAGTGGTGCAACATCGAAGGCTTCGGCCTGCCAATTGAATATTAGCTGAGCTTCGGCAAGCAATTCACCGACGCGAGCGCCCACCATATGCATGCCAAGAACTGGGCCATTCTTCTCCGCCACTAACTTAATAGAGCCGGCAGTCTTTAGTATCTGCGCCTTTCCATTTCCGGCGAGATCGTAATTTAGTTCAACAACATCTAATCCTTTTGCCTTAGCTGCTGCTGTTGTTAATCCAACTGATGCAACTTCTGGCTCGGAATAAGTGACTCGTGGAACTCCGTCGTAATTAATTGCACGTGGTTTTAAACCTGCAATCTCTTCTGCAACTAGGATGCCTTCAGCGAAACCAACATGTGCAAGTTGCAGCGTTGGAATTAGGTCGCCCACTGCCCAGATTCCCGGAATATTTGTACGACACTTATCGTCAACGAGGATATATCCGCGATCCATCTTTATACCTTGGGCTTCATAGCCAAGATTTGCAGAAGTTGGACCGCGACCGACTGCGACTAAGAGAATCTCTGCGGTAAATGTCTTTCCATCTTCGAGTGTGACAGTTACACCAGTAGCGCTTTTTGTAGCTGACTTAAACTTTTTTCCTAATTCAAAGTTAATGCCACGCTTGCGGAATGCTCGCTCTAGCTGCTTGCTTGATGATTCATCTTCAAGAGCGATTAGGTGTGGCAGCGCTTCAATAATTGTTACCTCAGAGCCAAAGGACTTCCAAACAGAAGCGAACTCGCAACCGATTACGCCGCCTCCAAGAACTATCACTGATTTTGGTACATGGTTTAAATGCATGGCGTTATCACTAGTCATTATCTGGGTGCCATCGATATCAAGTCCGGGTAGCGTCTTTGCATATGAACCGGTTGCAAGAACTACATTCTTTCCGGTGTAACGCTGGCCATTTACCTCGACCGTGTCTTTAGCGACGAGCTTTCCAGCGCCTTCGACATAGGTAATGCTGCGCGACTTAACTAAACCTTGTAGCCCTTTATGTAACTTTGAAATCACACCATCTTTGTAGCTGTTGACACCTGCCATATCGATGGAGTGAAACTCTGCCTTAACGCCAAATTCGCCCGCATGTCTTGTGTTATCTGCAATTTCTCCTGCGTGCAGAAGGGCTTTAGTTGGAATACAACCTCTATGTAGACAGGTTCCGCCCAGCTTATCCTTTTCGATTAGCACAACTTGTAACCCAAGTTGTGCGGCACGAAGGGCGCATGCATATCCACCACTACCGCCACCAAGTATTACGAGATCAAAATTGGCCACGCTTACCTCAAATCGCTCTTAGTTTCTGGGACACATTTTGCCAGCCTTACTGGCTTACTAAGTCCTCGGCGAAGGCGAGAAGTGTGCGAAGTGCGACACCTGTTCCGCCTACGGTTGTGTAACCGTGAGGTTTTGACTCATTAAATGCCGGCCCCGCAATATCGAGGTGGAGCCAGGGAAGATCGGCAGCAACAAAGTCTTTTAGGAAAAGGCCAGCAACCAACATGCCACCCATGCGCTCACCGATATTTGCAAGATCAGCAACGGGTGAATCCAGTGACGCCCGCAACTCTTCGGGAAGTGGCATCGGCCAGAACTGTTCGCCACTTCGAGTTACGCTCTTTAAGAATTCATCACGGAACTCTTCGTTGTTAGTCATTACAGCGCTTGTCCTAGTGCCGAGGGCAACAACTTGGGCGCCAGTAAGAGTTGCAACATCAACTATTCCATCCAATTTTCCATTCTTATTACCGACCTCAGCTGCGCGAACTAAGGCATCAGCAAGAATTAATCTTCCCTCTGCATCGGGGTTTAGTACTTCAACGGTCTTGCCACCATAAATACTTATGATGTCACTTGGCCTAGTCGCGTTATCGCTAACCATGTTCTCAGCAAGCGGCGCCCACGAATCAATATCAATCGGAATTTTTAGCTCTGCAGTCGCCAGGATTGCTGCTGCGACGGCCGCAGCGCCACTCATATCCGACTTCATCGCCTCCATGCCCTGAGCAGGTTTTAGCGCAAGACCGCCGGTGTCAAATGTGATTCCCTTTCCGACATAGGCAAGTCTTTTCTTTGCGCCCTTGGGCCGGTATGAAATGTGTAGCAGGCGCGGAGGATTTGCCGATCCTTGGCCCACACCAATGATTCCGCCATAACCTTGCTTCTTTAATTGAACTTCAGTTAGAACTTCTACTTTAAGTCCAAGTTTTTTTGCAAGTGGCTGGAATTTTGAGACAAATGAGACTGGGTTTAGGTGGCTAGGAGGGGTGTTAACTAAATCCCTTACTAAGTGGGTGTATCGCGCAAGAACTTCAGCTCGATTAAGGGCGGTTGTTAATTTCTTATCTCCGGCAAGGGTCGAATGAATCTCAATTTTAGATAGCGGAGATTTGCGATCTGCCTTTGTGGAACCACGAAATTCATCGAAGACATAAGAACCAAGAAGGGCGCCTTCAGCAATCGCAGTTGCTTCCTCGCGATTTTTATGAGGCAGAGCAAAAGTTGCGCTACTTTGACCAAGAAGAGAGCGAGCAGCTGCTCCAGCAGCCCGTCTTAGGGTTTCATGGGTCAGTTCGCCATTTCCTAGGCCGGTTAGAACCATCAATTTGGTTGAATCTCCTGGAAGCTTTACAACTTCATCAAGTGCGCCGGATGCGCCCAATTCGTGTAGCGCAGAGAGAATTGAAGCTGAATCAAATCTGATCCCACTCGTTAAAATCGTTAGCTTCTTCTTTTCATCTCGCTTTAGTCCAAGAACTAGGACATCACCTGTTATCTGAGCATCTGTCGCTCGAATCGTTGGGGCCATTGCGCTAGGTTATTGGAGTGATGGGTTCTGCGCCATTGAAGCATTCACCTCTTCATAGCTTTCATCTCGAGGCTCGAGCAAAGATGGCTGATTTCGGCGGCTGGGAAATGCCGATCGAGTACCCCGCAGATAGTGGTGGCGGAGTAATTAATGAACATACTGCGGTACGCGAACGAGTTGGGCTATTTGATGTCTCTCATCTAGGCAAGGCCAAGGTGAGTGGAGCAGGCACGCTTGAATTTCTAAACCTCGCCCTTACAAATGATCTGACCAAAATCAATGACGGCCAGGCGCAGTACACAATGTTGTGCGACCGAGAAACTGGTGGCGTTGTTGATGACTTGATTGCTTATCGCAAGAGTGCTGATGAATTCTTACTGATACCAAATGCTGCCAACACCACAGAAGTAGTTAAATGTCTCGCCGACTCAGCGCCCGCGGGAATTAGCGTCACAAATGAGCATATGAGTTATGGGGTACTCGCACTGCAAGGTCCGCTCGCGAAAGATATCTTGAAAACTCTGGGATACGAAACTGAACTTTCTTATATGTCCTATTCAAATGGCGTAATTGCGGGCAAGAATGTAATCGTATGTAGAACTGGATACACCGGTGAATCTGGTTTTGAGATCTTGCCAATGTGGAGCGATGCGTTAGAGGTATGGAACGTGATTTATTCTGAAGTTAAAAGAGTTGGCGGACTTGCCGTGGGACTTGGTGCAAGAGACACGCTTCGAACTGAGATGGGTTATCCGCTTCATGGCCATGAACTATCACTGGAGATAACTCCAGTACAGGCAGGCGCAAATTGGGCGGTGGGCTGGAAAAAGTCTGAGTTTTGGGGAAAGAAAATTCTTGAGGAAGAGAAACGAAACGGAGCTCATCGCATCTTGCGTGGATTAGCGCTAACTGAGCGCGGTATTCCGCGGGCCGGGATGGCGGTTTTTTCTGGCGAAGATTTGATCGGTGAAACAACGAGTGGAACTTTCTCACCGACTCTAAAGGTCGGAATTGCACTCGCACTTTTGGCTCCAAAGATTGAGGTTGGAGCTAGCGTTTCAATTGATGTTCGAGGTAAACGAGTTGCGGCAGAGGTTATTAAGCCCCCGTTTGCGCCTTCGCGTGTGCGTTAAGTTCCCGCCACTGGGCTACGGATTCCAAGCGATAACAGGCACGCTTTAGAGCAAAGAGGATCGGCTTTGCTGTAATAAGAATTAGCAAGAATGTGAGTATCGCTCTCGGTAGATCCCACGAGAGAGCGGTCGCAAAGTGGAAAGTAATAAACCTTGAGAAATTCTCTGCAACCGCGGCTCCTGGCTGGAAGGAAAGTTGGGTATCACTACCAACTAACCATGGCCAGAGTTGAAGATCCATCAAAAATCCAAATATGAAAGATGCAACGGCTCCATAAATCGCAAGGAAGTATCGTTCTAATTTAAAGCTCTTAAGCTTAGGAATTACTGCAACACCGAGAGCTATCCAACCTGCTGCGAAGATTTGAAAAGGTAGCCAAGGTCCAATCCCACCGCTTAAGAGAGCACTTACGCTCATGGCAAGAATCGCGATTACAAATCCAATCTCTGCCCCGAGCGCGCGCGCCGCGAGAATAATTAGAAACCAGATCGGTTCGATGCCGACCGCTCCTGCTCCTAGTAGGCGAAGAGCTGAGATCAAGCCAACAAGGACAGAGACAAGTGCAACCGTTTTGCTATCAAGAAGGCGAGCATTTATGGAGAGAAAGAGAATTCCTACCGCCACTAAGGCCAAGAGAATTGAAAGCCAAGTGGCTTGGGTAACTTCGGTGAAGCCGAACTCTTCGGTGTTTAGATAAAGCGGCCAGGTAAAAAGAAATACTCCTAAAGCACTTACTGCGCCAATAATCCAAGAGCCAACTCTCATTTCCCTAGCGCCTCTTTGACTTCATTTACAGTCAGCAAACCCTTATCGGGAAAAGCTTTCGCTACTTGAGGGGCGAAGGCAGGGGAGGAGGTAAGTGCAGCTCGCACGCTACTGTCCGAAATCAATTCACCCTCAGCAATAAAAATTACTCTATCTGCAAGTTCTGCTACCAATTCTACGTCATGAGTTGCAAGAAGTACGGCGCGACCTTCGGTTGAGATTGATTTGAGAATTCCAATCAATTTTCGCTTTGCTTGGTAATCCAAGCCGCGGGTGGGTTCATCCAAAACAATTATCTTTGGATCGGCTGAAAGTAAAAGACTTAAGGCAAGCGATAGTTTCTGTCCTTCGGATAGATCTCGCGGATGGGCATCTAGTCGAGCGTCCCCAGTCAAGTTCCGGTAAATCGCTAGCGTCTTTCCGCTAGTACATCCATTATCTTGATCAGCGCGCGCACACTCTTGTGCAACCGAAGTTTCAATCAGCAGATCGCCTGCTTCTTGCGGTACAAAACCAATCGCTTTGATCAACTCGCGACCGCTAAAGCTGGCTGGGTCTTTTCCGAGGACTAAGACCCTTCCGGATAGAAGCGGGGTGAGGCCAACAAGTGATTTGAGTAGCGTTGATTTACCAGCGCCATTTCTTCCCATGATCGCAAGTATCTCGCCAGCCGCAATTTCCAAGGTAACTTTCTTTAAAGCAAATTCAGAATCGGAATCGCGATAATTAACTGACAAGTCTTGAATCCTTACCAGGACCTCTCCATTTCTTTCATTTTGCACTTGCTTGGGCAGTTGAAACTCTGGAGCTTGCTTGCGAAATTCGCGGACGGTAAGTGCTACTTCGGGGAGGCTGGCAACTCGAGAGAGTTCAACGAGTGGCGGAGCGATTGGAGAGTGCGCCATAATTTCTCGGGTAGAACCAATCTCTGCTCGACCTGAATCTCGAATAAGAAGTATGCGATCTACAAATTGGATTACTCGCTCCAAGCGATGCTCCGCTATAACAACAGTAAGACCTAAATCATGAACTAGTCGGTGCAGGATTGATAGAACTTCTTCGGCTGCTATGGGATCGAGCGCACTTGTGGGCTCATCAAGCAAGAGAACTTTTGGTTGAGTAACTAACGCTGCCGCTATTGCGACTCTTTGTTGTTCTCCGCCGCTAAGCGATGCAATCTCACGGCTTCTAAGTTCGGAGAGCGCAAGGAGGTCAAGAACCTCTTCGATTCGCTTACGCATCACATCCGGTGCAATGCCGAGGGTTTCCAATGTGAAAGCAATTTCATCTTCAACTATTTCGCATACAAATCCATTAACTGGGTTCTGACCCACGATTCCTACAACATCTGAGAGTTCACCCGGCTTTATCAATCTCGTGGATCTTCCCGCCACCTCTATCTCGCCAGAGAGAATGCCGCCGGTATGGTGAGGAACCAAGCCATTCATCAGGCGCAGGACGCTGCTCTTACCAACGCCGGTCTGACCGACGACTAGGACAAATTCACTTTCCCAGAGTGAGAAGCTCAAATTCTCGATAATGGTCTGCTCAGAGTTCGGGTAAATGAGCGAGACATTTTTAAATTGAATCATTGCAACACCACAACTGGAGTGATCAGAAGAGCTATGAAAAGCAGGAGACTGAGAATTGAAGGGAGGATAAGTATTGGGTAGATCGCAGCCAGATAAAGTAGTGGTAATAAGGCAACTAATTGCGCCCCATCCCACTTAATCGCTCGATACCTAGTTGGGTTTTCATAAAGACCATAACCGCGCGCCTCTAGAGCTGTGGCTAAATCAAGTGATTTAGATAGAGCATCTTCAAACACTGGCGTTCCGATTCTTCTCCACCCAGATGATTTTTGGCCGCGAATATATTGCGCCTGCTTGACTCTTGTTATGCTATTTGCAAATTGTGGCGTGAGTGTTGTGGCAAGCGCTGTTGCTACTCCAACTCCATAAAGTCGGCGCGGAATTACTTTGAGAATTTTGCTCGGAGTCGAGAGCGCATTAGCGCCGCCAAAGGCCACAATCAAGGCCGCAAAGAGCGAAGCTTCTTCAAAGGCGCTCAATAATCTCTGGGTTGTGACCTCGCCACCAACTCGTATTCCAACGAGAAAGTCGGGGAGATTAACTTGCGGGATTGAAAACAGAACTCTCCCTGGCATTGGAACGCCAATCAAGATTGCAAAGAGCATTCGAATCAAGAGTGCAAGACCGGCAAGTCGTAGCGCAAGTGAGAGCGTAGAAAGGCGCGTTGCGGTGACGCCGACGAGTTTCACAACCAAGATGGTTGCGAAGATAGCGGTGAGACTAAAGAGAATTTCATCCAGCCTAACGAGCGCTGTAACCAAACAGGCAGCCCAGAGCCAGAAAAAGACTGGATGAATCTCGCGTTTCAAGTGCTTGGTTTACTTAGCTGATCTTCTGCGCAGCGCTACCACTCCAGCTAGCAACGCGATTACAGCAAGGCCAATGAGAGCAAATGAGTTATTGCTGGTGGCTTCATTTTCGCCAGTCTTCTCTATTGCTAATGGCTCTTCTTCTGGACCGCTAAGAACTGAGATATCAATCTCAGCGCCGCACTCCTCGGAGGGATAACCTGCGATGCCACATATAAGTCCTGAGTCGGCCGCCCTCACATCAAGAACTGCGTTTAGTACATCAAGGCCTACCGATCCTTGATCCACCACAACGCAGTCTCTAAAGAACTCGCGTGGAGTCTCACCCGAAGGCGCAATTTGGCTCGCACCAAAGTCAACAACTAATCCGACTCGAACCTTGCCTGCAACTTCTGAGACTTCACCACAAAGTTCGGCGAAATCTGGATCCATCATGGGAGGCGTTGCTGGAATGTCATTACTACTGGCAGTGAATGTCCAACCTTCTACATCACCATCCCTGACCTCAACAGATGGTCCAGTCATTGCGGCGGTCCAACTACTTGCACCGGATGGAGCTTGAAAGTAGCCCCAATAGCGATATCCGGTTTCAGCGTTAGCGCTTGGAATTTGAACGAGCGTGAAGAGAACTGTGACGAGAAATAACTTTTTTAACATGTGAACCTTTCCAGAATGAAAGAGTGCTCACGATGGCGAAAAAAAATCTCCGCCCCGCAAACCTCGACGGGTGGTCAAATAAGAATCGATGAATTGGTAATCCGACTTACGCCTTGTTCGGCGTTCACGGTTGCGGGTCAGCGTCGGATTTTCACCGACTTCCCCAGATTCACCGACTATTTAGTT
>VGAG01000021.1 GCA_016870835.1 Actinomycetota bacterium | reverse complement strand
ACTTGTGTGCGAGAGAACCGGGACAGAGAAAGCGATTAGCACACTACGCCCGTAGAAGCCCTGTTTCAGTGTCGAAGGACCCGGGTTCGATTCCCGGCACCTCCACCATTTGGTAGTTAACGCTTAAACAATCTCCAAATTGCAATTAATCCAGTAACGATTCCGATTATTCCGATGTTTCTCGCGCCGGAACTGATATCTCTGAAAATCAAAAAGACTCCGACCAAACAGGATGATGACGAAAGAAAATAGATTGAAATCGCTCGAAATTTCGATACGGTAGAAAGTTTCCATAGCGTAAGTAGGAGCGCAATGGGCCCACCAAACATTGCGGGTGCAACAATCAAGGTTGCTAGAAGTGCTAAAGACTCCATGGCCCGAGCATATACAAGTAGTTAACCGCAGAGGTGATTCGGACTAGTTTCTGTTAAGTAACTCGTTTTTGCTATGTTACTTGTTTTGCTAAGTGACTCTCTCATTAATGGTTGCGTTCTCATCTAGCGGTCGGGCAGGAACAAAGAGAGTTTTCCCATTAGGAGAAGTCCAAGTACACGAACCATCTTCATTGCTGGAAAGTTTCCAACCTCCATGAGTCTTTAATCGATGATGTCTTCGACAGAGGAATCCAAGATTGGAAGGTTTAGTTTCACCGCCATCTTCCCAGCTAACGGCATGATCTATATCGCCAATTCGAGCGGGTTGGCTACATCCTGGAAATCTACAAATTCGATCACGTGCAGTAAGAAAGTCCACTAAATATTGGGATGGAAGATAGTGCGAACGACCCATATCCAGAAGATTTCCTGTCAACGGATCGGTAACGAATTTTCGCCACTTTCCATCAGCTGCGAGCTTTCTTGCCAGGGATGCGGGGATCGGACCATGACCTTCAAGCTGCCCAGGGTTATTTGATAGACCTAGAAGTGTTGGCAAGTCGACTGTTACGTTGATAGATATTGGTCTCTTCTGCTTTTCAATTTTCTCGGAGTTTGAGCCAAGGAAGTTAGTGGCAATCCTTGTTAGTGCATCTGCACGCTTCATATCGATAGTGCGGGTCTCAGTCGAGTTAGTTTCAGCTTCTCTTTCCTCTAAATTGATACAAGCATTGATGGCTAGGTAGACGGTCTGCGCATCTTCAGAGGGAAGCAAAGCTACGAGCGTGGACATTCCGTCGGCTTCAGGATAGATGTTGATTGAACGGGTATCGCGTGCCTTCTCGTGCCGTTCCTCATGAATTTCTGGTGCAAATTGCGCAAAGAGTGTCTTCAACTTCTTCGCTACTTGCGCAGCAGTGTGAAACTCAGAGTGGGCGAGGGCTTTACTCTCAATCAAGGGAAGAATGTCAGGGGAAACTCCTCGAAGAAGAGCATCAGAAGTCTCGCGTGCAATCAGCGTTGCATGGCTCGAGCTAATTTCACCATTTGAAAGTGCATCGCATGTTGCCGGAAGATGATTTGAAAGAGTTCGAGCTACATCAATTCTCATTTGTGCTGTGTTTGGAGAGAGACGCAAAGCGGTAGCAACGTCTTCGCGCTCTGCTTCATCAACACCTTCCCACATATTCGATGCTTCATTTGGCTCACTTCCGGCGATTGCAAGAGTCGCTTCTTGTATTAGTGAGTAAAGCCACGAATACTGCTTCTCAAGAGCGGCCAGGTAATCAATTTTTCCGGTTGCGCTTAGGCTCTTAGGTTCAATCGCGATGAGCTTGCCCAAGTTTTCATAGCTTCCTGGTGATGTTTGTAGGTGGGCAATTCTCTCCTCGACACGGGTCGAGAATTGGCTAGATAGTTGAGAGATGCTCATGTGTAAATGATTTATGAATGGTCTGACATTTTGACAAGTAAATAGTGCAATTCACAAAGTAATTTGGATAAAGAATGGATTGATGTTGTCAATGAGTAGCGATTCGTTCTTTTTGTTATCGGATTGTAGTTATCATGATTCTGAGTCGGACTGGGCGGGAGATAGAAAGCGGTCAATCAAAAACGAGTGTGCTCGAAATTAGATCTATGTTGCTTGATGTTCATCCCCGCCGCCCATGAGAACCTCAAGTAGTGATTGTTGCAGCCAACCTAACCATGAGTAGACGGCATAAACAGCCTTCATCGGATCTGAATCGGTCATTAGCTCATACTTCTTGTCGAGTTTGGAATCACTACTGTCGGAATCACTACTGCCCGATTTACTACTGTCGGAATCACTACCTTTGAACACATCAAATTCTTTGCTGATACCGAGCCTCACAGCGAGAGCCAAGCGCAAATCATTTAGCGCCCCAAGCCATGCCATCGCGTCCTGCTCCGCAATTGAAACTTCAATGGAGCCGCGTTCAATTGGTTGATCCGCACTCCACTCATCATCAGTTGGAGTCAAGGCTTCATAAACCAAGAGTGCGTGCGCACGTTTCTTTTCGCGCAGCCCATGTTCGGTGTATCTGCGGAATTCTGAAGAGGACTTCTCATCTTTATATGCGCTAGGTAGAAGGCGTCGGAGCACTGGATCATCGGGGGGTTGTTCACTTCCGCCAAGGCCCATCATCTGAAATAACGGGTCGAATTCAATGTCGGCGTTGATGGATCCGTCTCCGAGCAATTCCAATAATTGTTGGGTCAAGTTGATTACTACATGGGCCTCTTGCGAAGTGAATACGATTCGTATCGCGCCACTTTCATCGCGGACAAATTTAGAACTCAAAATTCACCAACTCCGCGAGACTTTGGTATCCAAACTCACGAACTCCACGAGGTTTATAAATCAAAATTCATCATCCCTTTGAAGCGTGGCCCAAAGTCCATATTCATGAAGTCGCTGGACATCGCGCTCCATCTCTTCGCGCGTACCAGAAGAAACTGTGGCGCGTCCCTCGTTATGAACTTTCAACATCAACTCCGTTGCCTTCTCTTTTGAGTATCCAAAAATCACCATCAATACATGAGTCACGTAAGACATTAAGTTAACGGGGTCGTCCCAGACAACGCATACCCAAGGTCTATCTGGTTTTAGATCTAATTCACTTTCAGATTCAGTGAGAGTTCCGATTGCTACCAATGATTAATCACCCGGATCCTCTGGACCTTTTCGAAGTCCTGCGTGAATTTCTTTACATGTGGGACAGATTGGAAACTTATTGGGATCGCGATTTGGAATCCAACGTTTTCCGCAAAGCGCCGTTACGGGCTTTCCCGTTACCGCAGATTGAACGACTTTGTCTTTCTTCACATAATGGGCAAATCTTTCGTGATCGCCCGACTCCAACTCTTCTCGACTCTCAGTCTCGACATGAGTATCGGTTTCCTCAATTACGCCACCGCGACGCGTGAAGAATCCCATCTTTGAGTTCATTGCTAAATCATAAGCCTGGAAAAAGGGGCAAGCGCTACTCGATAAAGCGAAATCGCAGCGCATCCCTGGTCAATGAACCGCATCCCAGGTTATAAACCGCAATCTCAGAAAATGAACCGCACCCCAGGTCAATAAACCGCATTCCCATCGAATAACTAGAATAAGCCGATGACCGGGCTTAAGGATCTCCTTAGAACTGAGAATCTCTCGCGCGCAGATGTTGAGTTGATACTTGCAACCGCAGCTGAGTTTGCTGAACACCCGTTAAAGCACTCCAATTCCTTGGTTCACAAGTCCGTCGCGATCTACATGACTAAGCCATCGACTCGCACCAGGCTCGCATCAGAAACCGCGGTGGCTCATCTTGGTGGAACACCAATCTTCCTTCGCGGCGATGAGTTACAAATAGGTAGAGGTGAAACCATCAATGACACCGCAAAAGTCATTAGTCAATTCTGCTCCGCGCTCATCATTCGCACTTATGCCCAGAGCGATGTAGATCAACTTGGTAAATATGCCTCAATTCCAGTAATTAATGCGCTCACTGATGAAGATCACCCAACTCAAGTATTAGCGGATTGGATGGTGATTCGGGAGCGATTTGGTAGCGATGTTTCCGGACGGAAATTTGTCTACGTCGGTGATGGAAATAATGTTGCGAACGCCTGGTTGATAATTGGTGCAATTATGGGAGCGCACGTTGTAGCTGCAACACCGGCCGGAAAATTTGCAATCTCACCTGAAGTAATAAGTAAATCAAAATCACTCGCCGCGGCAAGTGGTGGCAAAGTCGAGATTACTAACGATGCTAAGGCGGCCGCTGAAGGAGCCTCAGTTATTTATACCGATGTCTGGATGTCAATGGGGGATTCAGAGAGTGAGCGAGATGAAAAATTCAAAGCGCTCTCACCCTTTATGGTTAATGATGATTTGATGAAGTTGACTACCAAGGATTCAATATTCATGCACTGTTTACCAGCCCATCGCGGCGAGGAAGTTGCTGCATCGGTAATCGATGGCGCAAAATCCGTCGTATGGCGCGAGGCCTTTCATCGCAGAACTACAATTCAAGCGCTGCTGCATCTTTTGACTCGCGGCGAATTGAAGGGAAACTAAGTTTCGAATGAAGGCTCTAAAGCGATAATGAAAATATTTGTTCCAAAGGAGATTAATCCTGGAGAAAAGCGGGTCGCCCTTGTTCCGGACGTGATTTCCAAGCTCACGCGGGCCGGTTTCGAGGTTGAAGTTGAAAGCGGCGCTGGACTTGGTGCGGGAGCAGGGGATAAGGAATTCGTAACCGCTGGTGCGCAAGTTGTTGCTAGCAGTGATGCGACTAAGGCTATAGCTAGCGCTGATGTAGTTCTATCCGTCCAACCACTTAGCGTCGCTCAATTTAAATCTCTCAAATCTGGCGCAATCACAATCTCTTTTCTATCACCAACAAATGCCGTAGAAAATATTGAAGCAGCCGCAACATCTGGAGCAACGGCGTTCTCACTCGAGTTAGTTCCAAGGATTTCGCGCGCCCAATCTATGGATGCGCTGACTTCGCAAGCGCTCTGCGCTGGATATAGAGCAGCTTTGGTAGCGGCGGAACTATCACCGCGCTTCTTCCCACTATTAATGACCGCAGCAGGGACAGTTACACCTGCAAATGTTCTGGTTCTAGGAGCAGGCGTTGCTGGACTTCAAGCAATTGCAACTGCGCGCAGACTTGGAGCTGTTGTTTCTGCATACGATGTTCGACCATCTTCCGCCGATGAAGTTCGTTCCATGGGCGCGACATTTATCGATCTTCAATTAGAAGCAATCGAGGGCGCGGGCGGTTATGCGCGCGAAATGAGCGAGGAGCGCGCCGCGAAACAACGCGAGCTACTAACGCCCTACATAACTAAGTCACACGTTTTGATTACTACCGCCGCAGTTCCCGGAAAAGCCGCACCACGCCTCGTAACAAAAGAAATGTATAGCGCGATGCCAGAAGGTTCAGTCATAGTTGATCTCGCTGCTGAATCTGGTGGAAATGTTGAAGGTTCAAAGCCAGGTGAGACGCTAGTGACCGAAGGTGGTGTGCGAATTTGGGGCGGTAAAGATGTCCCGAGCCAACTCCCATTCCATGCTTCATCCCTTTACTCTCGCAACGTCGTCAATCTCCTTCTATTAATGGTCAAAGAGGGCGCTCTAAATATTGATTTCAGCGATGAGATCATCGATGCCGCAGCGGTAACTCATGGTGGCGCAAAGCGAGTTCCGGGAAGTGCCAAAGCTGAGAATGCCAAGGCAACTAGTGCCGGCGCTAAGGACGGAAAGTGAGAGCCAGATAAATGGAAGCAATCGCAATCATCTCGATCTTTGTCCTAGCCGTGTTCGTCGGCTTTGAAGTTGTTTCCAAAGTCTCATCGACTCTTCATACCCCGCTGATGAGTGGCGCAAATGCGATTCATGGCGTTATTTTGGTTGGCGCAATTATCGTTGCCGATCACTCTGAAACTGCGCTTGAACTTGGTCTATCGGTTGCAGCAATAATTCTTGCAACTGTAAATATGGTGGGCGGCTTTGTGGTCACAGACCGGATGCTTGAAATGTTCAAAGGTAAGTCAAAGTCGTGAGTCCATTTATATATGACCTAATCGGCTTACTAGCCGGAGTCTGTTTTATTCTCTCGCTTAAGGGCCTATCTCACCCACGGACGGCAAGACGGGGAAATCTCTTAGGCGCTACCGGAGCTGCAATTGCGACTGTTCTAGTTTTCTTCCGCTCCGAAAACGAAGGCAAGAATTTAATTTGGATAATTGGAGCGATAATCGTTGGTGTAATCATCGGCGTTCCTGCGGCGCGTAAAGTTCAAATGACTGCAATGCCGCAACTTGTTGCGCTCTTTAATGGCGTAGGTGGTGGCGCTGCTGCGCTAGTCGCAATTGTTGAGTATATGAAGTTAGGAAGCTCGGCCTCGATTGCGGTTGTTATTGCAACGGTATTTACAGTCGTTGTTGGCTGCGTTTCATTCTCTGGCTCAATCATTACCTTTTTGAAGTTACAAGAATTAATGACAACAGCCCCAGTCGTCTATCCCGGCGGGCGCGCAGTTATCGCAGGCACTTTGGTAGGAGTAATTGGCGTATCCGGTTGGGTAATCGCTGAGATGGGAACAACCCCACTAATAATTCTTGCGGCGCTCTCACTTCTATTTGGAGTTCTCTTTGTCCTCCCAGTCGGTGGCGCAGATGTCCCAATCGTTATCTCACTACTAAACGCATTTACTGGCCTCACCGTTGCCGCATCTGGCTACGTTTTGGATGCCACACTCTTGATAATTGCTGGAACGTTAGTAGGCGCATCCGGAACAATTCTCACTCGTTTGATGGCAGAAGCGATGGGACGATCTCTTTTCGGAACGCTCTTCGGTGCATTTACCGCTAAACCACAATCAGCAAGTGGCGCCGCTGAAACTCGCCCAGTTAAATCTGGAACGCCTGATGATGTTGCGATCTTGCTCAACTATGCAAGGCGAGTAGTAATCGTTCCTGGATTCGGCCTCGCAGTTGCCCAGGCCCAGCACACAGTGCGCGAATTAGCTGATCTTCTTGCGGCAAAGGGGATCGATGTCGCTTATGGAATTCATCCAGTTGCCGGCCGTATGCCAGGACATATGAATGTGCTTTTAGCTGAAGCGAATGTGCCTTATGAGCAACTATCTGAGATGGATGAAGTGAATCCAACCTTCCCACAAACTGATGTTGCGTTGATTATTGGTGCAAATGATGTGGTTAATCCAGCCGCGAAGACAACTCCAGGGTGTCCTATATATGGAATGCCAATCCTTGATGTCTCGCAGGCCGGAAATGTAATCTTCTTAAAGCGTTCAATGCGCCCCGGTTTTGCTGGAATTGAAAATGAACTTCTCTATGATCCAAAGACCACCTTGCTCTTCGGTGATGCAAAGGCATCGCTGACAAAAGTTGTTTCAGCGCTAAAAGTGCTTTGATTCCCGAAACATAAGTGGAGCATAAAAAAATTGGGGCCCAGTTTCCCGAGCCCCAATCTTTGTGAGAACTTATCTCACTATATTCTCAATCTAGAGAATTAGTGATCGTCCTTCATTCCTTCTGCAATCGACTTCATTCTTGCGATCTTTACAAGGGTTAGACCCCAGACGCACTTTGCAAGTATGTCTGCGATTGTGTAACCAAGCTGGCGACCGACATAGGCATCAGTACTTGCAGCGCCTTCTGCGTCGATGATCGGAAGTAGGTAAGCGATTGGGTAAACGCCCCATGATGCGATGAGGAGGAGGCGGAGACGACCGACTGTTGCGGCGACTCCCTCAGGCTGGCGATCTAGGGACTTGCTCAACTCTACAAATAGGATGTAGAGAATGTAGAGGAATGGAATGGTTGAGAGAACACCGTAAAGAATCTTTGTTCCCTGATCAGCTGACAATTCTCCGGGGTAACCAAGAGCGATCATTGCTGCAGATGCTGGGACAAGCCGTGAAATCAGAGACTTCGACGTTTCCTTTGCGAGTGCAAGAACTGCGATTACTTCAACGAGAAGTAGTGGCACCGTAAGGATCCAGTCAACATAACGATATCCCTCGTTAAATGCATCTGGGTGTCCTGCGGTAACAACCTTTCCTACGTTTCCTTCCACCATTGAAGCTTGGTGGAATGAATCAAAAATACGGATGTAGTGGTAACCAGCGATGAATGTGACCATCGATGAAAGAACCAATGCATTCCGGTACTTCGGGAGAACGCGGTTTTGAGAGACAAGGGTGTACACCGTTGTCGCGAGCATCGATATAAGTCCAAATGAAAGGACGTTATAAACTGCGCTCCACTGCGTTGCCGTTAAATCCATGGTAGTTAACAAATTGGCCTCCGTGGGCTTTTCGACTTGCTCAAACTCCGATTTGGAAATGAGCCGTTGCGCCTTGCTACGCCCTGGCAGTGAGCGTCATAGGTCACAATTAGGGGATAGGTTCCTCCCTACTCACGGGTTGTTCAACCCTAAATCGCAGGAATTTTGAAGATTTCACCTTTATTTTCCCCTCCAAAAATCCGCTGATGGGGCAAATCGGACATCCTTCGCCTCGCCTAAACTTCACGGGTGCCAGCAAGTACTCCCACTTCAACCAGCCCTATTGGCATCTTCGATTCTGGCGTAGGCGGACTTACGGTCGCTCGGGCAATCATCGATCAGCTTCCCAACGAATCAATCACTTACTTTGGCGATACCGCTCGCGGTCCGTATGGCCCAAGGCCGCTCGCTGAAGTTCGAACCTTTGCCTTAGAGATTATGGATCGGATGATTGAGGCCGGAGTAAAGGCAATAGTGATCGCTTGCAATACGGCGAGCGCAGCGATGTTGCGCGATGCCCGTGAGCGTTACACGATTCCGGTCATTGAAGTGATTCAACCGGCAGTAAAGCGCGCTGTATCTGCGACCCGCACCGGCAAAGTTGGCGTTATCGGAACCCAGACCACAATTGATTCCAAGGCATATGACGATGCTTTTGCTGCAGCGCCACAACTAGATCTCACCACAAAGGCTTGCCCCGATTTCGTTAGCTTCGTTGAACGGGGCGAGACCTCGGGCCCTTCGGTAACTCAATCCGCTGAGCGCTACTTGCAACCGCTGAAGGATAAAGGCGTTGACACCCTTGTTCTTGGTTGCACCCACTATCCGCTTCTAGCCGGCGTCATATCTTATGTGATGGGTAATGAAGTAACTCTTGTATCGAGCGCAGATGAAACGGCTAAGGATTCATACCGAGTACTTGTCGAGAAGAATTTACTTAGATTGAGCGATTCAAAACCGAAATATCAATTCATCTCAAGTGGCAACCCTGAGGCTTTCGCCAAATTGGCGCGGAGATTCTTAGGACCAGAAGTCACTGAGGTTCGCGCGAGTGAAGGGGCTTGGAACGTATGAGTCAGGAAAGTAATTCATCAGGAAAGCGAATTGATGACCGGGCGGCAAATCAGCTCCGCGAAATCAAATTCGAGCGCCATTGGCTCGGTCAAGCAGAGGGCTCAGTTCTAGTCTCATTTGGAAATACGCGTGTTTTATGTGTCGCCTCATTTACCCCTGGGGTTCCAAGATGGTTAGTTGGTAGCGGAAAAGGCTGGGTAACCTCAGAGTATTCAATGTTGCCGCGCGCAACTCACACGCGTTCTGATCGCGAGAGCGTTAAGGGAAAGCTGGGTGGACGCACACAAGAAATTTCGCGTCTCATCGGAAGATCCCTACGTTCAATCGTAGATATGAAGCAATTAGGAGAGAACACCATCGTCCTTGATTGCGATGTCTTGCAAGCCGATGGAGGAACTCGAACCGCTGCAATTACTGGTGCATATGTTGCCCTTGTTGATGCGCTTAATTGGGCGAAAGCAAAGGGACATATAACGACTATTCCACTCACCGATTCTGTTGCGGCTGTGAGCGTTGGAATTATTAATGGAAGTGCGATGCTCGATCTTTGTTACGAAGAAGATGTAACAGCAGAGACTGATATGAATATTGTCTGTACTGGAAGTGGCGAGTTCATTGAGGTACAGGGAACAGCGGAAGGAAAGCCGTTTGATCGAGCGCTACTAGATAAGTTGCTAGATCTGGGCTCCAAAGGCTGCCTTGAATTAGTAAAACTTCAGCGAGCTGCGCTCGAGTCCTGAGCTGTTCTGGGATAATGAGTTGAAGACGCTGGTAATTGCAACTCGTAATAAAGGAAAGATCGCCGAGATTGCGCGCATACTTACCTTTGATTCAAGTATTCAAGTCCGCTCAGTTGCTGACTTTGATATCGAAGATATCGAAGAGACCGGCTCGACTTTTGAAGAGAATGCCTTACTAAAAGCACTTACTGTTGCGCGCGCTACCGGTATCGCAGCTCTTGCCGATGACAGCGGACTTGAAGTCGCTGCGCTAGGTGGCGCCCCAGGGATCTATTCGGCGCGTTATTGCGGAACTCATGGTGATGATCTTGCAAATAACGAGAAACTATTAAAGGAGCTCGCCGGAAAAGATTCATCGCTGCGAACGGCGCGATTTGTTGCCGTAATTGCAGTGGCTAAACCCGGCGGTTCAACTATCACCGCAAGGGGTGAATTGGCGGGAGAAATAGCCCTTTTAAGCCGAGGCGCGAATGGATTTGGCTACGACCCAGTTTTCATCCCAACGGGAAGTACGAAAACTTTGGGTGAATTTGAACCGGGAAGGAAAGATGAAATAAGTCATCGCGCCAAAGCCCTTTCCGAGATCGCGCCAAGAATCCCTAAATTCCTATCTGGTAGCGAGTAGGCTTTCGGAAGGTGAAGTTAGGGATACTTCCAAGGTCGAAGGAGCCAAAGTGGCAACGAAGAAGAAGAGCGCTCGCCCAGCTAAGGCAGCCAAGAAGCCAGCAGCTAAGAAGTCCGCTGCTAAGAAGCCAGTAGCCAAGAAATCTGGAGCCAAGAAAGCAACTAAGCGCCCAGCCGCAAGTAAGAAGTCGGCGCCGAAGAAAAAAGTTTCCAAGTCCAAAGTCGGAGCTAAATCATCCGCTGCAGTTGAAGCAGCCAAAATTGTTATCCCCCCAGTCCCTTCGCGCGGAACGACATCAATAAGTACAACTCCTACTCCGGTTTCTAAATCCTCTACACCGAGCGCTCCCGCTAAGAAGAGCTCTTCTCGAGTTCTATTTTTAGTTGTTGCTGGAGTTGTTCTTCTTGCAATCTTTGCTCTCTCAAATTCATCTATGGATGATGATGCTTCACCAAAGCCAACTCCTGCTGAATCAGTTTCAGATGAACCGGCAGCGGAAGAGAGTGAAGAGGCAACAAATACGGATGAGGAGACTGATAGCGAGAGCACCGGTGATTTCACTTATGAAGCCCCAACTAGCTTTGTTGCTATCAATAATGGCAGCGGCGTGACCTTGCGCTGGAAGGCTCCGATGGCGACTGAGGGATTAACTGGTTACCTAATTTCTATTTCTTATAACGCCGTTGATTTCAAAGAGGTTGCGACTGTTCCAGTCGGATCGCTATCGCTTGATATTGCACGGGTCGGAGATGAAGGCGGAACCCAGTTCTTCATTCAATCTGTTTACTCAGATGGAACAAAAGCTGATGGTGCAAAGTTTGCACTCAAAGGAAAGTACGAGTAGAACTTAGCTCTTAAGCTTTTCCAGTATCGCTGAGACATATGCATTGACCCCAGGTGGGTTTAGATGCACGCCATCAGAGGCAAAGTACTCAGGGTGATTTGCGGACAATAGATTCCAATCAACGAGCGTTGCGTTTTGATATCTTGATGCAACTTTAGCGATGATGGAATTGTTTTCATCGCGCCAACTTCTTGGCACCGCAGTGTTTACGATAATTATCTGCGGTTGATTCTTAACTATCTCCAGCAATTCAACGACATCTTTTTCTACCAGTCGATTGTTATTACCTAGATTAAGAATTACAGTCGAGCCAGCCACAAACTTCTGATCAGTCCGTGCGACCTCAATTAGCTCGGTGATTTGTCGCCCTACTCGAGCGTTTATCAGTTCAATCATCTCAAAAGAGGCGAGGACATTTCGGATACCAAGAATTACCGAATCCCCAGTAACCCATAATCCAGGCGTTGCGCTATCCGTTACTACATCATTATCTGTCAACGTTGCCGCTTCTTCACGAGCGCGCTGCTCTTGAGCGGCAATCTGATCAGCCCGCTCAATAGCGTTAATCGAAACTAGAGATGTGGCAAAGAGCGTGAGTGCGATTGCAAGAAGAGCAGAGAACTTCTGTCTAAAACGAACCGCTCTGGTTCGATACTTCATTCCACGCAACCAGAGTTCGAAAGAGCCGCGCCGGACTGGAGTTTCGATGTAGCGGTAAGAAATATCAGCAAGCGCAAAGACAATTAATACGCGCAGGGAATAGAGAGCCCAATCATCGCCCACGAGATCTAGAGAGGGGCGGGTTAATTGAAAGACAATCCAATGCCATAAGTAGATTCCATAAGAGCGCTCACCAATCCAGAGCGCCGGTTTTGTACTTAGAATTGGAGCAAATCGAGAAGCCGGGTGAATTACTGAAATCAAAGTAGCGCAACCAAATATTGCAGTTAATGGGAATGCGACTCTATAGAGAGTCGGATCACTTTCATTGATAAAGAGAAATGCACTTAGCAGCCCTAGGAATCCAAATACTCCGATCAGGTCAACAAAGTCTTGGGCGCGCTTGGAGATTTCTTTAGTTAAGTTCTGTGGTTTCCAACTAACAGCGAGCGCCGCACCTAAGAAGAGTCCGATTGAGTGAGTATCAGTTCCAAAATAAACATGGCTAACTGCAGACTCTCTAATATCAATCTGAACGGAGTAGATAAAGAGTGCAAATCCAGATGCGAGTGCGATTGCGAGCGCGACAAAAGAGATGTTCTTCTTGCCAAAGTAACGGAGAACAAAGAGGAGAACTAGTGGCCAGATCAGATAGAACTGAGCTTCTACTGCTAGTGACCAAGTGTGTTGAAGAAGTGGTGGGCGACCAATTGCTTCGAAATAATCTTGTTGGCGATTAACAAGGGCCCAATTCATTGTTCCGGTAAAGACATATGGAAGGTCATTTAGGAATCGACGGACAGTTTCTGGGGCATAAACACCGATGTAGATTGTTGTGAAAACGACCATCGCGATTAGGGCAGGAACTAACCTTCTGATTCGAGATAGGTAAAAGGCGCGTAAATCCAGTCCGCCAGAGCGCTCAATTGAATCCAAGATGAGCCCAGTAATCACATAGCCCGAGATAACGAAGAAGAGATCTACGCCGAGAAATCCACCCGGTATCCAATCGATACCTAAGTGATAAAGAAGTACAGCGATTACAGCGACAGCGCGGAGCCCGTCAACGGATTGGATGTAGCGATTACTGCTGGTGGACATCACCGGCGAGACTTAGATGGAGCTTTCTTGCTCTTCTTTCCCGATTTAGCACTCGATTTTTTTCTCTTTCGAGCAGGAGAACTCTTTGATTTCGAATTGGAGTTTGAATTTCCCGCGGTAACAGATTGGGAAGCAGCGATTCTTGCAGCAACTTTGCTATCTCCAGCAGGGGTTCCATCTGGGCGGATTGCGTCAGTCACCTGCTTTTGAAGATCGCTTAACTTTGTAAATGCTGCATCTAGGCGCTGTCGGGATTGATTTATTGCAGATTCTGCTGCATCAAGTGATTGACTTTGAATTCGATATAAACGCTCTGCCTCTGAGATAACTTGGGAAAGCCATGTCCGGTATTCGGCAACTTCAGTTGTCGCGCCTTGTACCAATCTCTCGGCCTCTTTCTTCGCGCTACTTGCGAGGGCATTTGCCTCACGTTTGCGATTAGAAATCAAATCTTCGCCTTCGCGCTCCGCGGTTGCGATTATCTCGGCAGCATCGGCTTCAGCTGCTTCTAAATATTTGCGGCCACGGCTCTCTGCACTTGCAAGAGTTGCCTTTGCCTTAGCTTCGGCGCCTTCAATCGCTGCCGCGGCGCTCTTCTTACTTTCATTTAGTACTCGCTCAGCATTTGAATTTGCTTTAGATTCACGCTGTTGAGCGGTCTTAATAATTGACATCGCAGTCTCAGTAGCAAGAATCTCAAACTCTTCTTTAGATAGTGCAGTGATATCTCGACGGGAACGAAGTTCTGCAAGTTGAGTCTCTAATTCGCGGATCCGCTCGATAGAGGAGCTACTTGTTGTTAGAGGTTTATTTTTTGATTGATCTTCACCTTTAAAGCCAACCCACGAGAGAAAATTCTTATCTGACATGACCTGCCTCCATCTTTAACGCGTATTTGAATCTGGTGCGGGAGGTGGGACTTGAACCCACACGTCCGAAGACACAGGTTCCTAAGACCTGCGTGTCTGCCATTTCACCACTCCCGCGAGAATGAGCGAGAAGAATACCCACTCTTTCAATCACTTAGAAACCCTCTTAATTCAACCTTTTTTAACTTATGCACACTAGTTATATCTAAATAGTCTTATGTTGTTAGAAATTTGCGAGGATTTGTTTTAAGACACTTTAATTTGCTTTCGCACTTTCTACCTTTGTGATTTCTAAAAGGCCTTCTATGGTGCCTTAGAAATTCTCTTTGACCCCGTCCTTGAATCTCTTTAGGACTCGCTAGCCATGAGCCGCGGACACCTGGTCAAGGTAAAGGACATTTCCGTCCGCGTCCGAGATCATTGCCATGAAGCCGCCCCATGGTTGCCTCGAGGGAGGCATCGTGAAGTGCACGCCCAGACCAGCCAAACGCGCATGCTCAGCCTCAAGATTGGCGACTTCGAGGCCCACACCTGTGTGACGCCCCACCAATTCAGCATGATCTGCCCCTGGCCGCGCGACCCCGAGTCGAACGCCACCTGCCGCGAAGGACGCGTAGCCATGTTCCGGCGACGAGAACTGGAGGGCCAAGCCCAATTTGTCGCGATAGAAGGCTATGGCCTTTTCGAGGTCGGTGACGAAGATGTTGACGTATGAGACTTGCATGGTGTCCTCTCCTACT
>VGAG01000020.1 GCA_016870835.1 Actinomycetota bacterium | reverse complement strand
ACGCAAAGTTGTTCTTGATCAAAATGAGCGCTCGCGACTTACCTCAAAGGCAAAGAAGGCGAATCAAGAGGGTTAAGTAAAAGGGCTAAGCCCAACACGCCGAAAAATCGCTCAAAAACGCTTATAAATAAGGCTTTGTCAGTGCTCGGTTGTTAAATCCTGCCAACTAAAGAAAACGGACTATCCAACGGGATAGATAAGCAGGAGGCACCGAAGATGAACCTACGAGAGCTGGCATTCCAACTTTCAGCAATTACCTTGATCGCAGATGCGGCAAAAGAGGCAAAGGATCGATTGCGACGTGAATTTGCCGAGGCCCTTGAAGAGGTCGGGGCTGATGCTGCCAAGGCAGTACTCGAGGGTGAAGAGATCGCGAAGGTCTCCTTAGTGCAACCAAAGAACTCGGCTGAGGTGCTTAGTGAAAAGGCGCTCGTTGAATGGGTAAAGAGCAATTGGGAGTACGAGATTGTTGAGTCGGTCCGTGATTCATTTAGAAAGCACATCCTTGACTCGGTTGAGAATGTGGATGGTAAGGCGATCTATCCAAGAACCGGCGAGGTTTTGGATTTCATTCATTTCAATACCCGCGATCCATACATCGCTACTCGATTTAAAGATGGCGGCCGCGAAGCTCTGCTTGGGGCATTTCGAGCGGGGGCGCTAAGTCCATCTGAAGTTATGGCCGAAGAGTTGTTGATGGCGGTGGGCCAATAGTGGGTTACTTCAATCTTGAACAATATGAACCGGTCGAGAATCGAATCCGTGCATTCTGGGCTAAATATCCCAATGGCCGCTTACTAACAGATCTCCAACGTACCGAACGCCCTGATGGTCGAATCGAATGGATCTGTAGAACTGAGGCTTACACAAATCTTGATGATGTCCGTCCGCAAGCAACTGGATTTGCAACTGAGATTGAAGGCACCTCTCCGGTAAATAGATCGAATGCGAGTGAGAATAGTGAAACCTCAAGTATCGGTCGTTGCCTTGCCAATCTTGGTTTTGCTGCGAAAGGAAGAAGGCCAAGTCGTGAAGAGATGAGTAAAGCTGCTCGGGGTGAGGCCAAAAAACCACTCACTAAAGGAGATTGGGAAGAGCTAATCACAAGACTTATGGCATGTGATGACTTAAGTAAGTTGAGCGCTTGGTCCGCACTTGCGGCAACTTTTGCGATGCCAGATGCAAAGCGAACTGAGTTATTGAAGGCTTTCAATTCTCATAAGGTGGCGCTTGCAAATAAGACTGTTAAGCGGGTTGAGGTCGCTTAGTAGGTCTTCATCTAGCGGATTGAGATGCTAGATGCGAGATGGTCGCTTATGCCGTGGTGGCTATGAATCTTTGGGATTACATCGTTAGCGCTTAACTCTTTGCTCATTATGTAGTCGAATTCAAGTGAGGGCTTCCACGATGGATAAGTAGGCCCTTTAACAAGGTCTTGCCAACCCGAGATTTTTGGAGCGAGCCCCCAAGGAAGATTGAAGTCACCAGTAATGAAATGAAGGCCATCTAGTTGCTCAACCCACTTTGTTATCTTCTTTAATTGGAGAACATTTTTGATGGGGACAAAGGAGAGATGGGTGGTTGTTACTGAGATTCCATTCTCTAACTCGGCAACTAAGGCCGATCTGGGTTCATCCGATACATAGATAAATCGGGGGCGTTTTTCGCCGGCAAGAAGTAGTGGCATTCCAAGAGGGGCCTTACCTAGATTGATTCGATGCCATTTCTTTACCGGAACTTTTGAGACTATGCCGATTCCATACATCTCTCGACTTGGCGGTGGATTTGAGTTATCAAAGATTAAATCTTCTTTTATGCCCTCCCATTTCTCACCCGGTGTTCCATACATAGATGGGGCAAAAGCCCAATGCTTTGCTCCAATTAACTCGGCAATCTCCTTGACCTGATTTCCATTTCCAGATCTACTCTGGTGTACGTCGACTTCTTGGATTGCAATCACATCGCTATTTATCTCTTGGGTTAGTGATTTCATGGCGCTATAGAGAGTCGCCCCGGAGTTGGGCGGGATCGCCATCGCATGTAAGAGATTCCAGGTCGTAATCGTGAAGCCGAAATGCATGCCCTGAAGGCTAGTCGGAAGGACTAGTAGGGTCGCCCCGTGCCTGAAGCTTCACCTTTCTTAATCCCACTTTCGTTGCCGCTTTCACGTAGCCAACTAGATCGAGCGGCGCATTTAAGGAGTGATCAAGGAGCCCTTGATGAGTTTTGGGCGAAGGGCAAGATCATTGATCTGCTCGGAGATAGATTTCGAATTGATGGAACAAAACTTGCGCTGCTTACAAGTGCTCAAGTTGATGAATTAGAAAAGCAGAGCGCGGAGATTGAGCGGTACTTCCTTGGCCTAGATTCCAACCAGGTCGCCTACTTTGTGGCTCACCGGGGCGATGCGCCTAGTGAATATCCAAGTGGCTATGAATCTCTTCGAACCATAGGAAAGTCATTAAGTGACCTAGAGATTGGGGCGGCGGTTCACGCCCTCGCACTATCACTCTGGCACCAATCCCATAGAAGGTGCGCAAAATGTGGGGCTGAAACCAAATCGACTCTGGGTGGATCGGTTCGAAAGTGCCTTTCCTGTGAAGCCGATCATCACCCACGTACCGACCCGGCTGTAATTGTTTTAGTTAAAGATAAGAGCGATCGAATTCTTCTTGGTAGGCAACGGGTCTGGCCGCCAAAGCGCTTCTCCACTTTTGCAGGTTTCGTTGAACCGGGAGAATCATTTGAACGAACTGTGATCCGCGAAGTTGCTGAGGAATGTGGCGGAAGTGTTGAGTCAATGCGCTATCTCGGTTCACAACCCTGGCCATTTCCAGCTTCTTTGATGATTGCTTTTGAAGCAACAATTACAAATCCAGATTCAGTGAAAGCAGATGGAGAAGAGATTGAAGAGATTATCTGGCTTGATCGAGATTCACTTAAGTCAAAAAATCAAAGTGAAGAGCTATTACTTCCACCTAAAATCTCAGTAGCAAGAGCGATGATTGAAAGTTGGTATGGAAATAGCGCTGATGTTGATCTCTCTGGTAAAGAAGCATGGCGCAATTAGCTGAAGATATTCTCGCTGCGCTTGATGATGAACAGCGCGCGGTGGCAACTGCAGTTCGCGGACCGGTATGTGTAATTGCTGGCGCCGGAACCGGTAAGACTCGGGCGATTACACATCGCTTGGCCTACGCAGTTGAGATTGGAATCGTTGATCCAAATCGGGTCCTTGCACTTACCTTTACGGCGCGCGCTGCCGGTGAGATGCGCGCTCGACTTCGCACGCTCGGGGTTGCGAGTATCGCCGCCCGAACATTTCACGCCGCCGCGCTTCGCCAATTGATGTACTTCTGGCCCCAAGCACTGGGGGGCCGTTTTCCTTCGTTATTAACTAGTAAGAGCGGTTTTCTCGGTGAGGCGATAAGCCGCGCTGGGATTTCAATTCCCAAGAGCCCCGCGCTACTTCGCGATTTATCCGGTGAGATCGAGTGGGCCAAAGTGATGCAGATCCCAAGTGATGAATATGTAAAGAGTATGGAGGAGGGTGGGCGAAAGATTCGTATCGGTAGCAAACTTCTAGCCCCCGATGTGGCCCGGGTCTATGAGGCTTACGAGAGCATCAAAAAACAAGAGCGCGCAATTGATTTTGAGGATGTCCTCTTACTTACCGTGGGAATGATGGAAGAAGAGCGTGAGATTAGGGAGCGAGTTCGCGACCAATACCGCTATTTCACCGTCGATGAATATCAAGATGTCTCGCCCCTACAACAGCGCTTACTAGATCTTTGGTTAGGAAAACGAGAAGAGATTTGTGTAGTTGGAGATCCAGCCCAGACCATTTATTCATTTGCTGGCGCAACTCCAGCTTTCTTACTTAACTTCACAAAGCGCTATCCAAACGCTGAAGTAATTCGCCTAAGCGCCGGTTACAGGTCTACCCCAGAAATTATCAATCTCGCAAACACGATTTTGCGAACCGGTGAGCTTGGCCATGATCTTGATGCAGTTAATGAACATGGCAATCAACCATCTAGTTCAAGTTTTGCAAGTGAATCAGCTGAGTTAAATGCGTTAGCTGAGAAAGTTGGAGCAACTATAAAAAGCGGAGTAAGTCCGCAAGCAATCGCAGTTCTTGCTCGAACTAATTCCCAGATTGAATCAATTGAGGCGGCGCTAAATCTTGCTGGAATCGAAAATCAGATTCGCACCTCGGAGCGATTCTTTGAGCGTGGCAATGTTAGAGAGATGATCTCTTTAATTAGAAGTGGCTCAGTTTTATCTGATCCTAAAGGGGATTGGCTCGGTGAACTTCGCGATCTCTTAAAGCAATATGGCGAGGGCGATAAATATGTGCGCGCCTTGATCCAATTAGCTCAAGAACTAGCTAATGATGGCGTCAACACGATGCGCGAATTTTTGAGAGAGCTTGAAGATCGCGCGGAACAGAACAACCCACCAGCACTTCCGGGCGTCACCCTCGCCACTTTGCATGGAGCAAAAGGGTTGGAGTGGGAGTGGGTCTTCATTCCTGGGGCCTCGGCTGCGAACCTGCCTTGGCCAAGCGCTCCCGTTGAGGAGGAGCGGCGCCTCTTTTATGTTGGCATCACGCGGGCAAAGAAATCGCTACTCATCTCCTATTCAGGAAGCCCAAGCCCATTTCTCACCGAGGCCGGGCTCGTCTCCGCGTAAATGCGGGACTTACAGGCGGGATTTGTAGGCGGGATTTGAGCCAAATAGCCCGCATTTAACTCGGTTGCGACCACTTGCTTTGATGTTTTACCCTTGCCGGATGCAGACCAGCAGAACTCATATGACGATGAACGCCTCACGCGCTCATCGCCGTTGGGCTACCCATTGGTCCGCAGTCTCTGGTTACAACTTCTATTTTGCAACCAAGAAGACAGCCGATGGATTCGGCACCTGGAGCTCTATCGAGTAAACCTCGATAAAGAGAAGCCAGGGGCCTCGAATCCAAAAGGATTCAGGCCCCTTTTTCTTTATCCGTTTACCAGATTGAGATTCATATAAATAGAAACCAACTAAACCGACAAGAGAGAAGATAAAAAAGGGAAGGCAGAGGTGAGAACGATGACAGTTCTCTTCAGCGAATTATTGGTACCAGGTTGGGCCGAGGGCGAAAACGCCAAGATCGGCTTGGATGCAGTCACCGGAATTTACGGCGACGAACAAGCATTCTCATTGCCCTGCCATAACTCAAGTCCAGAGATTTATTTCTCGGAGAAGAGCGATGAGATCGCGCTTGCTAAGTCTCTATGCGGTGGTTGCCCAGTAAAGCGCGAGTGCTTAAAGGGTGCGTTATCTCGTCAAGAACCGTGCGGCGTTTGGGGTGGTGAGCTCTTTGAAGAGGGCAAAGTCATCGCCCAGAAGAGAACGCCCGGTCGACCGAGGCTTAATCGAGAGTTAATCGGGGCTTAGGTAATTTAAATTAATTTAAGTGGGAGGGCGCAATCTCGGGAAACCAAGAGAGCGCCTCATCCCGGAAGTTTCCTTGGGCGCGTAGCTGGCAGAAAATTCCCGTTGTTCCAAGTGTTACTCGATGAATCAAAACATATTCCGGCGGCAGGTTTAATTGGAAGCCGATTTTCGCAGTTGGATTTCTCGGATCACCAACACGAGCGCTCTGATCTCGTAGCCACTCTCTCGTATATTCAAAGTATGGAGTGCGAAGCGGCTCAACTAGTGGAAGTAGATAATGAAGAACTAGTTGTGGGTCGACATCAACATCGGCGAGGATAAATCCATCCTCTTTAAAACCGTTATAGAGCGCCATCGCATCACCTTCGAGCGCATTGCGAAGTAAACGTTTGAAGGGTTCGGGGAATCCATCGGGCAATCTGTTGCATGCGCCAAAGTCCAAAACTCCGAGTCGACCATCGGCGAGTACTCTGAAATTTCCGGGATGTGGATCTGCGTGAAGTAATCCAGCGCGCATCGGAGCGGTGAAATGAAAGCGGGCCAATCTAATTCCGGCATTGTTTCGTGCGGCTTGATCGCCTTCTGCAATCACCTTTGCAAGCGGCGTTCCTTCTAACCACTCACTAACAAGGACGCGATCGGTTGCCATTACTACTTTTGGAATCGCGATGTCTGGATCGTTTTCATATGCGTTCCAACAAGCGCTTTGGGCCTCGGCCTCAAAACGGTAATCGACCTCTTCAATGATGCGCGCCTTTAATTCTTCTAGTAGCGGTTTCATCTCAAGACCAGGCATTACAAGTTGGAAGATCTTTGAGAATCTTTCAATCTGATTTAGATCAGAGATGAGGGCTTCAGCCGCGCCTGGATATTGAATCTTGACTGCGACTAGCCGGCCATCTTTCCAACGCGCTTTGTGAACTTGGCCAATTGATGCTGAGGCTGCTGGTTTATCTTCAAACTCTGCAAAGTTATCGCGCCAATCTTCACCGAGTTCTTTGGCAAGCACTTTATGGACAACTCGAGTTGGAAGAGGTGGCGCAGATTCTTGTAACTTAACTAGCGTCTCACGGTAAGGCTTAGCAATATCTTCCGGAAGAGCTGCTTCAAAGACGGAGAGGGCTTGGCCGAATTTCATCGCGCCGCCTTTTAGCTCACCTAAAACTTTAAAAACTTGCTCAGCTGTTTTTTCTTGTAGGTCGGCAAATGCAAATTGAGGGGATTGGCCAATTAATTGGCGACCAAAACCAAGTGCACCACGCCCAGCAACAGCGAGTGGGATGCTCGCCAACTTTGCGCTTCGAGTACTTGTTTTGCTTGGTATCTCATTTGCCACGGGTGAATTCTCCGTTAGTGGGCAGATTGGCGCGACTCCAAGTTAGCTCCAGTTACATCCGCAGCGCGGACTACGCTCCCAAGATGTGATTTGAGGCTCAAGGTAGTTGAGCATCGAGATCAGCATAGTTTTCTGATGAAGGTTTGAGCTTCCGGTATCCGCAACTCTCAATACCTCAAGTGCAATAAGGCTCGAGCCATAAGCAGCGAGGGTTGAGGCTAATTCACTCTTTTGAGCGCTCTGATTAGCGCTCTGTGAGCGTGTATTAAGTAAAGAATTAAAGGCTGGAAAGCCCAGTTCACTTTCGGCAATGAGCAAGCAGTTGTAGCAAGGGCCATTTCTTGGTTCAACGAATGGTCCGATTCTAAGTTCACCAGAGTTCTCGTAATCAGCAAAGATTTGTGGAATACCTAGTGCGAGCCAACTCTGTAATGATTCTGGGGAAGAGGCACCGATGGAGATAATTAAATCGGGTTTTCCACCCGAACCAAGCACTTCTGGGTAGAGCGAAACCTCTTCCTTCAGCGCAATTAATTTACGATTCTTATCAAAGCCAAGATCACTTCGCTTTAAGTATCCGCCGTTGATATCAGTCGGATTAACATCCGAACGCGTTGCAAGAGCACAATTATCAAAACCAGAAGAGATGAGATTTGCAAGGAGCGGAAATACGAGCCGACCTTTTCCGTGAATTTCAATGAAGAAAGCCCGCCGATTTAGCACTCGCTTGACTCCACCATCTAGTACTCCATTATCGAAAGCTATCCCTCGAGCTTCAATCTCAAAGCGAGTAAGAAAATTTTCCTGGGCGACGCTACGGAGTGAGAGTGAACCGACATCTTCACTTTGATTATCTTTGTACTGGTAACTCAGTTCGGTCGACTCGTTATCAATCAATTGCAAACCGCTAAGAGCAGCGATTAGGACTTTATGCTTTTCACAATCCAACTTTCCTTTCGCGAGCTGATTGAGCGCTGGTTCAATCTCGAGTGAGTCGAAGTAATCTGGGATAAGAAAGTTTCGAAATCTAGTTCCAATAAAGAGTTGGCGGTTTAAAGCGCTACGCCAGAACTTCACTCCGGCTTTAAGGCGTGGATTTACTGGGCGAGTCCTATTAATGAGGCTATCTCCTTTATCCAGAGAGCGGTAAGGAGGCGAAAACTTCTCTAATTAATGATTAGTCGCACGGGGTTTGTGTGAAAATTGTGGATTGATTTACGCGCTGTAATTGGAAGAGCAAATGAAGAGATAAAGAGGCACTGTTTTTTAGGGCGCTCAACCCGCAAAACGAAGAAGGCGGGGCGCCTTAGCGCCCCGCCTTCTCAACTACTAGGTTCTCTAGGCCTTGCCCAAGATTCGATTGACTGTGGTGTTGCATACGGGGCACTTGCCCTTCGCCATACGACGACCATTTTCCGAGACGTTGACCGTTCCTTCGAACTGGCGCTTCGCCTTGCACTTAACGCAGTAAGCCTCACCCTTATACGTCTCAGCCATTCTTTCCTCCGATTCTCACAGGTTCTTCTACCTGCGAATGCGATCAACCATACCCCCGGCTCACGCTCAAACCCTCGCGACTCGCGCCCAATGAGCGCGATTCCTTGGCGAATTGCGCCAATTAGACCTAAATAGTCCGATTTTCTGACGATTCTCTTAATCTATTGTGCCCGAATCAGCCGCGAGCCCCAGCCTCGTAACCTTCAAGATAGGCATTGGCAAGATCTGAGCGTTCGAAGCGAGCAAGCAGAGTTTCAAAGCGCTCGCTGTGATCTGGGATCTCAAGATGAATCAGCTCATGGACAAGAAGGTAATCGACAACATAATCCGGTGCGCCATTTAAACGCTCTGAGATTCGAATCGTCCGATCTTGTGTGGTGCATGAACCCCAACGCTCACTCATCGAGCGCCAGACGACGCTAACGGGAGTAACTTTAAAGTCGGGTAGGTAGCGCTCAAGAAGTTCCAACGCGCGAGCAAATAAATCGCTATCACTCATCTTCTCGCGGGCCTCGCGGGAGAGAATCTTCTCAACCATCTCTGGTATGACCTCTTGGATTTTTGAATTAGATAATCGAGCGGGAACTTGGATGACTATGGCGCCATGTTCACGGTAAGCGCTTATCGACCTGTGCCGGCGGGAGCTCTTTATTACCCGCACTTCAGCGCCACCTGCGATCTGGGTTGGAGGAATGCGTACCTCACTTGTTGATTTTGAGGCTTGGGCACGCACGGCCGGGAGGTTAGCCTCGAATAACTCATCTTGAATGAAGTTATCCACACGACCACCCCAATCTCACAAGTGCTGTCTCACTGGAGCACTTAATTGTTTCGTGAGCCTAATCCGAGAATTCGCCAATGAGTTGGAATGAGTGAGATGTCGCGCCAGATTTAAATGAAACTCTCGAGTTATGGATGAGCCTTTTTACATTTTTTGAGGTTGTGGGGAGTTGCTTACTTAACCTTCGATGTCGTACTTTGCGCCAACGAAGTCCTCGGATAACCGTTTCGTATCTGCAAGGGGAAGGCAGATAAGAAATTGTGCGCCCGGGGACTTCGCCTTTTTGATTAGAGCAATTGCTCAGAGTTATAAGAGTCTTAGAGAAAACTAAATCAATCCAGAGAGATCATCGGGAACGGTCCGGCTCTTTAAGAAGCCATCAGCATCACTTAGTTGGTCACCTCGTGGCAATAAAAGCGCCTCTTCCCAAATCTCATCTCTAGTTTTTACATCTCTTAACTCAACTACTTTCTCCCAGAAGGCGCTCGCCTCTCTTGTGCGACGAGGTGAGACTTCAAGGCCAACAAGAGAAGCAAATAGTTCTTGCGTTGGAGATTTAGTTGCCCGGCGCCGTTGTTGCGTCTCTCGAAGACGAATTAGCGAAGGCAATCGATCTTTAGCCGCGAGAGCAACAACCGAATCAATCCAGCCATCAATAAGTGCCAGCAGCGTCTCCAAATTCTCGAGCGCGATTCGTTGCGCTGGAGTTTCCTCCGGAGTAAATAGTCCGCCAGATAATGCAAGCGTTAAAGATTCTGGATTTGAAGGATCAAGTTGGCCCGAGTTCATTGCCTCTTGTGCCTGTTCGGTTATCGCGTTGATATCTACCCGAATTCCTTTACCGTAAGTGGCGATTGAGGTGCGAATGTAATCGCGAAGCCAAGGCGCGCTATGAAATAGGCGAGCTGCAGCAATCTCACGGAGAGCAAGATAAATCCGCACTTCATGCTCTTGAATATCTAGTCCAGCGCCCCAAATTGCGCAATTCTGTGGGATAAGTCCTGGGCGAATCTCTTTAGCGAGCGGAAGCGCAACATCATTTGATCCGGTAACTGTTGTTGAGAGGTTTCCAATTGTTTGGCCTAGTTGGCTACTAATTAGTGAACTCATAAAAGTCCCCATGATGGCAGCAAGAACAGGTTGTGGAATTTGCATGCCCGAGGCGCCACCACTAAATCCGGGAAGGTTTAAACCTTCAATCGCATTCTCACCGAAATTCTCACGCAACATAGATGACATCGCATCACTCATTCCCTCTACAAGAGGCTTTGCGATTTCTTCCCAACCCGCAAGTGTCGAATCAATCCAATCTCTACGACTTAATGCGCAGGTGTCTGGGATTGGAAGTGGTGGAAACACCGTCGCTTCATTGAGCCATAAATCTGCGATGTTTAACGCCTCTCGGGCCGAATTTAAATCAGAGAGAGAAACTGGTTGCTCACCATGTGCAGATAGAAATTTTCGTGAGATATCCCGGATCATTTCTTTAGAGAGTGATGCCGGAGTTTTCTGACCTGAGAGTGCCGCCATCAAGCCTTGTAAGTTCAAACCCATATTTGAGAATTGCTGAAAAATATCTCCAAAACTTCCAAATGGATTATTAGAGGGTTTCTTATCTTCTGGGTCGTTAGGGTCACCAGGAGGTGTAAATCCAAAGCCTGCCATTGCCCTAACCTTTCCGCAGTTAGATGAGAACTGCCTGAATTAATGACTAGATCGATCGATTAGATCGATCGACTGGATCAATTGCTGGAGTAACAAATGTGAATCGCGAAATCTTCCCAGAGCGCATCAAAGGGTGAAAACTCTTAGGCTTAGCCAGTGCCTGGACTTCTAAACTCTCAGCAAGTTCTGGAGTTCTTAGCTGAAAGTAAGGCCCCAATCTCAGCCCTTGTCTGGTGGATCATCCCAATCGTTGCCCTTGCTGGGGGCCTCGCCTATGCATATTGGGTGACCCGTTTGAAATCTAAATACGACCGAAATACCGCCCGCTCAGTTGGCAGATTCCGTAAGTTCCAAGAATCATTTAGGCAAGATAAATCGAGTCCGGATAAACCGAATGTTTAATTCAATCTCACCGCTTCGCTATCGCTGGCCTTTTGCGGCGAAGTTCTTCTTCTTTCTTCTCTCCATAGTGACTCTCGTTGCGCCAATTCCATATGTTTTTTTCAAACCGGGCGTTCCCGATAATGTCACCGGAAAATTAATTGAAATCAATGATGCTCCTTCTTACAAGCCAAATGGCAAGCTCTACATAACTTCGATTCTTGTAACCAACCCAAACTCACCAGTCTTTGGCGCGGAGACAATTTATAACTGGGCGATTGGTCCCCATGTTGTTCGCCCAAAAGAATCCATCTATCCACCGGTGATAAAGGGCAAGACGGTAGAGCGCGATTCAAGGGCCGAGATGGCAAGCTCAAAAGTCACAGCTACTGCTGCTGCACTCAATTATCTTGGTTACAAAATCGAGGAGATTTACTTCATCAGCGACATTAGGGATTACTCCGAAGGAGTTGGGAAATTCCGGCGGGGCGATCGAGTGCTAAGAGTTGATGGTGATGTAATCACTTCTTTTGAAACTATTCGCAATTCCTACGCTGACCGAAAAGTTGGTGATGAGATTGAAGTTGAAATTCAAAGAAATGTCGATGGCGCAGATAAAGTAATTAAGCACCGGGTCCGACTCGTGGCGAGCCAAGAACCGGGCGCTGAGCCGAACAAACCTGCGATTGGAATCCTCATTGGAACAACCGCAAAATTCCCAATTGATATCGACTTCAACATTAAGGGAGTTGGTGGCCCCAGCGCTGGTCTTATCTTTGCCGTCGGAGTAGTCGAGAAGATGACACCTGAGGATTTGCTCAGAGGAAGAAGCATTGCTGGAACGGGAACTATTACTCCGGATGGCAAAGTAGGCGGCATCGGCGGTATTGAAGAGAAGATGATCGGAGCCGCTCGAAAAGGCGCCACAAACTTCTTGGCGCCGCGGGCAAACTGTCCTGACATAAAGCATGTTCCAAAGGGTTTAAAGGTAATCCCGGTCTCAACTTTGCAGGAGGCTCTCACAGCTTTGAGAGCGCCCGATGACTTCAGATTCCCTACTTGTTAAACCTTGGCTAATCTCGCCCCATGGCATTTGGAGATAACCCAGACAATCCTTTCCGTAATTTAAAGTTCCCAAAGAGAAATCCAGGTGAGCGACGAAGAATCGGAGCTCTGCCTATAACGATTGCAGTCTTGACCGTCATCGCAGTCGTTTTAGTCTCCCTAAGTGGTTTCTATGTTGATTATCTCTGGTTCCGCTCTGTTGAATACAGCGAAGTCTGGACGAAACTCCTTACTACGCGAGCAGCGCTCTTTGCCATTTTTGGTCTACTCACTTCACTGCTTATCGTTTCCAACATTCTCATCGCATATAAGAAGCGCCCGATTTATGTTCCGCTAACAGTAGAGGCGGATAATCTTGAACGTTACCGGGCACAGATTGAGCCAATTAAGCGCGCTGCGATTATTGGTATCTCTCTTGCAATTTTCTACTTTGCCGGTAATGCAGGAGCGCGATTCTGGGAAGGTTGGATGCTCTATCGCAACGCAACCCCGGTTGGCGTTAACGATCCCCAATTCGGTCGCGATGCATCCTTCTTCATGTTTACTCTTCCTTTTTGGCAATCACTAGTTGGCTGGGGAATCTCAACTTTAATTTTGGCAACCATTACCGCAGCTGTTGTGCATTACATCTATGGTGGAATCCGCCCACAAGTTCGTGAAGATCGCACCACGGTGACTGCACGAGTTCAAATCTCGATCTTGCTCGGTTTAATCGTGGCGCTAAAGGCTGTTGCTTATTGGTTAGATCGTTTTGCACTTGCCACCTCAGATGAAGGCATCATTACTGGACTTACATTTACCGATGTAAATGCGGTTCTTCCTGCCAAATCCATCCTCACTGGAATTGCAGCAATCTGTTCCTTGCTCTTCTTTGCCAATATCTTCCGCCGTTCCTGGGTACTTCCTGCAGCAGGAACCGCTCTACTTGGCCTCTCCTCATTTTTAGTTGCGGGCGTCTACCCAGCTTTGATTCAACAGTTCCAAGTTAAACCAACCGAGTCATCCAAGGAAGCGCCTTACATTCAACGGAACATTGAAGCAACCAGACTTGCTTATGGTTTAGATAAAGTTGAAATTCGTGATTATCAAGCAACGCTAAATACAAGCGCTGGTCAGCTAGCTGATGATCAAGCAACGATTTCCAATATTCGTTTGATGGATCCAAATGTTCTCTCTTCCACCTTCCGCCAACTCCAACAGATCCGTCCTTATTACGCATTTAATGAGTCATTAGATGTTGATCGGTATGAAGTCGATGGCCAGATGCGCGATATGGTCGTCGCGGTCCGCGAGTTAAATGTTGAAGGAAATCCAAATCGAAATTGGATTAATGATCATCTGGTTTACACGCATGGCTTTGGTTTCGTCAGCGCTTATGGAAATGCCCAGGAAACTGATGGCAAGCCGGTCTTCTCTATGGGTGACATCCCTTCTAAGGGCAAGCTCGGTGAATACCAGCCACGAATCTATTTTGGCGAGAACAATCCGGAGTACTCAATCGTTGGAGCTCTAAAGGGTAACGATCCGGTTGAGTTCGACTACCCAGATGATGCTTCACCAAATGGCCAGAAGAATTACACCTATACCGGCAAGGGTGGAGTTCCGATGGGCTCACTCTTCTCACGTCTACTTTTTGCAATTCATTACCAAGAGCAACGCATCCTTCTTACTGATCTAATCAATGATGAATCCAAGATTATTTTTAATCGCGTCCCGCGCGAGCGCGTTGCCAAAGTAGCTCCTTGGCTAAAGCTTGATGGCGATCCATATCCTGCGATTGTCGATAACAAAGTGGTCTGGATGCTTGATGGCTACACCACAAGCTCAGGTTTTCCATACTCGCGAACTGTTGATATCTCAGGCGCAACGACTGATGCTCTAAATATCAATAACAATCCATTAACAGCGGTACCAAATTCGACCATTAACTACATTCGAAATTCCGTCAAGGCAACTGTCGACGCCTACGATGGAACGGTAACGCTTTATGCATGGGATGAAAACGATCCAGTATTAAAGACTTGGATGAAAGCATTTCCTGGCGTTGTTAAGCCAAAGTCTGAGATGAGCGATGCTCTAATCTCACATGTTCGTTACCCAGAAGATATATTCCGAGTGCAGCGAGATGTTCTTTCGCTCTATCACGTGAATAATGCAAATGCTTTCTACGGCGGACAAGATTTCTGGCGCGTACCACGTGATCCATCAACTCTCGGAGCCAATGCTGGCTCGCAACCTCCTTACTACTATACCTTGCAACTTCCTGGGGAGAAGCAAGCGATTTTCTCGCTCACAACTCCATTTGTTCCTCGAGGTGGTCGTGAGAATTTAACTGCCTTCGCAGTTGTTAATTCCGATCCCGGTGAAAATTATGGAAAGTTCACAGTCTTGCAACTTCAGCGCTCTACAAATATTGCTGGACCTTCGCAAGTAGCTTCTAACTTTGAGGCAAATCCAACCGTTGCACTCTCACTTTCCTTGCTCCGTCAAGGCGGATCAGATGTTGTTCTTGGAAACCTACTTACTCTGCCTGTAGGTGGTGGACTTCTCTACGTCCAACCAGTCTATGTTCGCGCAACTGCGAATGCTGCTGCATATCCGCTATTACAGAAAGTTTTGGTTTCCTTCGGCGAGAAGATTGGTTTTGATGACACCTTAAGTGGCGCGCTAAATCAAGTCTTTGGTGGCGATAGTGGTACTTCTGCAAATACACCTTCAAGTGGTGGTGCTAGTGGTGGAACTTCAACGCCAGCGCAGGGAGATTTAGCTCAGGCACTTGCAAGTGCACAACGCGCACTTGCTGATGCACAGGCAGCTCTCGCAAAAGGTGACTTCGCTGCATATGGACAAGCCCAAGATCGACTAAAGGCTGCGATTGAAGCTGCAGTATCAGCGCAAAATCGTCGCTGATTTTGGTCTTTTGATTACGAACCTCTAAAGTT
>VGAG01000019.1 GCA_016870835.1 Actinomycetota bacterium | reverse complement strand
TCGAACCCCCGACCCGGTGATTAAGAGTCACCTGCTCTACCAACTGAGCTAACAACCCGAGATGCGGGGAAACTATAGTGATGCGGAGGAATTCCCCCCAATTCCGCGAGGAATCGCTGCAATTGCAAGCCCCGCAGTGATTAGTGCGATTATTCCGAGCGTTATTCCCCAAAGTGTTCGATTGCCTTCAATCATGTAGTAAGCAACGCCAATAGCAATCAAATTTGCCATCACTATTGCTCCTCTTCCATACCTCTTCTCGCGTTGAATACCTCGACCTGCAAAGAAGAGTCCAGCAGCTCCCGTTACAAGAAAGACGATCTCTGCAATCACGGCATCTAGCTCTTCGACTTCCGAGGTGATTGTTCGAATAAAGAGGTAAGCGGCGAGGGAGAGCAAAAAGAGGGCTTCTGCTACGGCAAATATGAAAGCCCATTTTCTAACCTGCATAGTCGAAGAATAGGGGATGAGAAATCTCTTCCGGCAGGCCCCAATTTGCTGGAGATTGGGCATGTGAGTGAGTTGATTTTTGATGAGTTGACCGGGCTCATGACTCCCTATCACTTTTATGAAAGTGCGAAGCGCCTTCGCTCATGGGCTGATCGAAAAGACCAACCGCTCTCCTTAATTTCAATTCGCATCCCAGAAATGAGCGATGATGCTTTAGTTGCCTGTGCTCGAGCGTTAAATGATGAGCTTCGCGGTGGAGATTTACTTTCACGTATGGGGGAGCGAGTGCTTGTTCTTCTCTTGGTAGGTGATGAAGTAGGAGCGGGCCATCTTGTATTTAGGCTTTCAAATACAATCAAACCAAAACTTTTATTTGCAACGACTTGGTTATCGAAGGAGGAAGAGATAACGGTGGGTCTAGATCGTTTAGGAGTTTGAGATAAATATATTTTCGCGGTAATACTTAAGTTCTGCGATTGAATCTTGAATGTCGCCAAGTGCTCTATGGTTTCCGGTTTTCTTAGGTGCGTTGAAGTAGACCTTTGGATACCAACGTCGAGCTAATTCTTTTATGGAAGAGACATCAATTGAGCGATAGTGAAGGTAGCCAGCGAGCTTGGGCATATCTCGTGCGATGAAATTTCTATCCATTCCAATTGAATTTCCGGCTATAGGCGACTTTCCAGCAGCTGTGAATTTGGCGAGGTATTCAAGGACTTTCTCCTCAGCTGTGCTCATTGAAACGCCTTCACTTAACTTTTCAATAAGTCCAGATTCAGTATGCATCTGGCGCACTTCAACGCTCATGCCTTCGAGAACCTTAGGCTCGGTCTTGATAACAAAATCAACGCCATCGCCGAGCAGATTTAGATTCTCATCGGTTACTTGGACGGCGATTTCGATTAGAGCATCTTTATTGAGATCAAGGCCGGTCATCTCACAATCAATCCAAACTAACGGGGGTGTCTCAGAGGCCACAGGCTTAGGCTAAAGGCTGGGGAGCGGGATAGATTTCACGGCTCGTTCACCTTCTGTTAACTATCTTTCCACTCCTAGCGCCGCCCCAGGTAGCAATATCGCGCCGTGACCATGCTCGAGGAAAAGGCCTCTTCGACCCCAAAACCGCGCGAAATTACAACGCGTCCTCGAGTATCCGACAAGATTTTTCGAGCCGTCATATTTACCGGTGCTCTTTCCTCGCTCGTAATTCTTGCCGCTATAGCAATCTTTCTTGGAGCACGCGGTTTCGAAATTCTTGCTCGTGAGGGACTTTCATTTATTACCGGTTATGAGTGGTACTCATCAATAAACGCTGACGGCACCTCAGGCGACGATCCATCAGTTTATGGAATCGGTGCAATGTTGATTGGAACCATTGTTATTGCATTTATCGCAATCGCGATTGGGGTTCCTATTTCGATTGCAGCTGCGCTCTACCTTAACTTCTATGCGCCGAACATCATCCGAGGTTTCTTAGTCGGAGTAATTGACCTAATGGCAGCGTTCCCATCGATCTTGTTTGGTTTATGGGGTTTTAACATTTTGATGCCAAGTGGTGAGTACTGGGCGAAATTGCTTCATAAATATTTGGGTTGGATTCCCTTGTTTGATGTATCGACTCCTTTCTTCTCTCGCTCTCCATTTATTGCCGGACTAGTTCTTTCCATAATGATTATTCCAATTGTTACCTCAATCGCTCGCGAAGTCTTCTCGCAAACTCCACTGGATCGAATCCAAGCGGCTTACGCTCTAGGCGCAACGAAGTGGACAATGATTCGCGCCGTTGTTCTACCTTTTGGATATAGCGGTGTTGTTGGTGGAGCAATGTTGGGATTGGGTCGCGCAATGGGTGAAACCGTTGCCGTCTTTACAGTTTTAAATATTGTATTTCAGGCTAATTTCCAGATACTTCTTGGAGCCGGCGGAAATGTAGCTTCTATGATTATCTTGAAATTCGGAGAGGCATCTGCGGAAGAAATTAAGGCGCTTATGGCAGCTGGCCTAATGCTCTTCTTGTTAACCCTGATAGTTAACATGCTGGCTGATTTACTTGTAAGTCGCACTGTGAAGCAGGGTCGTTGATTATGAGTACGAATACCATTGCGACTCCTAAGCCAAAGAAGCCCTGGCGGCCGACGCCGAAGGCGCTGATTCCTACTTATCTCGGAATTCTCGCAACGATTCTGGGCACATGGATTTTGATTGAATTTACTGGGCTTGCTGGAAAATTAGGAGCATTCGCCTCCGCAGTCTTTCTCACGACTCTGATCTCATCTTTAATTGCAGGATTGCAACGCGGCAAGCAAGCTGCAAAGAATGCAGCGGTTGCAGCAATCATTACGTCGGGAGCCTTAGTTGCGGTCTTTCCGGTTGTGAGCATTCTTGGAACAGTAATTGCCAGGGGAGTGAAGGGAATCTATCTAGGTTTTTTCACGACCGATATGGGCCTTGCCAGCGTTAATGACCCGCTAAATGTTGGCGGTATCTTGCATGCAATTGTTGGCACCGCACTCATGATTGTCATCGCAACTCTTGTATCTGTGCCACTTGGTATTTCTACTGCAATATATTTGACTGAGATAAAAGGCCCCGGAACTCGCTTAATTAGATTCTTGATTCAAGCAATGAGTGGAGTGCCTTCAATAGTTGCTGGTTTATTCATTTACTCTGCTTTGATTTCGGGCTCGGGTCGAGGCTTTAATGGTCTATTTGGCGCATTTGCACTTGCGATTCTTATGTTGCCAACGGTTGCAAGAACGGCCGAGGAAGTTTTGTTACTGATCGCTCAAGATTTGAGAGAGGCCGGTCTTGCCCTTGGCGCAACCCAGTGGCGCACTGTTGCGATGGTCGTTGTGCCAGCAGCCAAGAGCGGATTGATAACTGCGGTGATTTTGGGGGTTGCCCGTATTGCTGGTGAGACGGCTCCGCTGCTGTTCACCACCGGCGGTGGCGATGTTACAAATCTAAATCCAGTAGATGGCGTAATGGGTTCAATTCCATTTGCAATTTGGAAGGCGCTGATTTCAGGGTCGGAAGAATCAAATGCAAGAGCTTGGGCATCAATCTTGGTGCTTCTAGTTCTAGTGATGGTTCTGTTCTTTTCTGCTAGAAGGCTTGGGAAGGTTAGGAGATAGAAATGACGGATAATGTGAAACCATCTTCTTTAGCGAGTGTGGCGGCGGGAAATGCCAACCGGGCTCCGGGAAAGAATGCGCTTGGCACTGGACTCGAAGCGCGCAAAGTTCACGCATGGTTTGGGAAGAATCATGTTCTCTCAGATATCTCACTCGACTTTGCTGCGGGAACGGTTACCGCGCTAATCGGACCATCTGGTTGTGGAAAATCAACATTTATTCGCACACTTAATCGGATGCACGAATTCATTCCAACAGCGGCAATGGCTGGCGAAGTTTTGCTAGATGGTAAAGATATCTACGCACCTGGAATTGATGTCACCAAGATTCGCCTAAAAATCGGCATGGTATTTCAAAAGCCAAATCCATTCCCATCAATGACTATTGGTGAAAATGTTCTCTCTGGTCTACGCCTCGCACAATTAAAGCGGAGCGATAAGGATCAATTGATGGAGGAGTGCTTAGTTCGAGCAGGACTTTGGAATGAAGTCAAAGATCGACTAGATGCACATGGTGGCTCTTTATCCGGCGGTCAGCAACAACGTCTATGTATCGCGCGCTCTCTCGCAGTTAATCCTCAAGTTCTCTTAATGGATGAGCCATGCTCGGCACTTGACCCGGGATCCACACTACGAATTGAAGAGACAATCCGAGAGCTCTCGGAAACCATGACCATCATCATCGTGACTCACAATATGCAACAGGCTGCTCGAATCTCTGACTACACAGCATTTTTCCTTGCGGATGGTCATCCCGGCGTAATGGTTGAGACGGGGCCAACGAGTGAGATCTTCTCCAACCCCAAAGACAAGCGGACGGAGAACTACGTAACGGGGCGTTTCGGTTAGTCAATTGTTCACTTTACGTTCAAGTTTCATTAAGCAGTAAATAGAAATTTGTTTCACCGCGCTATCTAAGTTGGCCTCAAGTTAAATCTAGAAAAAGGAGACCACCTTGGTCCGCAAGACACTCTCGAAAATCGCGGTTATTGCAGCCGCGCTATCGCTAATTGCAGCTCCGGCTCATGCCGTAAATCTTGTTGGAGGTGGCGCAACATTTGCCAACCCAATTCTTGATGCCTGCAAAGCAGAATACGCTCGATTCTCTGGTGATAGCTATGTGTATAACTCACTCGGTTCTGGTGCTGGACGTTCTGGAATTGATAAGGGTGACTTTGATTTTGGATGGTCAGATACTCCGCATCTTGGTTCAACCGCTCCGGCTGGAATGATTCACCTTCCAGTTGTTGCTGCGCCTGTTGCAATTCTTTATAACGTTCCAGGCATGAGAGGGCAACTACACCTCTCGCCAGCAACACTTGCAAAGATTTTTGCACGCGAGATCACTCGTTGGGATGACCCCGCAATCAAGGCAGATAACGCTCGCGCCGTGAAGTCTCCAGTCTTTGAGACCGAGCGCGTAAAGACAACAGTTGGTGGCCAGTCCACTTTTAACACTGTCGTAAAGAAAGACGCTAAAGGAAATCCGATCATCAAGCGTTACTCACAAACTCGCCTAAATGTTCGCCTGCCAAAGCAGGACATTGTCGTTATCTATCGCGCTGATTCCTCTGGAACAAGTGGAATTCTTACTAACTTTCTCCGTGCCGCTGTTCCATCAGTTTGGACAAAGAATGGCAATAACGCTTTTGACGCTTCATTCCCAGGACAGATAAATGCACCTGCAAACCTCGGAAAGATTCAAAGCGCCCGCGGCTCTGAATTGGTAGCCTCATTAGCAGCGAAGACTCCTGGCGCAATTACATATGCCGAGAAGGATTATGCGACCAAGAACAAGTTGAGTTTTGCCAAGTTATATAACAATGCAGATGTTGCAGTTGATCCAGGAGCTGCAGGAACTTCAGCATTCCTTGGCTCTGCAACACTCAATGAGAGCAATGGAACGATTACTTTGGATTACAAGACTTCGAATCCAGCCGCATATCTTCTTGGCTCGACTTCGTATGCACTAGTACTTACAAACTACAAGGATAAAGAGAAGGCGGCGGCTGTTAAGAAGTTGATGACCTTCATCCTTGATGAGTGCGCCAAGCGATTCCCTGAAACGGAATTCGCTGTAATCGATGGCCCGCTCTATGACTTCAATAAGAAGCTCATCGCAAAGATTGGCTGATCAATTCGAGGGGTTGATTAGCTGAATAAGTAAGGGAATAGATCCGGAGTTCAAATGGGCTCCGGATTTCTTCTTTTTGGTTGTAAGAAAATGAGATGCGCGCCCGGCAGGAATCGAACCTGCGACAACCCGCTTAGAAGGCGGGTGCTCTATCCGACTGAGCTACGGGCGCAACGGCTTGAATTCTAGCGATTGTGCACAGGGCAAGAGTCAGTTGGTACCACGGTGATACCATTCGGACATGGCTATGAACCTGCGCTTATCATCGAAGCAGAGCGAGGCATTGCGTAAGGCCGCAAAGCAAGATGGAATCTCTATGCACGAAGCGGCGCTTGCGGCGATCGATTCTTATACCTCAAGGCGTGAGAAGAGATTAAGAGAAGCAATTGCATTGGTAGCGAAGGAAGACAAAGAACTCCTCAAGCGATTAGCCCAGTAGTGGAGTCGATCGACTACCTTTCTTTCGAAGACTTAGTTGAAATCGGTAAGGCGCTGATTCCGGATATTCAGATTCGAGATATCGGACTTCTAGAGTCTGCCAGTCTTCGGCCTCAAATGTCGGTCTATGGCAAAGATGCTTATCCGACTTTTTCTGAAAAAGTGGCGGCTCTGATGCACTCCATTGCACGAAACCACAGTTTGGTAGATGGAAACAAGCGACTCTCATGGTCGGCTGGTCGCATCTTCTGTCTTATTAACAAGCGAGACTTGATTATGGGGGTTGATGAGGCCGAAGCGCTCATTCAAGCAATTTCTAAGGGGGAACTGGCTGTTCCAGAAATTGCTAAAGAAATCGAGCCGTACATTAAAAAGGGCAAGGCCCAGTAAAGGGCCGCGATAGGGTTTCGCCTCGTGGCAGAGTTCATTTATACGATGAAGAAAGTGCGCAAAGCGCACGGCGACAAAGTCATACTTGATGATGTAACCCTGATGTTCTTACCGGGCGCCAAGATCGGTGTTGTTGGCCCAAATGGTGCAGGTAAATCAACAGTCCTTCAGATGATGGCGGGTTTGCAACAACCTTCAAATGGCGAGGCTTATTTAACTCCCGGCTATAGCGTCGGAATTCTTCTGCAAGAGCCACCGCTTAATGATTCAAAGAACGTTCTTGAAAATGTGCAAGAAGGCGTTGCCGAAACGATGGCGCTCCTTGCTCGCTTTAATCAAGTTTCAGAAGAGATGGCAAGCCCTGATGCGGACTACGACAAGCTCCTTGCTGAGATGGGAAGTTTGCAAGAGAAGTTAGATCACTTAAATGCTTGGGATTTAGATTCACAACTTGAACAAGCAATGGATGCGCTTCGTTGTCCGCCTCCTGATGCAGATGTGAAAGTTCTATCTGGTGGCGAGCGTCGTCGCGTTGCGCTCTGTAAGTTGTTGCTACAAAAGCCAGATCTCTTACTTCTAGATGAGCCAACTAATCATCTTGATGCTGAATCTGTACTCTGGTTAGAGCAATTCCTCTCAAAGTACGAGGGAACGGTTGTTGCAATTACCCACGATCGTTATTTTCTCGACAACGTCGCCCAATGGATTCTTGAGTTGGACCGTGGCCGCGCCTATCCATATGAAGGAAACTATTCGACCTATCTTGAGACCAAAGCTGCCCGCTTAAAGGTTGAAGGTCAGAAAGATGCGAAGCGAGCCAAGCGGCTTGCCGAAGAGCTTGATTGGGTCCGCCAAAATGCAAAGGGTCGCCAGGCAAAGTCAAAGGCGCGTCTTGCTCGATATGAAGAGATGGCGGCCGAAGCTGAAAAGGCGCGCAAACTTGATTTCGAAGAGATTCAAATTCCGATGGGCCCGAGGCTTGGAAACATCGTCGTTGATGTTGAGGGCTTGAGTAAAGGTTTTGGCGATCGATTATTGATAGACAATCTTTCATTCTCGCTACCTCGAAACGGAATTGTTGGAGTTATTGGTCCAAACGGCGCTGGAAAGACAACGCTCTTCAAGATGATTCTTGGCCTTGAAAAACCAGATTCAGGAAGTATAAAAGTTGGCGAGACGGTAAAGATTTCTTATGTCGACCAGTCTCGTTCCGGAATTGATCCAAAGAAATCTCTCTGGGAAGTTGTCTCAGATGGTTTGGATTTTATGAAGGTAGGACAAGTTGAGATGCCTAGCCGGGCTTATGTTTCAGCCTTTGGTTTTAAGGGACCTGATCAACAGAAACCTGCAGGGGTTTTGTCTGGTGGAGAGCGAAATAGATTAAATCTTGCAATGACTTTAAAGATGGGCGGAAATCTTCTATTACTTGATGAGCCAACCAACGATCTTGATGTTGAGACTTTAGGCTCGCTTGAGAATGCGCTTTTGGATTTTCCAGGGTGCGCTGTCGTGATTTCTCACGATAGATGGTTCCTAGATCGCATTGCGACCCACATTTTGGCTTATGAAGGTGACTCACAGTGGTTCTGGTTTGAAGGAAACTTTGAATCGTATGAGAAGAACAAGGTTGATCGACTTGGCCCTGAAGCAGCTCGCCCACATCGCGTTACGTATAGGAAGTTAACTCGATGAAATACTCACATAAGGCATTTGTGAGATGGGATGACCTTGATGCGATGGGTCATGTGAATAATGCAAAGTATTTAACTTTTGCCCAAGAAGCTCGTTTCGAGTGGTCGCATATGCAACACCAAACGAAGGGCGAGAAGCCCGGAATTCGTGACCGCGAGATGGTTGTCGCTCGAGCAGAAGTTGATTTCCTCAAAGGCATCACATCGGGCGGGATCTTCGTTGATGTAGTTCTCTGGGTTACGAAGATTGGAAACTCTTCCTTCCATATGGTTTATGAGATAAGCAATGGTGGCGAACTATGTGCTCGAGTTCGCACCGTACAAGTAGGAGTCGATCACACCGCCGCAAAGTCGCGGCCCCTCGGCGCTGAGGAACGTAAGTTCCTTGAGCAATATCTGATTCAGGAGAGTTAAATGACTAAGCAGAATCCGCGTAGCTCCCGCCCATGGTGGCGCGATGCCGTTACCTACCAGATCTATATCCGCTCATTTGCTGATAGCAACGGTGATGGCAAAGGTGATGTTGAGGGAATTCGCTCAAGACTTCCTTATTTGAAGAAGCTTGGTATTGATGCAATTTGGATTACGCCTTGGTATCCGTCGCCACAAAAAGATCATGGTTATGACGTCTCTGATTACATGAATATTGAACCGGATTATGGAACTTTGAAAGATGCAGAGTTATTGATTAAAGAAGCGCATGCGATGGGAATTCGTATGATTGTAGATATCGTTCCTAATCACTCCTCCGATCAACATGAGTGGTTCCAAGCTGCGCTTAAGGCGGCGCCTGGTTCGAAAGAACGCGACCGTTACATCTTTAGAGATGGAAAAGGCGCTAGCGGTGAGTTGCCTCCAAATAATTGGCAAGCAGTCTTTGGTGGACCTGCATGGCATCGAATAACAGAAGCAGATGGAAAACCTGGCCAGTGGTATTTACATCTTTTTGCAGTAGAGCAACCAGATTTCAATTGGGAGAATCCGGAAGTAAATGATTATTTCGAGCGAACACTGAAGTTCTGGCTAGATCGCGGCGTAGATGGTTTTCGAATCGATGTTGCTCACGGAATGGTTAAGGCCGAAGGACTTCCAGATGTGCTTGATAGAGATAGCGCCTCACCAGAAATGCTCGCTGCCCAGAGAATGCCATTCTGGGATCAAGATGGTGTTCATGAGATCTATAGAAGATGGCGGAAGATATTTGACTCTTATGAGGGCGATCGCATGGCAGTTGCAGAAGCCTGGGTCTCACCGGCCTCGCGAACTGCTCTTTATTTAAGGAAAGATGAATTAGCTAACTCATTTAACTTTGATTTCTTAACCTCTAAGTGGGGGATTGAGGACTTAAAGAAAAACATTGATCTTTCGCTTAAGGCAATTCAAGATGTCGGCGCCCCAGCGTCATGGGTATTTAATAATCACGATGTGGTTCGCTCGGTAGATCGCTTTGCACTTGGCTTGCAACCAGGCACAGGTGAGACAACTTTGGATCGCCACGGCGATGTCACGAAACTAGATCTTGAATTAGGTAAGCGCCGTGCTCGAGCGGGAGCGTTGTTAATGTTGGCACTTCCAGGCGGGGCATATATCTATCAAGGTGAAGAACTTGCACTTCCTGAGGTGCGAGATATTCCGGAAGATCGCTTAGAAGATCCAAGATGGAATATGTCTAACAAGATTGATAAAGGTCGAGATGGTTGCCGCGTTCCACTTCCATGGAAGAGTTCTTCTGATTCTGCCTTTGGATTCTCTGGTAATGCGAAAGTTTCACCGGATCAAGCCTGGTTGCCACAACCTAATTGGTGGGGGAACTACTCAGTTGAATCACAAGAGAAAGACCCGGCATCGACTTTAAATATGTATCGCCTCGCTCTAGAGATTCGACATAAAGAGAATGGTCTTGGAGATGGCGAGATGGAGTGGTTTGACTTTGCGCCACACGTTCTCGCTTTCCGCAGAGCTGGTGGGTTCATTTGTCTCGTTAACTTTGGTGGCGAAGTGAAACTTCCAGAAGGCGAATTGCTTGTCTCAAGTTCGCCAATTCGTGATTTCATGCTCCCATCCGATACGGCAGTCTGGATGCGCACTAAGTGATCAAAGAGCAGGCACGGACGGTAAAAGTCCTTGCATCAGCTCAAGTTCTAAATGGCTTGGGGGTCGCAGGAACCGTTGCTGCTGGCTCACTTCTCGTAGCTTCAATTACAGACTCGGAAACCCTTGCTGGCCTCGCTCAAACCTCATCCGTACTTGGCGCTGCTGCTCTTGCACTTCCTCTTGCAAGATTAACTGCAAAAGGTGGAAGGCGACTTGCGCTCTCAGTTGGTTATATAGCCGGAGTTCTTGGCTCGCTATTTGCGATCTTGGGCGGAACAAGTGAGAACTTGATTCTTATGTTGCTAGGAACATTTTTGGTTGGCTCAGCTGCGGCGGCCGGGTATCAGGCACGGTTTGCTGCAATTGATTTAGCAACTGATGAGACACGAGCAAAACAACTTTCTTTTGTTGTTTGGGGCGTGACAATTGGCGCGGTTGCCGGGCCAAATCTCATGGAGCCCTCTGGAAATCTTGCTGAGGGACTTGGTCTACCGAGGCTGGTTGGCCCATATTTGATTTCCGCCGTAACGCTCTTTCTTGCAACACTTGTAATTCAAATTTTCCTTCGCCCAGATCCTTACCAACTAGCAGCAAAGATGAATACTTCAAAGGCGGAAGTAAAGCGCTCAACCAAGCTCGCTCTTGCACATATAAAGAAGAATGAAAGGGCGCTCTTTGCAATCCTCTCCATAGCGATAGGCCACATTGCGATGGTCTCGGTAATGGTTATGACTCCAGTTCATATGGCCCATGTTGATGTGACGCTAACAATTATCGGAATAGTTATAAGCATTCATGTTCTTGGGATGTATGCCTTCTCGCCAATAGTTGGCTCACTAAGTGATCGCTTAGGGCGAGTTACTTCAATAAAGATAGGCGTCATAACGCTTCTGCTCTCTACTTTAATCTCAGGTTTTGCCGCAGCAGATGATGCAATAACTCTTGGGGTGGGCTTGTTCTTACTTGGTCTCGGCTGGTCTTTCACGCTAATAGCGGGCTCTGCTTATCTAACTGAATCTGTTGATCCAGATATAAAAACTTCTGCCCAAGGCGCTAGTGATCTTGTGATGAACCTTTCTGGTGCCGGGGGAGGAGCCTTGGCCGGAGTGATTATCGGGACGCTTTCGTATGGCTGGCTCTGTTTCTTTGCAGCAATCCCAGTCCTGGCACTTGGTTTATGGTCCTTTAAACTAAAAGGCAAATGAGTCTTTACGATGAGATGGGCGGGCGCGCCACTTTTGAAAAACTAGTTTCACATTTCTATGCACTTGTTGCCGTAGATCCAGTTCTTCGCCCGATGTATCCTGATGAAGATTTCAAAGGCGCGGCTGAGCGCTTATTGATGTTCTTAGAACAGTATTGGGGTGGTCCAACTACTTATAGTGAAAGGAGAGGTCATCCAAGATTACGGATGCGCCATGCGAATTTTCACATTAGTGAGGTAGAACGGGATGTCTGGTTAAAGCATATGCAATCAGCGGTAAATGAGTTAGAAATGAGACCGGACTTAAAGGAAGAGCTGTGGAATTACTTGGTTATGGCTGCTAGCTCAATGGTAAATCAGCCACGAACTTTCTGAGATTTATTTCCAACTTTTAGAATCTCGCCATTTCGTAGATACCAAAGCGTTCCCTTTTTATCCCTTATTGTTGTGATACGAAGTCCAACAGTCTCAACAACTCCACTGACTTCTAGCACTTCAACTTCATCGCCCACGCCATATTGATCTTCAATCAACATTATGATTCCAGAGAAAACGTCGCGCACTATTGTTTGCGCGCCAAGACCAACTGCAAATCCAACAACGCCAGCCGAAGCAACTAGCGGTCCAAGATCAACGCCAAGTTCGCCAAGAATCATGGCGCCAGCGATTAATCCAATTAACGCCTTTGAAGAGCTATTCATAACCGAAGCTGCAGTTCGCGCCCGCTCACGCTGTCTTGTTGCTTGAGATCTCTCACCCGGGATGAAGTCGGCCTCTGCGACTTTAGAGAGCGCTTTCTTAATGGCGCGTGTTGCTACTCGTTGGAGAATTAAGGCAACGAGGAGGATGACCAAGATGCGGATGGGGGCCCCGAGGAACCAGGTAGCGGCCTCTTGTGCGCTTAAATCGAGCTTCATTTGAGCCGGACTTTATAAGAATTTAACCCTAATTCCGCCCAATTCTGACTCTCTTGAGGCAGGATTTCCCCCACGACGCGAGCCACGCGTTGGAAAAAGGGGTTTAGAAAAGTGTCGGCAACGACGAGAAGGACTTTAGTTCTAAACGCCACCTACGAGCCACTAGGTGTCGTTTCTGATAGACGCGCGCTCATTTTAGTTTTGAACAATCGCGCAACGATGGTTGAAGAATCCGATATTGAACTTCGTTATTCCTCTGGCTCACTAATGCTTCCGGCTGTAATTCGCCTCCATAAATTTGTGAAGATTCCTTATCGTCACACCGTTCCACTCTCGCGCCGCGCAATCTTTGCCCGCGACGGTGGAAGATGTGTTTATTGTGCCGCAACGGCTACCTCAATTGATCATGTTCTTCCAAGAAGTCGCGGCGGCGATCACACTTGGGATAACGTCGTTAGCGCTTGCCATCGCTGCAATCACTTAAAGGCAGATAGAACTTTAAAGGAACTTGGTTGGAGATTGCGCTCAATCCCACGCGAACCTGTCGGTGCCGCATGGCGAATCCTTGGAACCGGAAGAGCAGAAAAGAGATGGGTTCCATATCTCGAGCCATTTGGCGTAGTTGCTGCAACTGCATAAACTCCGCTCATGATTCTTGCGCTAAATGAAGATGGCTCCATGCCCGGTGAACCACTTCCATTCATTGAAGCAATAACCTGGTTTTTTATCGCCCCAGTCGGAATCTTCTTAGCAGTATGGCTATTGGTGGTAACTGCTGAAAATGTTAAAGCTAAGAAAAAGCGCGTTAAGCAAGATGTTCTTACTCGAATCAACGAGTAATTTAACGATCTACCGCTTGAACCCTTAAAGCTCTTTCCAACGAATCTTTCGCCTCAAGAACATGTCGGCGAAGCGTCGGGTGAGCATCCTTACCAACTGAATTAAGCCACTTATCGGTCTTCTCCAGCGTTTCGTTTGAAACCACATAACTTGGATAGAGAAGGTCGATGACGGTGGATGAGTCCTCATAAGAGCGTTGATTGTAGATATCCAAGATCACTGCAAAGTACTTATCTATGAACTTGGCATGCATTTCGCGGTGCAACGGGCGGGCAAAACCTTGGATTGTGTTGAGTCTTGACCAGTTACTTATCTCAAAGTTCTCAGTTGCCTTCTTAAATGCAGCCTCTTTCGCCTCCATTGAAGGTATGGCTGCCATGCATCGCTCATGCGCCAACTTTCCGGTAAGGGTGTTATCGCGCGTCAACTCAGCATCGATATCACTCGCACCAGCAAGTCCGCGCTCAACAAGTGCAAGCAAAAGGTGCCAACGTAGATCGGCATCAATTACAAGCCCATTTAACTTTCCATCAAGGAGCTCGCGTACCTTCAAGCCGTGCGCTTGAGTGTGAGCAAGGGTTGCAAACACACGAGCGAACTGAAGTTGAAAATCACTTCCCGGCTTAGCGCTATCAAGAAGAGCGGAGAGTGTATTTGCAACCTTTTCGCGAAGCGCATCCCGATTCTTCGCTGAGGCGTAAACCTCGATTGCCGAGATTAATTGGTTTCCAAGGGCTGTAACAGTCGTTATGTCATCTTCACCAGGTAGCCCAGCGATTGCAATATCTATGAAGTCAGATGATGAGAGTTCGGCATCACGGAGCATGTCCCATGCGGCTGACCAGCAGAGCGCCCGAGAGAGATTGTCATTTAACTTCCCTAGATGTGACTTAAGCGTATTTATGGAGCGCTCATCAAAACGAATCTTTCCGTAAGAGAGATCGCGATCATTTATTAGTAGTAGATCGGCAACTTTTTCGCCCGCAAGTTCACTCACATTCGTCAGATCTCCAGCGACATCAAGTTCAACTGACTTTCTTCGGGAAAGAACGCCTTCCTTTAAGTCATAGAGGCCAACCGCTAAACGATGTGGGCGCAATTCCTTTGAACCTGCAGGAATTATCGGAGCTTCCTGCTTAATTGAAATCGATTCATAATTTTCACCAGCAATTTTTATGACAGGACGGAGAGTGTTAACACCAGCTGTCTGGAGCCAAGTTGCAACCCAACTATCTAGATTTCTACCGCTCTTTGCTTCAAGCTCACTTAGTAGATCTTCAAGGGTTGTGTTTTTGTAAGCATGCTTAGCAAAGTAAACCTGTAGCCCAGCGATGAAATTCTCACGACCCACATGGGCAACTAGTTGGTGAAGAACTGAGGCGCCCTTGGCATATGTAATTCCATCGAAATTAGCCTTAACTGTTTCGATATCGACCATGTCAGCTGCAATTGGGTGGGTCGAACTCAATTGATCTTGGCGATAGGCCCAATTCTTCCGCTCGGCATTAAATCCGGCCCAGGAATTCTTAAACCGTGTTGCCTCAACGAGGGCTAGATATGAAGACCACTCGGCAAATGACTCATTTAGCCACAAGTCATCCCACCACTTCATAGTTACGAGGTCGCCAAACCACATATGCGCCATCTCATGCAGAATCGTGTTAGCCCGCGCGTTGTACATCCGCTCGGTCACTTTTGATCTGAATACGAGTACTTCTTCACGGAAAGTTACGCAACCAGCGTTCTCCATCGCGCCCCAGTTAAAGTCGACGACCGCAATTTGGTCATACTTATCAAAGGCATAGGCAAGTCCGAAAACCCGCTCGAAATATTCAAAGCCTTGCTTTGTAACTAAGAAAATCTCATCAGCATCAAGATGTTCAAAGAGGGACTTTCGGCAATAGATTCCCATCGGAATCTTCTTCTTACCGTTGTATTCATCATGAACATGGGCGTAAGGACCAGCAACCACAGCTGAGATGTAAGTCGACATGATTGGGGTAGTGGTGAACTCCCACTTCTTCTTTCCATCAAGATCACTCTTATTCTTTACTGGGTTATTAGAGATTACCTCCCAGTGAGATGGGGCAATCACAATAAAATCAAAAGTTGACTTTAAATCAGGTTGATCAAAGCAGGGATACATATTTCTAATGAAGGCTGTTTCTCCTTGAGAGTAGAGATAGACCTCATTATCAACGGGATCGACTGAGCGCTGTAGACCTTCTCCAGTCTTGGAATAAAATGCCTCAATCTCAATTACAAGTTCATTCTCACTCTCTAGATTCGAGAGCATCAATGATTGGCCGGTGAATTTAGAGGCATCAATCGCCTTTCCATTTAAGGTTGCAGAAATTAAACTTTTTCCAACGGCATCAATAAAGGTTGAATAACCTGGCTTATTGCAAGAGAACTTCACGATGCTCTTGGCGTAGAAGGTCTCCTCGCCACCAGTCACATCAAGTGTGACTTCGTAGTTGTGAACCTTTAGATGGGATGACCGTTCGGCGGCTTCTGCACGCGAGAGATTGTTTCCTGGCATGCGCGTATCCAAGCAGAGATGGCACTCTTT
>VGAG01000018.1 GCA_016870835.1 Actinomycetota bacterium | reverse complement strand
CCAATTTGGACTGTGGCCGGACAGTCATATCTCTTCTGCATGCTGTAATTCGCACTCACCGCAGCAGAAAGTGAGATCACTTTGAAAGTTGAAGCTGGCGCAAATGAACCTTGAATGGCGCGCGATAGCGCGGGCACTGCCGTTCGAGCGCTATATAACTCGCGCGCTTGTTTTATGGTAATTCCGTTCTCCCAGATATTTAAGTCATAGTCTGGATACGAAGCCATGGCGAGTACTCGACCTTCAAGATCGGTAACGATTGCGGCTCCAGAATCACCTCGATAGCCAAGTGAGCGTGCACGTAAAACGGCATCGCGTAGCTCTCGCTCTACTGCTGACTGCAATTTCGCATTTATATTTAAAACTAAATGATTTCCCGGAATTGGCGCTATATTTCTTGACTCTTGCGTCACCGCTTCTTTGTAATTCACAATGACTGTTCTTACACCTGGTACTCCCCTAAGGCTCTCGTCGTAAACATATTCCATTCCTGCCTTACCAATTAGTTCGTTTCTATAAAACCGCTTTCCCTCTTCGTTATTTAAATCCCCTTCAGTTACGGGTCCCACATAACCAAGGACATGGGTAGCGCGCTCACCAGAAGTTGCTGGGTAATTTCTAATAGAGACCGGTTCGGCACTAATGCCTCGATAACGATCTGAGCTCTCTAATATCTTTAGAACTTGATTCTCAGTTGCATCTTTAGTGATAGGAATTGGTTGATATCTATTTCCATTCCAGCAGCCATTACGCTCTTGCTTGGGCAACTCGCCACATAACCTAGTTCGAACGAAGACATCACCTTCATCTAAATCTAAAACTTGAGCGACTTGAATGAGAATTGATCTACCTTTGTCGGCTTCTCGATCAAGAACCGAGCGATCTGCGGTGACCATGAGGCCTGCCTTATTAAATGCGAGTGGTTCACCAGAGCTATCAACAATGAGCCCTCTTAACGCCGGGGTAACTATGTCCCGGCTTTGGATATCTAAGGCTGCTTCTCTATAGCGCGGACCATCAGCTACTTGCAGATAAAAAAGCCGACCAAAAAGTGCAATCATTAAGGAAGCTACAAATATCTGGGCTACGACAATTGCTATTGATGACCTATCTCGCATTTAGCGTTCCCTCGCTGTGAGTGAGAGATTATGCATTTTCAAAGCGAAGGGAATAACGAGTGGCGAAAGCAAAAAAGACCAGAATGTATTCCCAGATATCTCTCGGATCACTGCATTAAGAGGTGCAACGTCTTGCCCAAGGATGGCTCCAAAAATTAGAAAGAGAATCAGCGCAACCGCACTTGCGGCTGCAGTTACGACCGAGAGCGTGAGTGGACTTAAATTTGGGTCTAGCGAACCACGTACGTAAGTAGTCAGAACAAATGCAAAACCTGTCATCACCAACATCCATAAACCAAATGGAGCTTCTAGAGTCGGTGAAAGATCCGCAATTAGACCGGATATGAAACCAACTAATACAGCAGTTGAACGATCTTCCTTTAAAATCCATGCGATTGAGAAAGCGAGATAGAAGGCAAATCCACCGAGAAAGAAATTGATTCTATTTATAAAGGCTTCTTGAATAACAAATGCAATGATTAAAAGACCTGCTACTAAGGGAATCCGACTCAGCGACATATCTACTCGTTTGAAGTTGGTGAAGGCGTAACATAAACAGTCACAGTGGGAGCGGGTCGTGGTGCAGCAGGAACTAATGCATCTCCTGGGTTATTTCCCCTTGAATCTAGAACAACGCTCACCACACCTAATGAATTTAGATCAACAAAGCCTTCTACCCTCGCCTGTTTTGTAAGTTGTCCAGCCGCGTTATCAACAAAGACAATCTTTCCTACTGGTACACCAGGCACAAATGGTGAGTCGCCCGAACTTCCTCTCGAAAGAAGAACATCGCCAACACTTAAATTTGCACTCGCGCTTAACATTTGCAGGGAATAGAGATTTCGACCCTGCCCAGCAAGAACTCCCATATCTTGACTTCCTGCAACTCTTACTCCAACTCGAAATGCAGGATCATTCATCAAAAGAACCACAGAGGTATTTGCGCTAGTCGACTTAACAACTCCGACTAGTCCGGCTTCGGATATCACAGTCATATCGGCGCGAATACCGGCTCTTGAACCTTGGTCTAAAACTAAAGTCTCACTAAAGGTAGAAGTTCCACCCTTACTAATCACTCGAGCGCTCACTGTCTTAAAGCGGGCTTTTCCAGCTAGATCTAGAACACCTTTTAGTTGGGCAAGTTCACCTTCAAGATTTTCGTTAAGAATAACCTGTGACTTTAACTCTTCATTCTCTCTCTCCAACTCTGCAATTCGCTCCCTAGTGTTTCCCAGATTAAAGAGATCGCTAAAGAAGTTGCCTATTGGAGAGAGGATTGCACTTCCAGCGCTTTGAAATGGAGCAAGAATTGTTTGGGAGGCGCTGCGAACCGCGGTAATGACATTTGCGCCACGAAGATCAAGGGTTATTAAAAGTAGCGAAGTTACGAGTAGGGAGACTAGAAGTAGTCTCGCTCTATTCGTTCCGCGCGTGGCCATCGACTTATCTGCGTGGCTCCGAGATCAGAACTTTCTCAAGCGCTTCGAATTCTTCGATGCATTGTCCGGTTCCTTCGACAACAGCACGTAGTGGATCTTCTGAAACATGCACCGGCATATTTGTTTCATGGCGTAACCGTTCATCAAGGCCCTTAAGTAGTGCTCCACCACCAGTAAGAACGATTCCCCGGTCCAGCAAGTCCGCCGCGAGCTCAGGTGGGGTCTTATCAAGTGTTTGTTTAACAGCGTTGACGATATCAATGACTGGTTTCTCTAGCGCTTTTCGGATTTGATCTGAGGAGACAACAACAGTTTTAGGAAGACCAGTTGCAATATCGCGACCGCGAATTTCGGCATCAGGTTCATCCCGTAGCGGATATGCCGAGCCGATTTCCATCTTTATCTGTTCAGCCATTCGCTCGCCGAGAAGTAAGCCAAATTCCGATTTAATCCAATCAATGATTGCTACATCCATCTTGTCGCCGCCGGTGCGAATCGAGGTAGCTGAAACAATTCCACCCATGGAAATAACAGCAACTTCGGTAGTTCCGCCGCCGATATCTACCACCATATTTCCAGTCGGCTCATGGATAGGAAGGCCAGCTCCAATTGCAGCTGCCATTGGCTCTTCAATTATGTAGACCTTACGCGCTCCGGCTTCATATCCGGACTCTTCAACGGCGCGACGTTCTACGCCAGTAATTCCGTAAGGGACGCAGACAACGATGCGCGGTTTAGCAAGATAGGTGCGTTTATGAACTTGGCGGATGAAGTGCTTAATCATCTCGCGGGTCGTATCGAAGTCGGCAATAACGCCATCTTTGAGTGGTCGAATTGCAACGATATTTCCAGGAGTTCTACCAATCATCTTCTTTGCCTCGATACCAACAGCAAGTACGGCGCCGGTGTCTTGATGGACAGCAACAACGCTGGGCTCATCAAGGACAATGCCTTTGCCGCGAACATAAACAAGGGTGTTTGCGGTTCCTAGGTCGATTGCCATATCGCGACCGAGGAAAGTCCAACGATTGAGCTGGTTTGCCATTTCTTTACTCCTTATTTCTTGGGGAAGAAAATACTTATCTCACGCTCAGCTGATTCAACTGAATCAGAACCATGCACGAGGTTTTGAACAACTTTTGTACCTTGATCACGTGCTAAATCACCACGAATTGTTCCTGGTGCTGCAAGCGTTGGATCGGTGACTCCAGCAAGGGAGCGAAACCCTTCAATTACTCGATTGCCTTCTGCAATCATTGCAACCATCGGACCACTCAACATGAATTCCATTAGTGGTTCATAAAATGGCTTGCCTTTATGTTCGGCGTAGTGCGCTTCAAGTGTTGATCGATCCGCACTCATCATCTTCAACTCACTAATTACATAGCCCTTAGCTTCGACGCGAGCGATGATTTCGCCAACGAGAGCGCGACGAACACCATCTGGTTTTACCAAGATGAGAGTTCTTTCGCTACCGGTTGATGTGGAAGTCACGGGGTGAAGTCTATTGTGGATTTTCGCCTTCGCGAGCCCGCTTGATCGCCTCACCCTTCTGCCCCACCACTATGGCGGTAATCCAGAGAGCTAGAAAGAGCGCGCCTATAAAGAACATCATGAATATGTAGAAGCCGTAGATGATGAGCGAAACTTGGACCGCCCAACCAAGAATCCATCCCAACTTATTTCGCAAAGTTCCTAGGGCAAGAATGTTAAGTAGAAGAATGAAATATCCAAAGTAAAGGCCAGCCTGGCTCGTTTGATCTTTCGCGAGTAAGAGCGCAAAACCAACAAGCAAGATCTCCATGGAGAGAACGCTCCGTGCCAACATCTTCACTTTGAATACTTCCCTCGCACTATTGCCCTGGCTTCGCCAGCAGAGATTACCGAACCCGCAATCAAGACTGCGCAAGATTTTTCATTCATCTCGCTCTCAAATTTAGCTTGAGTTACGGCGGCTTCAATTGCACTCTCAAGGGACTCTCTTGTTACAACCCTATGGTCACCAAATATTTGGCGCGCTTCATTTGCAAGTTCATCGATTGGAGCTGCTCGGTGCGACGAGTTACGGGTAATAATCACGGTCGTCATAATTGCTTCAAATTCCTCAAGTATCCCGCTCGTATCTTTATCACCCATAACCGCAACTATTCCTATGACTGAATCGAAATCGAATTCACTCTCGATTGTGCGACGAAGTGAAACGGCTCCATGAGGATTATGCGCTGCATCAATTATCACGGTGGGATTTCTCAGCACAATCTCACAACGCCCCGGAGAGGTAGCGCTTGCAAAGGCGCTCCGCACTAATTCATCATCAAGTTTCGTTTCACCGGCAAATACTTCGATAGCAGCGAGAGCTGTTGCAGCATTACTTGCTTGGTGCTCGCCATGAAGCGGAAGAAATAGGTCTTGATAATCTCCATGGACGCCTTTGATTGTTAATAGTTGTCCGCCCACGGCAATCTGTCGGGAAGCGACTTGATATTCAATTCCTTCACGAATCGGAATCGCTTCCACCTCAGCGCATTTCTTCATCAAAGCCTGGGCCGGATCTCGCTCTTGCCGTGCAAAAACAGCGAAAGAGCCGGGCTTTATGATCCCCGACTTTGTCTCTGCGATTGCGCCCAAGGTATCGCCGAGATATTGGGTGTGATCAAGTCCTATCGGTGTTACAACTGAAACTTTTGCATCAATCACATTAGTCGAATCCCATTCCCCGCCCATACCGCACTCAAATATTCCAACATCTACTGGGAATTCAGCGAAGGCTGCGAATGCAAGGCCAGTTATCGCCTCGAAGAAAGAGAGCTTGTGAGACATCCGCTCATCCACTAATTGGAAGTAAGGAGATACATCTTTATATGTTGCAATCATGAATTCTTCAGAGATGGGCTGGCCATTTATGCAGATCCGCTCTAAGAAACTCTCAAGATGTGGGCTAGTGAATCTTCCGGTTCGAAGACCAAGTTCCATTGCAAGCGAATCGATAATTCGAGTTGTGGTTGTCTTTCCATTTGTGCCCGCAATGTGAATTGTCGGGTATGAAAGTTGCGGCGATCCCAGCATGTCTGCAAGTAGAGCAATCCGCTCTAGCGTTGGATTAATTCGAGTTTCAGGCCAGCGATTTAAAAGTGCTTGCTCTATCTCATCAATCTGCTTAGACATTATTTGGGAAGTGAATCCAAGAGCGATTTGATTCGTAGTATCTCGTCATCACAGAACTCCATCCGCTCCTTGATAGAGGCAACTACATCCATTGGAGCTTTGGCCATGAAGTTCTCATTTTCTAACTTAACTCGAGCGGTTTCACGATCCTTCTCGATTGCTGCAAGATCTTTTGTGAGACGTGCTCGTTCTGCCTTAACGTCGACAGCTCCTGAGAGATCAAATGAAACTACAAACTTTCCCACTTCAATCTTTGCACTTGGATTAAAGCTCTCTCCCTTACTATCTAGGCGAACTAAAAATCTAATTGAATCTTCGTACTTAGCGAGTGCGCCAGACAATCCACTTATCTCAGCTTTAATCCGGGCGGAGTTCTTAATGCCTTGGTCACTTCTAAAGCGACGTACTTCGGTAATTAGACGCTTCATATCCGCAACTACTTCTTGCGACTCCTCATCAACAACTTTGCTAGACGCAGTTGGCCACTTTGAGATTACGAGCGTCTCACCCTTTGTGAGTGAGGTCCAAAGCGCTTCTGAGATGAAGGGCATGCTCGGATGCATCAAACGGAGAAGTTGATCAAGGACATGGCCAAGAACTCGCTTTGATTTCTCAGCTTCTGCTCCCCCTTTTGCAAAAGAGTCCTTAACAAGTTCTAGATACCAATCACAGACTTCATCCCAGGCAAAGTGATAGAGCGCATCAGAGCCCTTTGCGAATTCAAAACTTTCATAGAGAGAATCAACTTCATTTATTGTCGAATCAAGCAGATCCAAAATCCAACGGTCCACATGATTTAGCTCATCTCGATTAGGTAGAGCCCCCTCAGTAGTTGCACCATTCATGATGGCAAAGCGAGTTGCATTCCAAACTTTTGTCGCAAAGTTTCGCGCTCCAGCAATCCATTCATCAGCAAGGGCTTGATCGGTACCAGGGTTTGCACCGCGCGCCAGCGCAAAGCGAAGCGCATCCGCTCCGTACTTATCCATAAATTCAATTGGATCAATTACATTTCCCTTGGACTTTGACATTTTCTTTCCATGCTTATCTCTTACTAAACCGTGAAGCGCAATCACATCAAAAGGTTGTTTTCCATCCATCGCAAAAAGTCCAAAGATCATCATGCGAGCGACCCAGAAAAAGAGAATGTCATACCCAGTAACTAGAACACTTGTGGGATAAAACTTCTTTAAATCATCGCTATTTTCTGGCCAACCTAGAGTTGAAAATGGCCATAACGCCGAGGAGAACCAGGTATCTAGAACATCTTCATCTTGTACCCAACCTGTTGGCGCTTTTTCACCAGGGCCAACTACTTGCATCTCGCCATTAGGTCCGTACCAAACTGGAATTCGATGCCCCCACCAAAGTTGGCGAGAGATGCACCAATCATGCATATTGTCTACCCAATCAAAGTAGCGCGGCTCCAACTCTTTTGGTGAGATGACTGCGCGTTCATCACGAACAGCGTCTCCTGCCATTTTTGCAAGCGGTGCAACTTTTACAAACCATTGCATGCTAAGTCTTGGTTCGACAATCGTGTTGCAACGAGAGCAATGTCCAACGCTATGTTTGTATGGACGCTTCTCCCAACCAAGTAACCCATCGGCGCGAAGTTGTTCAACCACAGCTTTGCGCGCCTCAAATCGATCCATCCCATCGAATTGGGTACCGGTTCCTTCCATCACGCCAGCCTCATTCATGATGATGATCATCGGAACGTTATGGCGCAGCCCCATCTCAAAGTCATTTGGGTCATGTGCGGCGGTAACTTTTACCGCACCCGTTCCAAACTCAGGGTCAACTAGCTCATCTGCAATTATTGGAATCATCCGGTTTACATATGGAAGGCGCACTTTCTTGCCAATCATGGACTTATAACGTTCATCATTCGGGTTAACCGCTACCGCGCCATCACCGAGCATCGTTTCTGGGCGAGTGGTTGCAATAAAAACATGGTCGCCATCGAGATCCCCGTATCGAATCTGAACAAACTCACCATCAATTTCTTGGTAATCAACTTCGATATCAGAGAGCGCCGTTCGGCAACGTACACACCAATTAATTATTCGCTCCGCACGATAGATAAGCCCTGCATCAAATAACCGTTTAAAGATTGTTAGGACTGCATGTGAAAGTCCCTCATCCATCGTGAATCGCTCACGGCTCCAGTCAACGCTATCTCCAAGCCGTTTCATCTGGCCGAGAATCGCGCCACCGGATTCTGCTTTCCATTCCCAAACTTTCTTCACAAATTCTTCGCGAGTGAAATCGTGGCGACTCTTACCTTGCTCAGCTAATTTTCGTTCAACAACATTCTGGGTTGCGATTCCGGCATGATCCATTCCGGGAAGCCAGAGCGTTTCAAATCCCTTCATCCGCTTCATGCGAATCAAAATGTCTTGCAAGGTGTGATCTAACGCGTGCCCAATATGAAGACTTCCAGTTACGTTCGGCGGCGGTATGACTATGCAGAACGGCGGTTTATCAGATTTTGAATCTGCTGTGAAGTATCCGGCCTTCAGCCATTTTTCGTAAAGGGCGCCCTCAATTTCATGCGGTGCAAAGTTTGAGGGTAACTCGGACATAAGAAGGTGATTCTACCGAGGCTTAAGCAGTCTTCTCTTCTCCGCGTTTACCAGTGCGCTTCACGCTATTTGGTCCACGCTCCATATAAGTAGGTGAAGACTTACTCTTAATGACTTCTGCAGTCACTACAACTTTGCCAATCTCCTTCTTGCTTGGAATTTCATACATAACTGGAAGCAGAATGTCTTCCATAATTGCACGGAGTCCTCGCGCTCCTGTGCCGCGTGCGATTGCCTGGTTGGCGATTAACTCAAGGGCATCATTGGCAATCTCGAGTTCAACATCATCCATATCGAATAGGTGTTGGTATTGCTTCACAAGCGCATTCTTTGGTTCAGTAAGGATTTGTAAAAGTGCAGCTCTATCAAGGCTCTCAACTGATGTGACGATTGGGAGTCGACCGATAAATTCAGGGATCATTCCGAATTTCAAAAGATCTTCTGGCATTACTTCGGCGAATGGATCGACTTTATCGCTCTCGCCCACAACTTTAAGAGCCGCGTTAAAGCCAACGCCGGCTTTGCCTTTGCGTGCTTCAATAATCTTCTCAAGACCAGCAAAAGCTCCACCAACAATAAAGAGAACATTGGTTGTATCAATTTGAATAAATTCTTGATGTGGGTGCTTTCGTCCACCTTGTGGTGGAACAGAGGCAGTTGTTCCTTCTAGGATCTTTAGGAGTGCTTGTTGAACGCCTTCACCAGAAACATCACGGGTAATTGAAGGGTTCTCGCTCTTGCGTGCGACCTTATCGATCTCGTCGATATAGATGATTCCGGTCTCAGCTTTTTTAACATCAAAGTCAGCAGCCTGGATTAACTTAAGCAGAATATTCTCCACATCTTCGCCAACATATCCAGCTTCGGTAAGCGCTGTTGCATCAGCTATTGCAAATGGGACATTAAGCATCCGGGCAAGAGTCTGGGCAAGAAGAGTCTTTCCACAACCAGTTGGGCCAAGTAGCAAGATATTGCTCTTTGCTAACTCAACGCCATCTTCGCGACGGCGATCGCCATTTTTGATTCGCTTGTAGTGGTTATAAACCGCAACAGATAGAGATTTCTTAGCGCGATCTTGGCCGATTACATATTGATCTAGAAAGTCGTAAATCTCTTGTGGCTTAGGAAGTTCTTGTAAACCAAGGCCAGATGCCTCATTTAATTCATCCTCGATAATTTCATTACAAAGATCTATGCACTCATCACAGATATAGACCCCAGGGCCAGCAATTAATTTCTTAACTTGTTTCTGGGTTTTGCCACAGAAAGAACACTTAAGAAGGTCGCCGCTTTCACCGATGCGAGTCACAGATGCCAACTTTCACTAGGGAAGGCTCTAATCGTAGATTCGAAGCTACCTCTAATGTGGGCGGAACTTGTTCGCCCTGAGAGTAATTACTTCTTTGAAGAAGCTTTTCTAGTTGCCAGGATCTGGTCGATAAGTCCGTACTCAACAGCTTCTGCTGAGGTAAGAATCTTGTCGCGCTCAATATCCTTTGCAATCTCTTCTTTGCTCTTCTTCGAGTGCTTCGCCAACATGATTTCGAGAAGTTCACGCATACGAAGAACTTCTTTAGCTTGAATCTCGATATCAGAACCCTGTCCCCCACCTTCGCTGTAAGGCTGGTGGATAAGAATTCTTGAATGCTCAAGTGCATAACGCTTGCCAGCAGTTCCACCCGCAAGGAGAACGGCAGCAGCTGATGCTGCTTGGCCAAGACAGATTGTCATGACATCAGGGCGAACGAATTGCATCGTGTCATAAATAGCGGTCAGAGCAGTGAAAGATCCACCTGGTGAATTTATATACATCATGATGTCACGATCAGGATCCATCGACTCAAGCGTCAAAAGTTGCGCCATCACATCGTTTGCAACGGTGTCATCAATTCCTTGACCAAGGAAGATGATGCGCTCTTCAAATAGCTTTGTGTAGGGATCAAGACGCTTATAACCATAAGAGGTGCGCTCTTCGATAGTTGGAAGAACGTAGCGATTTTGGAATTCGTACTTACTCATCGTGCTGTTCCTCCACTTCCAGATACTTGGCCGGCAGATTTAACAACATGGTCAACAAAACCGTAGCCCTTCGCTTCTTCAGCTGTGAACCAACGGTCACGATCAGAATCAGCAGTAATAGTGTCTACTTTCTGACCGGTGTGAAAAGCAATCAAGTCCGCCATCGACTTCTTGGTAAATGACATTTGCTCTGCTTGAATTTTTATATCTGATGCAGTTCCACCAATTCCACCGGATGGTTGGTGCATCATGATGCGAGCGTGTGGAAGCGCGTAACGCTTTCCGGGAGCACCAGCACAGAGAAGGAATTGGCCCATCGATGCCGCAAGGCCCATCGCAACTGTTGCCACATCATTTTTTATGTATTGCATGGTGTCGTAGATAGCCATACCCGCTGAGATCGAACCTCCGGGTGAATTGATATATAAAAAGATATCTTTCTCTGGATCTTCAGCTGCAAGTAGGAGCATCTGAGCTGCAATTGCATTTGCCATCGAATCTTCTACTACTGAACCAAGGAAAATAATTCTTTCCTTAAGTAGTCGGTTATAGACCTGATCATCCAACCCACCAGCATTTGATGCCGCTAGGCGTGGGGTATTGAGCTCCACCAAAGTCCTCCTACGTATTTGTTATGTAGTGACCCTAACGCCCCAAGTAAGTTTTTGCTTCCCTAATTCCTCAAATTCGCCCCTTGTTCGCTCAGGGCGGATAACTATTCGCTTGCTACTTCGGCTGCAGGCTTAGGTGCGAGTTTTGAGAGGTCGACTTGGCGACCCGATGCATCCTTAATCTTCACTCGCTCAAGCACAACAGCTAGACCCTTTGTCCGCGCTACTTCTGCCATCAGCGCTGCGATTTGGCCACCCTCAGAGATCTGTTTTGCAAATTGATCCGGTGACATTCCATATCTTGCAGCGGTGCGAATCAAATACTCAGTTAACTCAGCCTCAGTAACTTGAACTTCCTCAGACTTAACAATCGAATCGAGTAAGAAATCAGCGCGAATAGAGCGAGTTATTTCATCAGTTACTTCAGTTCGATGAGTTTCATCCTCAAGCCGGTTCTCTCTCTCAAGGCGATCTTGGACCTCATCTTTTACAAGCTGTTCAGGAACTAAAACTTCAACGGTATCCAATAAGTGGGTTAGGAGCTTGTCGCGAGCCTGGGTGCCTTGTTCCATAGCCTTCAAACGCTCCAACCGCTCACGAGCGTCCTTCTTTAACTCATCTAAAGTTTCAAATTCACTAGCTAACTTTGCAAACTCATCATTCAATTCTGGGAGTTCGCGTTTCTTCACAGCCTTGAGGGTTACAGTCACCTCGCCGGTATCTCCTTCTTTCATGCCAACTAATTGGGTATTGAAAGTCTTGCTATCTTCAACCTTCATTCCTTCAAGTGCGGCATCAAGGCCATCAATCATTCGATTTGAGCCAACTTCATATGAAATTCCATTAGCTGTGCCACCCTCAACTTCTTTGCCATCGAGCTTTGCAACTAAATCAATTGTCACAAAGTCTCCAGAAGTAGCATCCTTTTCAACGGTAGTGAGAGTTCCAAAACGAGTTCTAAGCACTTCAATCTGCTCATCTACATCTTTATCATTAACCACAACATCATCAACGCTTAATTCAATTGATGAGAAATCAGGAAGAGTTACCTCAGGGCGAATATCTACTTCTACTTCAAACTTAACAACTTCATTATCTTTTAGTTCTTTGATATCGATTGAGGGTCTTCCGACAGCGAGAACATCATGCTCACGCGCAGCCTTTGAATAAAAGTCAGGCAAACCGTTATTGATAGCCTCATTCAAAACAGTGCCACGACCAAATCGTTGATCAATTAGTTGGCGAGGAACTTTTCCTTTACGAAAACCTGGGATTGAAACTTGATGAGCAAGAGTGTCATAAGCAACGGTTACATGTGGTTCTAGATCTTTGAAATCAACATCAATGATGATGCGCACCCGGGTCGGCGAAAGGGATTCGACAACGCTCTTCACGGGACTCCTGACTTTCTATTTGAACTTTCCTGGTCGGGGCGGAGGGACTCGAACCCACGGTCTTCTGCTCCCAAAGCAGACGCGCTAGCCACTACGCTACGCCCCGCGACGTAGACGGCTTAGTCTAGATGAAGAATTCACAACTGTTTACCTGAGCCGATAACCTTTGCCCCCTTAGGACGTAAAGCCCTAAGGAAGCAATAAATGCGGATGTTGCATAATGGTAGTGCTTCAGCCTTCCAAGCTGATGGTGCGAGTTCGATTCTCGTCATCCGCTCCAAGTTTTACGATTCATATTGATTCATTCATCAGTTGATACTTCCGACCAATTGAAATATCGCAAGTCCTCGTAGTGTCATAGGACTGGAACCACTATTGCCTGTTCCATCGGTAATCGCAACAGTTAGCGAACTCGTCAAACTACCTACAACAATTGTCCCCATTACATTGAAGTGATAGTGACGCGCACCTATTTCATCGCGATAATCTCGAATCAAAGATGTCGTGTATTCGTATACGAGGCTATTCCCAGTTCCGCCTGAAGTAACCGTCAATCCATATTCTCCACCTTGATAATCACTCCTTCCAATCACCTTTAACTCAAAGACATAACTCTTGCCAACTTGCAGGGATCCAAATGGCGTTGAAAGTGAAGAAGTGTTAGGAGTCGAAGTAGAGAGAGTAAAACTTGGAATGGAAACGCTGTAAGCATTTGATGGACCTGTCGCGCCTGTAGATCCTGTTGCACCCGCTGCGCCGGTTGGTCCGGTTGCTCCTGTGGGACCAGTTGCGCCGGTTGCTCCTGTAGGACCTGTCGGACCAGTAGCACCCGTTGACCCAACTGATCCTGTTGCGCCAGTTGCTCCTGTTAAACCAATTGATCCCGCCGCTCCCGTTGCACCTGCTGCACCGGTTAATCCAATTGGACCTGTTGCACCTGCAGGTCCCGCTGCGCCTGTTAAACCTGTTGCACCTGTTGCTCCGGTTAAACCAGTTGCACCACGCAAACCAACATCACCTTTTTCGCCCTTCTCTCCTTTCTCTCCGATGTCACCTTTATCGCCCTTATCTCCCTTATCGCCTTTCTCGCCAACTTCTCCTTTTGCGCCACGAGAACCTTCTGCACCTGTAGTGCTTGATCCTCTTTCACCTTCTTTTCCATCTGTTCCTGCCGGACCGCGCAAGCTAAATGGCACCGGCCAACGGTTCTTCACTTTTGGGCCATACATATTTAAATTCAAAGTATCGATGTAGAAATCGCCATTGATTCCAACTTTGGCGGTTGGCGCACCTTTTCCGCTTAGTACAGTGTTGGCGATTGATTGATTAGTTCTACCAGCGCTAAATGCTGGAGAGATTTCAATTGTGTTTAGGAACATTACGAGTGAGAACAAGAGGCTAGACATATTTCTTACTTGCATGGCGCCCCTCCTTGAGGGGTTTGGGTCCCCCAAGATGGAGGTTCGGTAGTTGAGTTTGGTGCCCGATTTGGGTGGAAAACAGAGGGGTTTATCTATAGGAATTCTCAGGTTGAGCGCGTATAACCTCCCAGTATCGGGAAGCATTCACATGTGTCTCACATGGATATCGACCAAGGTATTCAGGACAAAGGAGTTCTATCCACTCATCGGACATGAGGGTGTTCGACGCATTAACTAAAAGACAGGAGTATCTAGTAGATGAAGAAAAAGCTAATTGCAGCATCAGTGATTGCTGGTGCAGCACTTACTCTGGGATCAATCACTAGTGCAGTTGCACATGATGGCAAAGGTGATCGCGGTGCCGGATTCACAAAGATCCTGGGAGGCTTAGTTTCAAAGGGAACTTTGACACAAGCGCAAGTAGATGCAATCACCAAAGCTATGGATGATTTCAAAGCAGCTGGCAAGGCAGCACATGATGCAATGCGTGCCGCTCATATCAAAGTGATTACAGATACTTTAGGAATTTCAGAAGCTGATCTCACTGCTCGTATGAAAGCAGGCGACACTCTCGCCACTATTGCGGGTGCAAAGAAAGATGCGTTGATCGCTGCTCTTGTTGCATTCCATACCAAGCAGATTGATGATGCTGTTGCTGCCGGCAAGTTGACTGCCGACCAGGCAACTAAGTTGAAGGCCAATGTTAAAGATCGAGTTACCGCCGGCGTTGAACGCGCTAAGGGTCCTCGCGACGGATTTGGCCCGCACAAGGGTATGAAGGGTGGCAAGGGCCCTACGGCTTAACTAAAACTCCACTACTTCCCTTTTAGTAAGTAACACCTCCTCCTAGTGAGAACCACCGAATTAAAAACCGGTGGTTCTTTCATTTCTTGCCAATTCTTTGAGAAGGTTGGGAAGTGAAAGTACATATCGGAAGTGATCACGCAGGTTTAGAGTTCAAGAATCGCATTGTTAAACACCTTGAATCAAAAGGCCACACGGTTGTTGATCACGGACCACACTCATTCGATCCTTTAGATGATTACCCAGTTTTCTGTATTCCAACAGCGCAAGCTGTAGCAAATGAACCAGGCTCTTTTGGGATAGTTCTAGGTGGCTCCGGAAATGGCGAGCAGATAGCTGCAAATAAGGTTAAGGGCGTTCGCGCAGCGCTCGTATGGAGCAAAGAGATTGCCAAGTTAGCTCGCGAACATAACGATGCCAATGTCATCTCACTCGGAGGGCGGATGCATGATGAATCGCTCTGTTTGGAACTTGTAGATATTTTCCTTGCAACTCCCTTTACTGGCGATGAGAGACATGTGCGAAGAATTGGTTTGATTTCTAACTATGAAGAGGGCGGAAAGATTTAGCGACGCATGTAGTGAAGGTCTGTAACAACATGTTCTTTTGAAATTCCCTTACCTTCGAATTTAGTGATGGGCCGCCAAGATGGTCTCTCTATTACTCCGCCAATAACAGAATTATTACTACTAAAGTTTTTCTCAATTTCCTTTGCATAAGGAAGCCAGTCAGTGGCGATAGAAATCTCAGCACCACTTTTCATTTTTTGCGCTAGCAACTCGATGAAAGCTGGTTGTAGTAATCGTCGTTTGTGTTGTGCTCGCTTTGGCCAAGGATCAGGAAAGAAGATATGGAAACCATCAATTGAGGAATCCGCGATGTGATCATGTAGAACATCGATAATGTCTTCATTAATGATCTTTAAGTTTCGAATTCCAAGGCTCTCCGCATGAATGATGAGCGCACCGATTCCTGGTTTGTGGACTTCAACTGCTACATATCCATTCGTGGGGTTTGCCACTGCAATCTTGGCGGTGGTTTCGCCCATGCCGCTACCTATTTCAAATATGACTTTCTCTGGCTTGATTCCATAGAAAAGACTGGGCGGATCGATAACGCCTTCAAGTGGAACTTCAAATCGATTCCAATGATTTAGTAACGCTTCGGATTGCGCTTTAGTCATACGTTCGCCACGAAGCCGGAAGCTTCTTAATCGGAACTTCTTGGGAGTGAGCTGCTCCATAGTGGCAAAGAGTGCCATCTCTGCTTGGATACGCGCATGCCAGGAAACAATCTCTCGCGTGCAGAAGCCGCCGAACGGTCATCCCATCTAAAGGTTCACAACTACGAAGTCACACTTGATGTGACTGGTGGCG
>VGAG01000017.1 GCA_016870835.1 Actinomycetota bacterium | reverse complement strand
CTAATTTATTTAGCAATCGCCGGTGATGTTGCCGCAGAAGGTTGGGCAATTCCGGTAGCGACTGATATTGCTTTGGCAGTAGGAGTTTTGTCTTTAATGGGTACTCGAGTAACACAAGGGCTAAAAGCTTTTTTGTTGGCTCTTGCTGTAATCGATGACATAGGCGCAATTCTTATTATCGCGATTGTTTATTCAACTGGAGTTGTTTTTTCTTGGTTGGCAGGTGGCGTACTCGCAGTAATCGCAGTCCTCTTCTTGCAGCGAATTAAGGTTATGAATATGGTCGCCTATATCTTTGTGGGCTTAGCGCTCTGGTACAGCCTCTATCGCGCAGGTCTTCACCCGACTCTTGCCGGTGTAATCATGGGAATACTTGCTCCCGCAACTCCAGTGTTGGATAAGAGCTGGAGTGATGATGAAGATGGCGTCGTTACGATTGTCGAGAGATTAGAAGCAAGGTTTCATAACTTATCAGTGCTTTTTGTGGTACCGGTTTTTGCGTTTGCAAACTCAGGGGTGGTCCTTAATTCCGAATCAATCAGCGATGCCCTCACTTCACCAATCGCCTGGGGAATCATGGCCGGCCTAGTTCTTGGCAAACCATTCGGAATTTTCCTTGTCGCAAAGAGTGCAGCAAAGGCGAAAATTGCCGAGTTGCCCGAAGGTGGAGGTGGCTTAAAGTTAATCGCTACGGGAAGCACGGCAGGTATTGGTTTTACCGTCGCAATCTTCATAGCCAAATTGGCCTTTGATCCTGGCGCTACCCAAGATCTAGCTGTAACCGCAGTAATTTTTGGCTCGCTTATAAGCGGACTACTTAGCGTTTTGCTCTTTCGAATCAGTAAGCATTAATTAAAGATCTTTAACAAATCCCCAAACTGAATCGGCGCCGGAGTGACCGGTTAGGAAGATATAGATCAGCGCGAAAATAGCGGCGGCGACAAGGAGGATTGAGACGAGCCGGCGAAGAGCGGGAGACCCAGTCGTTGCACCTTCGCGATCCAGGCGCCAGCGAAGATAGAGAAGCACTAGTAGTGGAATAAAGGTAAAAGGAGCAATTTCGCCAAACTCAGCGTGACGCTCTACTTCTTTGCCGAGCCTCTCTTCAAATGATTTACCACTTAGTTTCGCTGCAAAAAGTGAGACTTGAGCAACGACCGCAAGGATCAAAACGACTTTCCCGTATCTCCTCGAAAAACTAGGAATATATGACATCGCAAGACCGGCGAAAGCAACTAGTGGAACTAGAACTACGGCTGAGTGAACAACTAGCGGATGAACAGGTAGACCAAAAATCAAATCAAAGGGGCCACCGAGTTCATCAAAGAGTTTCATAGTCAGATTCTATTAGATGCCGGCGGCATGACCCTCAGTTCTCGGGTCAGAACCGGCTACATAAGTACCATCCTCACGAACCTCTAAGAGTTGAACTGAGGAGCCATGTGCGAATTCACCAATCTCTTGCACTTCATGTCCGAGTTCTTTGAGTTCGTTGATGACATCAGGCGAAACTCGCTTCTCGATTTGTAATAGACCGTTGAAGTTTTCTTCCGCATCTGAGTAAGAAGGACCATTTAGATGTTGCCAACGGGGTGCCTCAGCGTTTTCTTGAGGAGATAGCTTGAGATCAATCGCATTAATGATTAACTGGAAGTTAGTTTGTACTTGAATATTTGCACCTGGGGTGCCGCCGACATGCGCTAGTGAGCCATCTTTTCGAGTAGCCAGCCAAGCATTAAGAGTATGTGCCGGGCGCTTTCCAGGAGTGATGAAATTCGGGGACTTCGCATCAAGTGAAAACCCAGTTAATCGATTGTTCATAATTATTCCTGTACCCGGTATAGCCCAGGATGCTCCAAAGCCATGAAAGACGCTCTGAATCCACGAAACAGCGTTGCCATCGCGGTCTGCGGTTAAGAAATATGTCGTATCGCTACCTTCTTGGTTGTAATTAACGGGTTGAACATTCGCCCTCTCTTTATCAATAAGTCTCTGCCTTGATTTGATCGAAGCTTGACTAAAGAGCTCGTCAATTTGCATATCTACAAACTCTGGATCACCAAGAATTTCATATCTATCTTGGAAAGCGATTTTTTTAGCTTCGACCATGAGATGAATTCGTTCAGCTTCAGATAGCGATGCAAGATCAAAACCTTCTGTAATAAGTAGCTCCTCCATCAAAATCATTCCTTGACTTGGGGGAGGTTGGCCATGGACATCAACTCCGCGATAGTTGACCTTTAGCGGAGAAATTTTTCTTGTTCTATGTTTTTCTAGATCTTCGGGGCTAAACCAACCACCACTTGCCTTTATAAGAGCTTGTGCGATTTCTCCTTGATAGAAGGCAGCGCGACCTTCATGGGCAATTGATTCAAGAGAGTTAGCGAGTTGTTCTTGTAGCAACAATTCTCCGGCTTTAAGGGAGCGAGAAAACTTCAACTCTTCAAAGAGCGAAGTTTCGGGATATTGCTTAAGGTGGTGTGCGATACGTCTTACAAATCCAGAAGTGACTGGGATTCCTGAGGATGCATATTCGATTGCCGGCTGCATAAGATCACTAATCGGTAAATTGCCGCCGTATTGATGAATCTCAAACCACGTTGATACCAGACCGGGAACGGTTGCGGCTTTGAATCCGTGATGATCGATTTTCCCCTTGAATTGATCACTTGTTGCTTGATGAGGCGCTTCGCCACTTCCGTTAAATGCGACCTGTTCTCTCTTCATCGCGTTATGTGTGATGACGAAGGCATCACCACCAAGATGTGATGCACCCGGCTCAGTAACGGCAAGGACCGCGCTAACCGCAATTGCGGCATCTATAGCGCTTCCGCCTCGGCGCAAGATTTCCAGTCCAGCCGAGACAGCTAGTGGCTGACTTGCTGCAACTACGCCATTTCGTGCATAGACATTTGAACGATGCGTCTTCATCAGGGAAGAGCGTATTGCCCTTAAGCATTCTCGGGTAGATTCGAGGCATGAGTAAAGAAGTAATAGATCAATTCAAATCTGATATCGAGGAAGTTGAGCGGTTCGCTGCGGTATTTTCACTAAGCATGGATAAAAAACCGGCCGATGGTGGCTGGACCGCCTCTCAATGCCTCGCACATTTAGCCGATGCTGAAATATCACTCGCGCTTCGTATGCGGATGATGCTCACTTCAGAAGGCTACAAATTTAGCTCCTGGGACGAAGATGCTTTTGCGGTCATAAAGCTTGATAGAGATCCAAAGACCTCAATTGATTCTTTCACCTCACTTAGGCGAGGTAACGTTGAAATTCTTCAATCACTTCGTGAGAGCCAGCTAGCTAGAACCGGAACTAGACCTAATGGCGAGCAGATCACAATTCTCAATTATGTATCAATGATGTCGCGCCATGTTCGCGCTCATCTTGAGCAAGGCGTTAAAGCGGCGCAAGGTTAGAGAATTAGATAATGCAACTCGCGGCTCAGCTAACTCAAGAAGATGGTTTAGTTCTTGGCGAAATTGGTTTAGTTTTAATTGCTCTTGGGATCGCCGCATTCTTTGCCTCTAGATTGAAATTCTCCGCAGTTCCGATCTTTCTTTGTGCTGGATTGTTTTTCGGTAATGGCGGAATAGTTGAGTTAAATCTGAGTGATGATTTCTTAAACCTAGGGGCTCAGATCGGCGCAATTCTGCTGCTATTACTTTTGGGGCTCGAATATTCTGCGGGCGAGTTAGTAGAGACAGTAAAAGCACGAAAATCTCTTGGATTTGTTGATGTGATTCTAAACGGAGCCCCCGGCGCTCTCTTCGGCTTTCTAATGGGTTGGGGCTTGGTAGGCGCGCTTGTATTAGGTGGAATCACATTTGTTTCATCATCTGGAATCGCTGCCCAGCTAATAAAAGATGGCTCTCTTACCGGTCTGCATTCAACTAAACGCGCAATCAGCGTTCTTGTTATTGAAGACCTATTTCTCGCCGTTTATCTTCCAATTCTCAGTGCGATTATCGCCTCAGTGGCACTCGTGACTGGATTGATTTCAATTTCAATTGCGCTATTGATTGCCGGGGGAGCGCTTCTACTTGCTGCGCGCGGACTTCATATTCCGCACGCTCCCAACATTATGGGCGATTCCGCAACGCTTTTACTTACCGTCTTTGGAGCGGCGCTTCTAGCTTCAGGTCTTGCGACTTACATTGGTTTTTCTGGCGCCGTAGCTGCATTTCTTGTGGGACTTATTCTTACCGGTGATGTTGCAATTGTGGCTCGAGTTCGACTCGCACCGCTACGCGATCTCTTCGCAGCAATTTTCTTTCTCTTTTTCGGATTACAAACTGATCCGCTAGATATCCCTTCGGTATTAATACCCGCGCTACTTCTCACAGTGATTGGCGTTGGCTCAAAGTGGCTTACTGCTTGGTGGGCCATGAAAGATGAAGCCGAAGAACGCGGAGTCATGCGCGTTGCCGCAATTCTTATACCAAGAGGGGAATTTTCGATTGTGATTGCTGGACTTGCTGCAAGTGCCACATTTGCAAAAGATTTACAATCTTTAACAATCACTTATGTGATTCTTACAACCGTTATCGCCTCACTCTTAATCAGGTTCTGTTCTAACCGACCCGAACGATACTTAAGTTCGTAATTCTCTTATTCAGATCCCTTATAACGTCCAAGAAATTCTCTCTTAAATTCTTTAAAGTCACCGCGCTCAATCGCTTCGCGCATTTTCTCCACTAGATTTACTATGAAGTAAACATTATGAATTGTGGCGAGGGTAGGACCGAGAATCTCCTTGGCTCGAAATAGGTGATTTATATAGGCACGAGAGTAGTTTTTGCATGTGTAGCAGGCGCACGAAGAATCAATGGGTGAGAAATCGCGGCGATAGGAACCACCTGAAACATTAAAACGGCCCGTAGGTGAGTAGACCGCGCTGGTCCGCGCTTCTCGGGTTGGAGCTACGCAATCAAAGGTATCGGCTCCATTTTCAACTCCAGCAAATAGATCAGCAGGTTCGCCAATCCCTAACAAGTGGCGGGGCTTGTTGATGGGTAATTCGTCAACAGCCCAACTAATTATCGTGCCGAGCTTTGACTTATCTAGCGCCCCACCGATTCCAAAGCCATCAAATTCAATTCCGCTAGATGACATCGAGCCCAAATCTCTCGCAGCCTTTCGCCTTAAGTCCTCGTATTGTGCGCCTTGTAGCACGCCAAATAGAGCTTGATATGGCTTACTCGATCTTGCATCAGTCAACTTCTTATGTTCATCAAGACATCTAATCGCCCAGAGTCGGGTTCGCTCTAACGAGTCCTCTTGGTACTTGCGGGTGTTATGAAGGGTTGTAAGTTCATCAAAAGCGAAGATTATGTCAGCGCCAATTTTATGTTGCACCTGCATAGAAATTTCTGGTGAAAAGCGATGCATCGATCCATCAAGATGAGATTTAAAGGTGACTCCGTCATCATCCACATGAGCAAGTCGTTCTCGCTTTTCGGCAATTACGTCATCTGAATTAAGGGAATCCCCAGTCATATCTATGACTTTTTTGAATCCAACCCCAAGTGACATGACTTGAAATCCGCCGCTATCAGTAAAAGTTGGTCTATCCCAATTCATGAATTTTCCAAGACCACCGGCCTCATCGAGAGTATCGGGTCCTGGTTGTAGATAAAGGTGATAGGCGTTTGCTAGAACTGCCTGTGCTCCAAGATCTGAAATTGATTCTGGAAGTGCTGATTTAACGGTGGCTTTTGTGCCGACTGGAATGAATGCGGGGGTTTTTATTTCGCCGTGTGGTGTTTGAATTGAACCGCTTCGCCCGCGCTCACCAGGGATGGTTCTTGAGACCGCAAACGAAAAGGCCATAGCGCTCAATTGAACCATTAAGTTAATGGAAAGATGTGGGCTAGAGTTTTTCGGTGAGTGATAATTCCGCAAAGTTAGGGAAGAACTATTGGCGACTTTGGAGCGCACATGCTACGAGCAACTTGGGAGATGGCTTAGCTAGCGTTGCATTTCCCTGGCTAGCCTCGGCCGTTACTCGCGATCCATTCCTCATCGCCTTGATTGCGGTAATGAGCAGGCTGCCCTGGTTAGTATTTACTCTTCCGGCTGGAGTTATCACGGATCGATATGATCGTAAAAAAATTATTGTCTCAATGAATATTCTTCAAGGAGTGCTTGCCCTGCTTCTTGCCATAATTGTCTTTTTTGAGCGTAATTCGCTACCTGATTTAAGTGATATCACTACGGCTCTAGATTTGGAAACTAACTACTTTATTTACTCACTCTTATTGCTTGTTTCATTACTCTTCGGTTTTACGGAAGTGCTTCGAGACAACGCGGGACAAACATTTTTGCCATCAGTTGTTGAAAAAGAAAAACTTGAAAGCGCAAATGGAAAACTCTGGTCAGCGGAATATGTAATGAATAGTTTTATCGGCCCACCAATCTCAAGTTTCTTGCTTGGAGTCGCAATCTATCTCCCTTTCTTCATTCATAGTTCAACCTTTTTTGTAGCAGCTGCTCTAATTGGATTAATTTCTCGCATTACAAAAGTTGAACCAGTGCTCAATCCCGTTAAGAGGACTAGTTTTAGCGCTGAGATTAAAGAGGGTTTTCGTTGGCTCTGGAGCCACTCTTTACTTCGACCGATGGCGATAATTCTGGGTGCAATGAATCTTGTAGGTTCAATAACTGCGGCAACATTTATTCTTTTTGCTCAAGAAATTCTCAAAACTTCTGTCTTCGAATTTGCCGTTCTAGGAACGGCCGGAGCCGTAGGTGGAGCGTTGGGCGGTGTGTTGGGCCCCAAGATTTCAAAGCGACTAGGAAGTGGTCCTTCTCTGTATCTCACTCTTCTAGTTTTGCCACTCACAGGACTTGTGATTGGACTTTCATCAAATTGGATTGTTGTTTGGGCAATGATCTTCGGCTCAACTATCTTTGCCGTTCTTTGGAATGTCATTACGGTTTCGTTAAGACAGAGCATTATTCCTTCTGAGCTTTTGGGAAGAGTAAATAGCGTCTATCGATTTTTTGCCTGGGGGAGTATGCCAATTGGCACGCTTTTTGGCGGAGTGATAGTAAGCATAAGCCAGCTCTTAACATCGAGAGAGATGGCTTTAAGAACTCCCTACTTTGCCTCTCTAATCCTCGGTCTTACTATCTTTGCATTTGCTGCACCGCTTCTTACAACTCAAAAAATTGAGAGTGCTAGGGGCCGGGTGCCGTAAAAAACTTTTGTATAAGAGAGAAGGAGGCCCGCTTTCGCGAGGCCTCCTTCTTTATTCTCTTTATGCCCTAGGGCATTACTTCATGAAACCAACCTTGGTCCAATCAAGCGAAGTAGGACCAAATGATCCGAAGTTCGCTAGCTTCTTTGTAGTAGCCGATGTTCCTGGCCACATATAAAGAGGGATGTTGTATCCATTGTTCCAAAGGGCTTTCTCTACCTGATTTGCAAGGTCGCAGCGCTTAACCGGATCAAGCTCACTAGAAGCTTTCTTGATTAGCGCATCCATTTCAGGAGTTACTGAGTCCTTGGCGTAGTTCTGATTTGAATCCTTTGCAACGATATTCATCGAACCGCCAATTGGGAATGAGGAACCAGACCAAGCGAAGGTAACGAGTTCAAAGTCAAGAAGTTCTACATCGACATACTTGGAGAAGTAGTCAGCACGTGGAACTTCGCGAAGTTGCAGATCGATACCAATTGGAGCCGCACGGAGCATCGCTTGAGTTAGGGTGGCGATATTTGCACGGTTTGGATAGTTGGTTGGATAAGTGAACTTAATAGTCATTGGTTGATTTGCTACGAGCCCAGCCTTGGCTGGGCCGGCGTAGTAACGCAGACCGACTACCTTGTTATTACCATTTGAATCTTTTTCAGTCGCAGTTGTTGCTGCCTTCCAGCCAGCCTTATCAAGAAGTTCATCTGCAAGTGCGACATTCTTCTTGCCGTACTTACCGGATGCATCAACATGACATGCCTGACCTTCATAGAAGGTGCGGTTGTTCTTAACAACTGGATTCTTAACGAAGAGACCTGTGTTTGCCTCTGCGATAACTTGGCGATTTAAGGCCACCATTAGTGCGCGACGTACATTTACATCGGCAAGAATCGGATTCTTGGAGTTGATGTCAATGTGTTCCCATGTTCCAACGCCTGGGACGTCATGTACTTGTAGCTTGGAATTCGCACGAGCCAGCTTCAACGAGTTGGCATCTGTTGCAAGATCCATGTATTGAATCTCGTTATTTGCCAGAGCTGCATATTGAGCTGAAGGTGGAATTGCACGGTAAATCACCTTGTCTAGAAGTGGCTTAGCGCCCCACCACTTTGGATTACGAACCCAAACAACGGTGGTCTGATCAGCGTTTGCTGATTCGAAAATAAATGGACCAGATCCAAGTGCTGGCTCGGTGCGCCATGCATCGTTGAAAGTCGCTGCATCTTTGGTCAGTGATGTTGGTAGCAAACCAGAGAAGAGTGATTGCCAATCTGGATATGCCTTTGACATCGTTACGATGATTTCATTTGCGTTTGCCCCAGCCTTGACAGACTTAATGTCTTCGTAGCCTTGGGTGGAGACAACTTGGTAGGCCTCATCCTTGCCATTCATCGCCTTCCAATGTCCGACGAAGTCAGCAAGTGTGATTTTCTTACCATTGCTCCAAATCGCCTTAGGATTTAGAACGATGCGCAGAGTTTGTGGCGAAGCCTTTGTCTGCTCAAATGCGGAAACATAGTTCTTATCAATTTGAAGCTTTCCGTTTGAATCAAAGAAAATCAAACTTGGAAGCGTCATTCCCATCATTCCGCTTACATCGGCATCGTTACCATCTGGATGACTGATGTTGTATTGAATTGGCGGATAGAGAATTGGGAGGGTAAGAGTGCCGCCCTGCTTTAACTTTGAAACTGGCTGAGCATTTATGCTCGTTGCGCCAGCTGCATTCGCTGCAGGTACGGACACGAGAGCGGTGATTGCCAACGAAAGTGCACTTATCGCGGCGAACACTGCTGTGAGGGTTTTCTTCATTCTTTCTTCACCTTTCGGTTTACCTATAGGTTAAACAACCGGAGTTAAGCCCGGATGATTTATCTCCCATGCTAGACCTACTTGGGAAAAACCTGAAGTAACCGCGTATTTTCGCCCCAAAGTAGGGCTAGCCTTTAGCCTGTCATACCAATCACGGGGGTTTCAAGGAATTGTTGGGTTTCATCGCTAAGCGCTTCGCCAACTTTCTACTTCTTGTAATAATCGCAACTACGGCTGGCTATCTTCTTGCTGCCTCGGCGTTAAATCCTCGTGAAAATTTCCTTGGTAGAAATCCGCCCGTTCCCGAGAACACAATTAACAGCATTCTCACTCAAGTAAATATGAATGATCAAGACCCCGTCTTGCAGCGCTATGGAACGTGGGTCGGTGGCGTTGTAAAGGGTGATCTTGGTAAAACAATTTTTAGTGAATCCGTTAACGAAGAGTTTAAGAATCGTATCTGGGTCAGTTTTAGGTTGCTCATTCTCGGATCAATCTTGGGAGCAGTTTTCGGAGTTTTAATTGGTGTTATTAGCGCGGTTCGACAATATAAGTTTTTTGATCGAACTTTTGGATATTCCTCATACATAATCCTTTCAACCCCAGTTTTCTTAATTGCAATTCTTCTTAAATTCTTTGCCGTTTTCATTAATGAAAAATTGGGCTTTACTCTTTTCTATACAGTCGGATTGAATACTCCAGAAATTTCCGGATTTGAGTTATTTGTGAACTCCCTTCAGCACATGATTCTGCCAACGCTCTCTCTCACTTTGGGAGGAATTGCCTTTTACTCAAGGTGGCAAAGAAATTCGATGTTAGATGTTCTCGGTAGCGATCATCTCCGTACCGCTCGGGCTAAAGGGCTCACAAAACGTCAGGCACTCTTTAAACATGGACTTCGAGTTGCGGTACTTCCGATGGCGACTTTCTTTGCCTACTCATTTGGCTTGTTGATTGCTGGTGCAGCATTTACCGAGTCAATCTTTGGTTGGTACGGAATGGGAGAGTGGTTCATAAGAGCCGTAAATACAAACGACATTAATTCGGTCTCTGCAATCGTGCTATTTACAGCGATATTGGTGCTGTTTGCCGGCTTTTTAGCTGATGTTTTAACTGCTGCACTTGATCCAAGAGTGAGAATCCGATGAGCGAGAAGAAATTGAACCAAGCCAAGGATGAGACGCTTTCGCGTCGACAGCTGATAGTTAGAAGGTTTTTCCGTAATAAGTCTGCGGTATTCGGACTTGGAACTCTGCTCTTTATCACCGCGCTTGCAGTTCTCGGTCCCTACTTGACGCCTTGGACATGGGATTTATCTAAAGAAAACGGACTTGATTTCAATGCCTTTATCGATAGCCCGTATGGCGGTGGACTGACAGCACCATCCTTTGATGACGGTCATTATTTTGGAACTAGTCAGGTTGGAGGAGATGTATTCGCGCAAACCATAAGAGGTCTGCAGAAATCACTTCTCATCGGGCTTCTAGTTGCAGTCTTCTCAACCAGTATCGCTGCAATAGTTGGCGCCACGGCTGGCTACTTAATGGGAAGAACCGATAAAGGTTTAATGTGGCTTGTTGACTTGCTCTTGGTATTGCCGTCATTTTTGATCTTGGCAATTCTTTCGCGTTGGTATCAATCCAGCGGCTGGCTACTCTTAGTTGTTCTGTTAGCGGCATTTAATTGGATGATTACGGCGCGAATTGTCCGAAGTGTTTCGATGAGCCTTCGAGAACGTGATTTCATTCGCGCGGCGCGATACATGGGCGTACCTACAAGAAAAATAATCTCAAAGCATTTAATTCCTAATATGGCCTCGCTATTGATTATCGATGGAACTTTAAATGTCGGAGGCGCGATTCTTAGTGAAACTGGTCTTTCTTATCTTGGATTTGGAGTTCGTGCCCCAGATGTTTCTTTAGGATCGCTGATTGCCGAGGGAACTGCTTCGGCGCTTACCTATCCATGGCTATTTATGTTCTCGGGCGGATTACTAATTCTCACCGTGCTTGCAATCAGCTTGATTGGGGATGGGCTACGAGACGCCTTCGATCCAGGGTCGAAATCAGGGCGTAAATCATGAAGAAAACACTTGTCTTACAGATCAAGAGTCTTTCAGTCACTTTTCCAAGTGAATCAGGAACGGTAAACGCAGTTCGAAATGTCTCGCTAGATATTTTCCCGGGCGAAGTGCTTGGAGTTGTTGGTGAATCCGGTTCTGGTAAGTCCGTTCTATCGCTTTCAACAATTGGATTGCTCCCAAATTCGGCGCGAGTCAGTGGTGAAATATTGTTAGACGGTAAGAACCTCTTACAACTCAGTGATCAAGAGATGTCCAAGCATCGTGGTCGCGATATTGCTATGGTCTTTCAAGATCCACTCTCAGCTCTCAATCCTGTACAAACTATCGGGCATCAAATTGCCGAGGCGCTTTTGATCCATCAAGAAATTTCCTACGATGATGCCCTCAAGCGCGCCGGTGAATTACTTGATGAAATGCGAATCCCGCGTCCCTTTGAGAGAGTGAAGTCTTATCCGCACGAGTTCTCGGGCGGAATGCGCCAGCGCGTCATGATTGCCCTGGCGATTGCAAATGCGCCAAAGATAATTCTTGCCGATGAACCTTCTACCGCACTCGATGTAACGGTCCAGGCTCAAGTTTTAGAGTTACTAAAGCGCGCTAGCCAACTAACAGGTGCAGCTGTTGTTCTTGTAACCCATGACATGGGAGTTGTCGCAGGGCTCGCTGATCGAATTGCGATTATGTACGCGGGCAAGATCGTCGAGGAAGGACCAATTGAGAAAGTTTTTGAAAATCCAGCAATGCCTTACACAATCGGATTGATTCGCTCGATTCCACGAGTTGATGAGAGTGAAAAACGTCGATTGGTATCAATCGCTGGTTCACCACCATCGCCGGTTGCTCTGCCTCCCGGATGTGCTTTCGCCCCAAGGTGTCCTGCCTACACCGAAATTTGTGACTCAAAGGTCCCTGATTTGGAGGCGTTTGAAGGCGATAGGAGCGTTGCATGTCTTCGCAAAGATGAAATTGCCGGGCTTGTTAGCGCAGGGCGGCTCTATCCAACTGAAGTTACTAAGGGCCATGTAAAGAGCACTTCTGATGTGAAATTACTAGAAGTTAGTAATTTAAGTAAGTCATTCCCGCTGCTTAAGGGAAATGTCTTCCGAAGAAGAGTCGGATCGGTTTATGCGGTCGACAAGATTTCATTTACGCTCGAACAAGGTAAGTGTCTTGCGATTGTCGGAGAGTCTGGTTGTGGAAAAACAACAACACTTCTTGAAGTTATGAATTTAGTTGCCCCTGAGAACGGGCGGATCGTTGTTTTTGGAAAAAATGTATCTGAACTTTCTAAGAGCGAGCGGCTTGCAATTCGCAAAGATTTACAAATCGTCTTTCAAGATCCCTTTGCATCTCTGGATCCGCGACTGCCAATCGGTGAGGCAATTATGGAACCAATGGAAGTTTTCTCAGTTTCAAAGAGTGAGCAACTCACAAGAATGCAAGAACTCCTTGAACTTGTTGGCCTCAATCCGGCGCATGCAAATCGCTTCCCTTCAGAATTCTCTGGTGGCCAACGTCAGCGCATTGTGATTGCAAGAGCGCTTGCGCTAAATCCAAAAATTCTAATTCTTGATGAGCCAGTCTCAGCACTTGATGTGAGCGTTCGAGCTGGCGTTCTAAATCTATTGGCGGAGCTTCAAGAGAAATTGGGGATCTCCTATTTATTTGTCTCTCATGATCTAGCGGTCGTTCAACATGTTGCTGATTATGTTGCGGTTATGTATTTAGGATCGATTGTAGAAAGCGGCGCAGTCGCGCAAGTCTTCAATTCACCTCATCATCCCTATACAAAAGCGCTTCTCTCAGCGGTTCCGATCCCAGATCCAAAAGTGGAGAAATCTAGAGAGCGGATCATTCTTGAGGGTGAACTTCCTTCACCGATTAATCCGCCTAGTGGCTGCCGGTTCCATAACCGTTGCTTTGTTACAAAAGCCCGAAGTGAGACAGACCAGGCCAAATGTGCGAGCGAGCGTCCGGAGCTTCGCATTGTCGAGGGCGCTGAGGTCTCCTGCCATTTTCCGCTTCTAAAGTAGGGCCAAAAGGGCGTTTTTCTGAAGAAATGGCCCCTTTGGCAACGAAACTGTTACCCAAACCCGCATGATTTTGCGCGGGCAAATGTTGTCGAAATCGAGCAATTCGGGCAGACTCACGGGTCCCTCGATGGGTGACCTTCGGCGAGACAGTCGACTTCTTACCGCGGGGCCCTAAAACGAAAACCTATAGGAGGTTCTCTTGAAGAAAAATACATTGAGAACAGTTCTTGTCGGTTCGCTATCAATTTTGCTAGCGGCATCGATGCTTACGCCTGCGAAGGCAGCAAAGAGCGGAACTGTCATTCTCTATGAAACAAATCCACTCTCCGGATTTAACTCCGCTGTCGTTGGTTACAACCTAGTAACTAACTCAACCATCGGAGCTCTAACTGGAATCGGCTTTGGTTATTACGATAACAACCGTAACTGGATACAGAACACGACATTCGGTACTTACAAAGTTGTATCAAACAAGGCGACCGACTTCCGTGTTCAATACACAGTGAAGCCCGGCCGTGTCTACTCAGATGGAACACCGATCAATGCGATTGATCTTCTACTCTCACACGTCATCTACAGTCGCGATTATGCGAAGGCTGCGGGGATTGGCAACTGGGACGGAGATAAGAAGTTTGACTTTAATTCATCCGGTATTTCCTCAAGCACATACTCACAATTCTCAGCTGGCGACCCAATAATCAGCGCAGATAACATGTCTATGACCGTTCTGTATAAGCAGAAGTTCCCCGATTGGTGGCTATCAGTGGTTGGCCCACGTCCAGTTCATGCTTATGTACATATTGCAGAAGGTAAGTCCGCGCTTCAAACCGTTGCTGCTAATGAAGCTGCTAAAGATCGCTTCCTTGCTGCGTACAAGGCGAAGTCAACAGCTCTGCTGAAGGATATTGGGAAGGTCTGGTCAACTTCGTACAACATCCAAGATGTTAACGCTGCGACCACAAACCCACTTCTCTGGGTCGGTAATGGCCCATTCACCGTAGTTAGCGCAATTAAGGGTCAATCAACGACTCTGAAGGCCAACACGAGTTACAATTCAGGACCAGCGGTTTCCGGTGACATCAAAAACATTATCCAGAAGTATGTAGCTGATGGGAATCCTGCAATTCAGGCTCTAGCTAACGGCGAAATTACAATCTACTCAGGACAGCAAACGGCTGACGGCGTTGCTGCCCTCAAGAAGATTTCCGGCGTTTCCACTGAAGGTGGATTGGGTGGCGCATACGAGCACGTAGATGTTCGCTCTGGCGCTTACTACAGCACTGGTGGAACCCCATATACCGGCCCATTTGCTGGAAATGGTGAGCAGGCAACCCAACTTCGTCGAGCATTTTTGCTCTGCGTACCTCGCGATGAAATCGTAACTAAGTTGGTTCGTACCATTAATCCAAACATCGTTCCTTTGCGTTCGATCACCGTTCCAACAACGGTTGATCCTCTATACAACAAAGTCGTAACTGCAAATGGCTCTAAGTATTACGAAGGCGACCAAGACTCGAAGAACAGGCGCGCTCTTGCAATCGTCAAAAAGTACTACCCAAATGCATTATCCAATCCAGTAAAAGTTAACTTCCTAGTCCCTGGTAACAATGCTCGTAGAGCTGCACAAGCTCTCCTCATTGATGCCAATATGGGTAAGTGCGGCTTTGATACCGTGATGGATACCGTTGTTGATTGGTCACCGCAACTTCGTAACTCGAAGTATGACGCGACATTCTTTGCATGGGCTGCAACCAGCACTGCACAAGGTACTATCCGCGCTAACTGGCGCTCAGATGGAGCCAATAACTATAGCGGTTCAAATGGTGGATCAGGACTAGATGCAAACCTGGACGATGTCTTCTCACGTCCAATGGCACAAGGACCTCTTGCAACTGCGTTTATCAAGATCGAAAGGACCGTCTTTGGAAACGCATACACACTTCCGCTCTACCAGCACCCAGCGGTGTTGGCATACGATTCTGACCTGAAGGGCGTCAAGTTGAGCGCTCTATCCCCGGTCAAGGAGTGGAACTTCTTCGATTGGAAGTACTAATTCACAAGAATTAGTTCTAACAGTCCGATAAGTGGAGGCCTTGGGGGCCTAAGACCCCTAAGGCCTTTACTTATGTATAGCATGACCTTGTTCCTGATATACGAGGATTCAGTTAGAAAGGGAGTTTGATGCTTGCTTTTATCATCCGCCGCCTTGGTGTCCTCTTTCTAATCCTCTTTGGTTCAAGTTTTATACTTTATAACTTAACTGCAATAACGGGCGATCCCATCGGGGATCTTCGCTTTAGTACTGATCCTGAAATTGAAGCCCAAATCCAGGAGCTTGAAAGATTCCTCCGGCTTGATGTGCCGCCGCCTCTTCGCTACTTCATCTGGCTACGTGGAGTGCTCGGCATTTTTACTGGGAACCCAGATTTTGGAGCAACTCGACTTCGCACCCCTGTTATTAATGAAATTTCAGCAGCTATGCCGATAACAATTCGGCTCGTGATTTTTGCAACAATCTTTGCAATTATCGTAGGTATTGCGCTCGGAATCGTAACCGCTCTTCGCCAATACTCAAGGTTTGATTATTCGATGACTTTCGTCGCCTTCCTTCTATTTTCGCTACCAATTTTCTGGGTGGCCGTATTGCTAAAGCAGTACCTAGCGATTCAATTCAATACTTTCTTGGCTGATCCCTCGGTAACGCTGCCGTGGAAGATTGGAATAGGGCTCGTGGGCGCCCTCTTCTGGGGCGCGCTTTTTGGGCGAACAAGAGCTGGTTTCTGGAAAGCCTTCACAGGTGTATTTATCGGAACATTTATTGCTCTCACATTTATTGATCAGGCAAACTGGTTCTTAGATCCGGCACTTGGCCCAGTCCTAATTGGGTTGCTCTCGGTCGGAATTGCTTTTGGAATAACTTATCTAAGTACCGGTTTAAACAATAAAGCCGCACTTTATTCTTCATTAACAATGGCTCCTTTAACTTTGATTTCCTACTTTGCAGTTTCTTCTTCGCTTAATTCCTCTTCCTCGATTCCACAACTCCTCCGTTATGCGCTCATAACCGTGGCGGTCGCGGTCGCAGTCTCATTCCTATTTGCTCGTATTGATCGCGGTCCAGTCATCCGCACAACAATCTTGACCGGTTTACTTTCTGCTCATTTGATAGTCGTGGATAAGTTCATGCAGACCTGGAAGCCTTA
>VGAG01000016.1 GCA_016870835.1 Actinomycetota bacterium | reverse complement strand
GGCGGTAAATGTTGAGGGCGAATTAAAACCAGGCGTTACATCGAAAGACATAATTTTGGCTGTAATCGCTCAAATTTCGACTGGTGGCGGACAGGGTTACATCATCGAATATCGTGGCTCTGCAATTCGCAAACTCTCGATGGAAGCTCGTATGACTATTTGCAACATGTCGATTGAAGCGGGCGCTCGCGCTGGCTTAATCGCACCCGATGAAATTACCTTTGAATATATAAAGGGAAGAGCCCATGCACCTAAAGGCGCCGATTGGGAGGTTGCTCTTGAATATTGGAAGGGCCTTAAGAGTGATGCGGATGCAAAATTCGATAAAGAGATCTTCTTAAATGCCGATGAGCTATCACCATTCGTGACTTGGGGAACCAATCCTGGACAGGGTGTACCTCTTAACGAATCGGTTCCGAAACCAGAATCATTTAAGGATGAACAGGAGCGCAAAGCAGCCGAAAGCGCTCTCACCTATATGGATCTAACCGGTGGAACGCAGATGAAATCGATAAAGATTGACACGGTTTTCCTCGGATCCTGCACAAATGGGCGAATTGAAGATCTCCGCTCAGCAGCAGCAATAATGAAGGGAAATCGAGTGGCCGGCGGAACGAGGATGTTGGTAGTGCCTGGCTCGGCAAGAGTTCGATTGCAAGCCGAATCCGAAGGTTTGGATAAAGTCTTCTTGGAGGCCGGAGCTGAATGGCGAAGTGCCGGATGTTCTATGTGCCTTGGAATGAATCCAGATCAACTAAAACCAGGCGAGAGATCGGCATCAACAAGTAATAGAAATTTTGAGGGGCGCCAAGGAAAAGGCGGACGTACACATCTTGTAAGTCCACTTGTGGCAGCAGCAACGGCAATAAAGGGAACGCTGGCCTCGCCGGCGGATTTGTAGGAGTCGCCATGGAAAAATTTATTTCGCATACCGGCGCCGGGGTTCCACTCCGTCGAAGCAATGTTGATACCGATCAAATCATCCCCGCTGTCTATCTAAAGCGCGTTACTCGTTCCGGCTTTGAAGATGGGCTATTTGCAGCATGGCGAAATGATCCTGAATTCGTTCTCAATAAGGAGCAGTACAAAGGCGGAACGATTCTTGTGGCAGGGGTTGATTTCGGCACCGGCTCCTCGCGCGAGCATGCAGTTTGGGCCCTACAGAACTATGGCTTTAAAGTTGTTATCTCATCCCGCTTTGCCGATATTTTCCGGGGCAATTCACTAAAGGGTGGACTTCTAACAGTCATTTTTCCGCAAGAGGACGTAGAACTTCTCTGGAGCGCTATTGAGAGCGATCCGAGCACTCAAATCACAGTTGATCTCGATTCGAGAACCGTTGCCTATCAAGAAAAGAAGATTTCCTTCGATTTAGATGATTACACCCGTTGGCGCTTGATGGAAGGCCTTGATGACATTGGTTTAACGCTTCGCCATACAGATTTGGTAGATGGCTTTGAAGAAAAGAGATCGAAATACAAGCCAAAAACGCTCCCTGTCTTGTCATAAAAGCAATTTTTCACCGACTCTAAACCTGTAATTGAGGGTTTTTTACGCGTAAAAAGTGCAAAAAATCAGTAGAAACAATCTTTGAAATATTGCGACACACCGAGAAATATGCGCCAAATAATGATTTTCCTTGCGTAAATTTAAGAGCAGGTTAAGCGAACGCTTAACTTTACGCGTAAATAAGGGGATTAAATGAACAAGACCCAGTTCATTGCTTCGTTGGCACCACACTTCAACGGAAGCAAGAAAGAGGCTGCACACGCTGTCGAGATCGTTTTCGACTCCATCGTGCGCAACATCCACAAGGGCGAAGATGTCACCATCAACGACTTTGGAAAGTTTAAGAAGGTTGATCGCAAGGCACGTAAGGGCCGCAACCCTTTCACCGGCGAGACAATCCAGATCAAGGCGAGCAAGAAGGTTCGCTTCCTCCCAGCTAAGGCGCTCAAGGAGACAATCTCCGGCGCTCGTAAGCTCGGACCAGCTCCAAAGCCAGCTCCTGTCGTTAAGCCAGTAGCTAAGAAAGTGGCCAAGAAGGTAGCTAAGAAGGCTCCTAAGAAGGCCAAGGGCAAGAAGAAGAAATAAATTACTACTAAGTAAGGGCCACGTACTCGTGCGTGGCCCTTATTCATGCCCTTTAGGCTTTAACCATGAGCGGGTCTGAAATTTTCTACGAACCACCTCAAGGAAAGCCGCTAGGTTCGAACTTTGCCTTCAAATTTGGGGCCAACATCGTTCGGCCCATTCTCAACGTGATAGTCAAACGCGATTGGCGTGGCGGCGAGAAGATGCCGAAAAGTGGCCCAGCAATTGTTGTTTGTAATCATCTCTCGCATCTAGATCCTCTCACCTTCACACACTTCCTTTACAACAATGGCCGAGCCCCGCGCTATCTTGGAAAAGAATCTGTTTTTCGGATACCGATTATTGGCTGGGTCGTAAAGGCGGCCGGACAGATCCCAGTAAGTCGCGAATCAAAGGATGCAATTAAAGGTTTCGAACATGCCATCGCCGTTCTAGAGGCAGGCCACATGCTCGGGGTATATCCCGAAGGGACATTGACGCGAGATGAGAATTTATGGCCGATGAAAGCAAAGACGGGCGTTGCCCGGCTTGCTCTTGAAACTGGAGTTCCGGTTTATCCATGTGCTTCATGGGGCCCGGAGAAAGTCATTCCGCCTTATGGAAAGAAAATTAAACTCTTTCCGCGCACCAAAGTTTCAGTAATCATGGGCGATCCAGTAGATCTCTCCAAATGGCGCGGCAAAGGTCGTGATCCAACCGCGGTGGAGGAAGCGAGTGAAGCAATCATGGATGAGATCACTCGATTGCTCGAGATTATTAGGGGCGAGAGTGCGCCAGCAGTGCGATTTGATCCCAAGAAATCAAACCTTCCAAGAACCGGGAACTTCAAAAAGAAGAAATGAAGATCTCCGTTCTCGGCACCGGCCAGTGGGGCACAGCCTTAGCCCAAGTTCTTGTTGATTCCGGAAATGAAGTCACAATGTGGGGTCGTAACCCCGAAGTCATAGGGGAAATCAATTCAAAACATAGCAACACTAAATCTCTTCCCGGGCTCTCACTGCCGGATGCAATCAAAGCCACAACCGATTTTGAGCAAGCTTTAGATGGCGCAACTGCAATCCTGCTTGCGATTCCGGCCCAATCGCTCCGCGAGAATCTAACTTCCTGGAGGCCGATTTTTCCAAAACATCTGCCCGTGATTTCATCACTTAAAGGAATTGAACTTGGCACACACTTGAGAATGACTGAAGTTGTGCAAGATGTGCTTGAACTTGAAGAAGAACAGCTCTCAGTTTTAACGGGACCAAATCTCGCCCGCGAAGTTGTACTTCGTCAACCCGTTGGAGCGGTAGCGGCTTCAACCTCACAAGAGCTAGCCGATTTAACGGCAGCGATATTTCACGCCCCATATTTTCGCGCGTATACATCCACCGATGTAGTGGGATGCGAGTTAGCCGCAGCTGCCAAGAATGTAATTGCACTTGCTGTTGGAATGTCGATTGGAATGGGCTTTGGTGAGAACACGCAAGCACTTGTGATTACAAGAGGGTTAAATGAATTGACCCGACTTGGAATGGCGCGTGGTGCAAAACCACTCACTTTTGTTGGTCTCGCCGGAGTTGGAGACTTGTTGGCTACTTGTGGTTCGTCGCTATCTAGAAATCGAACCTTTGGCGAGGCTTTAGGAAAGAGCGGTTCAATGGAGAAGGCGAGCGCCGAAGTAACTTCCACAGTTGAAGGCGTTGCCACCGCAAGCTCCATCGTTGAGTTAGCGCACTCAGTTGGGGTAGGTATTCCGATCATGGAGGCAGTTGCCGATGTCGTAACGAATACCATTACCCCGACTGAAGCCATCATTCGACTTATGAGTATTGATACCGGAGCGGAGATCGACGAGTAATGAGCAGAATTCGCGTCGCAATCATCTGTGGCGGACGAAGTAGCGAGCATGAGATTTCTTGCATCTCTGCAAGCGGCGTATTTGAATCGATTGATCGTGAGCAATTTGATCCGATCCTGATTGGTATTACAAAGAGTGGAAATTGGGTATCACTTACTGGAACAGATTCGTTTCGCCCGGGAGATGATGGACTCCCTTCGGTGCCAGAGAGAAACTCCGAGCTTCAAATTACAAGTTCTGGTATCTCAAACCTAAAGGGGGAAGATTTAAGAATTGATCTTGCCTTCCCAGTACTTCATGGAGCGTATGGCGAAGATGGCACAATCCAAGGTTTGTTTGAGATGGCTTCGATTCCTTATGTTGGCTCAGGTGTCCTAGCTTCTTCAGTTGCGATGGATAAGACCTTTGCAAAACCAATTTATGCCGATTTTGGGATGAAGGTCGCAGATGGTTTTACCGTCCACGAACGCGACTGGCGCGCAAATCAAGCTATGGAAATTGCCAAGATCAGTTCACTTGGATTCCCATTGTTTGTAAAGCCAGCACGAAGCGGTTCAAGCCGCGGGACCTCAAAAGTAAAGAGCGAAGCAGAAATTAAGAAGGCAATCGAAGAAGCGCATCGCCATGATCCAAGGGCAATGGTTGAAGTTGCTGTTAAGGGGCGCGAAATTGAGTGCGCTGTTCTTGAAGTTGAGGGAGTGGCACAGGCATCAGTCCTCGGTGAGATTCGAGTACACGAACCGCATGAGTTCTACGACTTCGAAGCAAAGTATTTAGATGGCGCCACAAGTTTTGATGTTCCAGCTCCGATCTCTGAGCCACTTGCAAAAGAAATTCGCGAGGCGGCCATTACTGCTTTCACCGCTCTTGGCTGTGAGGGTCTTGCCCGCGTTGATTTCTTCCTAACTGACTCTGGCGAAGTAATAATCAATGAGCTAAACACAATGCCTGGCTTCACGCCGAGATCAGTTTTTCCAATGCTCTGGCAGGCCACAGGTAAGTCTTACCAAGAGGTCATATCGGTCCTCTGCCGAAGCGCGCTTGGTAGGTCTAAGAACGTTATTCGCTAATTAGCGTGAAACTTCAATTTAAAGCTGAGCGAGCAGCTGGCGATCAATGGCGCCGAGTAGCAGAACTTCGACTACGCGCTTTAACTGATAGCCCTGAGTGGTTTGCCGGAAATCTTGACAAAGAAAGTAAGAGAAGCGAAGCTGATTGGCGCAAATTAATTTCGAATATTCATATCGTCATTTACTCTCACGAGGGGCGAGATGTGGGAATTATGAGCGTAGAAGAGGCCGAGCCAATCAGAAAAACGGATTGCTGGTTAGGTGGATGTTGGATTGAACCGGCACTTCGTGGCAAAGGAATAACCGCGATGATGATTGAGAAATTAGATGAGATTTGTGGAGAAGAAGGTTGGCAAGTCCAAGGACTCGGAGTCTGGCCGGATAACGAGATTGCGATAAGGGCTTATCTAAGTACCGGGTGGAAGAAGCGCGGTGAACCGCTACCGAGCCGAAGCAAACCAGGTCAGATGTACCAAATAATGGTGAGGGAGTTACCGAGTTAGAGAATTGCGACGGGACAGGTAAGTGTTCTGGTGATTCCGGGTACTGCTTGCACCTTGTTCAAAACGGTGCGACCAAGTTCTTCCATATTTGCCGCTTCAGCGCGCATGATTACATCGTAAGGACCCGTTACCGCCTCAGCGATTGTTACTCCGGCTATACCGCCAATCGCCTTTGTGACGCTGCCTGCTTTTCCAACTTCTGTTTGGATAAGGATGTAGGCCTGAATCGACATTTCTTTAGGCTAGCGCACTTAGGCTTATGTAGGGAAGGGGGTATCGTGCAAGAGCAGGAATTGATTAGTGAGATTCAGGCGCTCTTTGCGCGCACCGGTAAATCCGACCTCTTAGTTCCAAATGGTGATGATGGCGCAGTCTTCCGCGCTGATCAGAAAGTAATTGCATGTGCCGATGTTGCAGTCGAAGGGGTTCATTTCAACATTAACTGGAGTTCATTCTTTGGGGTGGGGCGAAAGATAACGGCGGCAAATCTCGCGGATATCTGTGCGATGGGTGGCTGGCCAAAATTCTTACTTGTGACCCTCGTATTGCCTGCAAAATATCTCGCTGGAGCCCTTGAAATTGCAAAGGGAATAGCTCACGAGGCTGACTTGGTCGGTGCCCAAGTAATTGGTGGAGATCTTTCAAGCGGAAACGAGTTATCGATTTCAATTACTGCTATCGGAGAAACGGAGAAGCCTCTTCTTCGAAGTGGCGCAAAGGTTGGAGATTTAGTTCTGGTCTCGGATTTGCCTGGGTTATCTGCTGCCGGGCTATCCCTATTAAGAAAAAATTTGAGCGCAGATTCAGATTTGGCTAAAAAGGCGATTACTCAACATAAGTCACCGACTCTTAATTACGAGAAGTATCGAAATGCTTATAAGTCACTTAATTGTGCGATGGATGTGAGCGATGGGCTAGTTCGCGATGCCGGACACATTGCAGATGCAAGTGGCGTCCAAATTGATTTGCGATCCGAAGCGCTTGCTTCGAGTGAGTTGCGTGAATTGGACTCTTCGAATTTCATGGAATGGGTATTGGGTGGAGGCGAGGATCATGTCCTGCTGGGCAGTGCGAGCGCGCCAATTCCAGGGTTTGTAGTAATTGGAAAAGTGCTTGCCGGTAGCGGAGTCACCCTCGATGGAAAAGAGATTAGGACTGCGGGTTATTCCCACAGTTGGAGCTAACTAAATTTAGCGAGCGACCTTTCCAGCCTTGAGGCAGGAGGTGCAGACGTACTGGCGCTTGGTGTAACCGTTGACGAGCGTACGGATGCGCTGGATATTTGGATTCCAACGGCGACGGGTACGACGATTTGAGTGCGAGACGTTATTTCCGAAACTTGGGCCTTTGCCACAGATATCGCATACAGATGCCATATCGCAAGATTAGCGGTAGGGCTACCGATTACGCCAATTGACCTAATTTTCCCGGCGATATCCGGCTCATTTAGGCGTCCATTGGGGAGAATGAAGCATGGCAAATCCGACTAACTTCTCGATGAAGTTGAGCAAAGTGGTCGGGGATAGAACTGCAAAGGCGCTTTCCGAAGAGCTTGGTCTCGAAACTCTAGAAGATTTACTTCGTCATTACCCAAGAAGGCATGTTGTCCGCGGGGAATTAACTGATATTGAATCACTAAATGAAGATGAAGAAGTAACAATCCTTGCTCGTATCCAAAGTGTGAATGTGAAAAGAATCCCAGGGCGCAAGGGAGCGATTTTGGAAGTAGTTGTATCTGATGGAAGAGCGAAGTTGATTCTTACATTTTTCAATCAGGCTTGGCGGACGAAAGAATTACGCGAAGGTAGAGAGGGGCTCTTTGCGGGAAAAGTCGGATTGTTCAAGGGCAAGCGCCAACTTGCGCACCCTGATTATCTATTGATCCCAGAAGGTGAGAATAAAGAGGAAGCGATAAGTGATTTTGCTGGAAAATTCCTCCCGGTTTATCCCGCAACTCGAAAACTTCCCTCATGGAAAGTTGCCCAATGTGTCCGCCTTGGCCTAGATGCAATCGGAGAAATCGCAGAGCCGCTGCCCGAGAAGTTTCGTGAAGGACTTGGATTCCCAACTTTGCAACAGGCGCTCCATCAAGTTCATTCACCTGCGTCACTTGAAGAGGCGCAGCGAGCACGTGAGCGACTTACCTTTGATGAAGCCCTTGCGATGCAGATCTTCTTGATTCAACGGAAAAATGAGATAAAGAAACAGCGGACAAAAGTTCGCGAAAAGCGAAGCGGGATATTAGAGAAGTTTGATGCGCGTCTTCCCTTTGAATTAACAGCCGGACAGAAGCGCGTCGCCGCTCAAATTGAAGCTGACCTGTATTCAAGCGCTCCCATGTTTCGCTTGCTACAAGGCGATGTCGGTTCCGGAAAGACAATCGTTGCCTTACGTGCGATGTTGGCAATTATTGATTCTGGTGGCCAAGCAGCCTTACTTGCGCCGACTGAGGTATTAGCACAACAGCATTACAAGAATTTTCAAAAACTACTTGGGGATTTTGCGATGAAGGGGATGCTAGGTACTGCGGATGTCTCAACTCGAATCGCGCTCTTGACTGGCCCAACTCCTTCCGATGAGCGGGGCGAGATCATTACTGGGACAAAGTCAGGAGAGATTGGAATTCTGATTGGAACACATGCGCTCTTAACTGAGGGCGTTGATTTTGAAGATCTAGCTCTACTCGTAATTGATGAACAACATCGATTCGGTGTCGAACAGCGCGATGTTCTGCGTAACCGTTCGGAGCTGCCACCGCATGTTCTCGTAATGACAGCAACTCCGATTCCGCGCACCGTTGCCATGACGGTCTTTGGTGATCTTGATGTTTCCACTCTCGATGAGCTGCCTCTTGGTAGGACTCCAATTGAGACGCATGTGATTTCCGCAAATGAGAAGCCAGCATTTTTAGAGCGTGCCTGGAAGAGAGTTGTTGAAGAGGTTGATCGCGGCCAACAGGTTTACATAGTGGCACCGCGAATTTCGGCCACAGATAATTCTGATTTCTCAACGTTCGGTCTTACCGCTGACGAACTTGCGCGCGCTAGGCGATTATCAGGTGAAGAAGTTGAAGCAGCAGAGTTTGGAAAACACTCGGTAGAAGAGCTCTTTCCCAAGTTAAGCAGCGGTGAATTAAAGGGCCTTCGAGTAAGTGCGCTTCATGGACGCATGAGTACCCATGAAAAAGAATCGATAATGCGTCGATTTAGCGCATCTGAAATTGATGTGTTGATTTCTACAACTGTTATAGAAGTTGGAGTAGATGTTCCAAATGCATCGATGATGGTGATTATGGATGCCGATAGATTCGGAGTCTCACAATTGCACCAGCTTCGAGGCCGAGTTGGACGAGGAACTGTGCCCGGACTCTGTTTACTAGTCACAAGTGTGGCAAGTGGAACGCCAGCGATGCTTCGCCTTGAAGCGGTGGCGAGCACTACGGATGGATTTGAATTGAGCAGGCTTGATCTCGAACAACGGCGCGAGGGCGATGTCTTGGGCAGCGCCCAATCTGGCGCAACTTCACACTTAAGGTTGCTGAGAGTAATTAGAGATGAAGATGTAATCATTCGAGCCCGACAGGTCGCAGAGCAGATTTTGGAGATTGACCCTGAATTGACAACAAACTCCGCGCTCCTAGATGTGGTTGATAAATTGCGCCAGGAAGAGCGAGCTAGTTATCTCGAGAAGAAGTAGGTGGAGTTAAATTGAGAATCATTGCTGGTCTGGCAAAGGGTAGAAACCTGCAATCTCCAAGTGATGGCGTTAGACCTACTTCTGATCGCGCTCGCGAAGCTCTCTTTTCAACGCTCGATTCTGAATTTGGCTCGATGAGCGATCTACATTTTCTAGATCTTTATTGTGGATCAGGCGCAGTAAGTGCCGAAGCACTTTCGCGAGGCGCCGCTTTTGTTCAAGCAGTTGATAAAGATGAACGAGCAACATCGGTTGCAAGAAGTAATCATGAAATGCTCGGAAAACTGCAAGGAATTGGAAGTAGCAGCGTAGTTACCATGGCGGTCTCTAGATTCTTAGAGCGCAGCGCTGAAAATAAATTCGATATCGTTTTTATGGATCCACCTTATGAACTAGGTAGTGATGAAGTAATAAATTCCTTAAATCTTTTGAGTTCGAACGGATTTGTTAAGCCAGGAACTGTGGTTGCTATTGAGCGCGACTCAAGGAGCAAAGGATTTGAATGGCCAACGGGATATGTTCCGCTGAAAGAGCGGAAATATGGCGCTGCCACTATCTACTATGCCGAGGCGTGTTAGCGTTTGCCCACTATGAGAAAAGCTGTCTGTCCTGGATCTTTTGACCCGATTACAAACGGACATCTAGATGTAATTGAACGGGCTAGTGGACTTTTTGATGAGGTAACGATTGCAGTTCTTGTTAATTCATCTAAGTCGGGACTTTTCACTATCGAAGAAAGAATCAAAATGGCGAAAGATGCATCCACACATCTTCCTAATGTGAAAGTTGATACCTGGTCTGGACTTCTTGTTGATTACTGCAAGAGCCATGACATTCGCGCCATAGTAAAAGGTCTGCGCGCGGTGAGTGATTTTGATTATGAACTTCAGATGGCCCAGATGAATCTTCAACTTAAGGGGGTGGATACGCTTTTGATGGCAACTAAGCCCGCGTACTCTTTCCTCTCATCTTCATTGGTGAGGGAGATTGCGCGCTATGGTGGCGACGTTTCCGCCCTAGTCCCAACTGGAGTACTTAATGCGCTCCAGGAAAAAGCAGGAGGTAAATAGTGGACTCTCTGGAAAAGATTGAAGCTGCAATAACAATGGTGAAAGAGTCGCGAGCCGTTCCGCTCTCGGCATCCTGCGTCGTACACAGAGGTGAGTTACTCGGATTACTAGATGAGATAAATGAATCGCTCCCAAGTGATTTCGCCAGCGCCCAGAAGTTACTTGCTCATCGCGAAGAGATAATTGAAGAAGGGCGCCAGAGCGCAGAAAAATTAATCGCACATGCCCGCGAAGAAGTTGCCCGAATGGTCGAACAGACGGCGATAGTCGCCGCAGCGCGCGAAGAGGCAGGGCGTTTAGTCGATGAAGCGCATGCTCAAGTAGAGAAAGAGCGCTCCGAAGTTGATGCCTACATTGATTCTCGTCTCGCAACTCTTGAAGTAATTTTGAATAAGACCCTTGAAGCTGTTAATCGTGGAAGAGAGAGACTTGCGGGCGCTAGCGATAAGGATGTTCTTTCACAACTAGCGGACGAATGAAGTCAAAAGCTCAATCACCCTTTCGGGTAAATCTTCATGAGTTGCCCAGGCGCGCCGGTGAAATGCGCACCTATCAACTCCAATTCCAATTGGAAGAAGCGATTGGAACTGCGATGTTAGCTATTCGCAAGGGCGAAGGAATGGAAATTGAGTTTAAGGCCGAAGCAGTCTCAGATGGAGTTTTAATCTCTGGAAATGTAAAAAGTAGCGCAAAAGGTGAATGTGGCCGCTGCCTTGATGAGATTAATTGGAAAGTGGATGAGGAATTCCGCGAGCTCTTTCTATATGAAAGTCGGAAGGTCGATGATGAAGAGGAAGATGAACTATTTGCCATGGATGGAGATATCGCTGAAATTGAAACTGCGATTCGAGATGCGGTTGTCCTAACGATGCCAATAAATCCGCTCTGCAAGGAAGATTGCAAGGGTCTATGTAGCGAATGTGGGGAGCGGTGGGAGAATTTGGCCCCTGATCACACCCATGAAAAAACCGATCCAAGGTGGTCAGGCCTTGCTGGATGGCAGCCCAAATAACCTTCGATTTGGCAGAAGTTGAGCGACTGGGGGATACTTCCGACATGCCATTACCAAAGCGAAAGATGTCCCGCTCGCGTACGCGTCACCGCCGCAGTTCATGGAAGGCGACTCCCGCAGCTACATCGACTTGCTTCCAGTGCCAGCAGCCAAAGTTGCAACACAGGGCTTGCCCAACTTGCGGCACCTATAACAAGCGCCAAGTACTAGAGGTTTAGTCCTGTCGGTAGTGCTAACCGAAAAGTTGGGAATTTCGGTAAGTCCAGAATTACTTGAACTCGCCTTAACCCATAGATCTTTTTCATATGAATCCGGCGGACTTCCCACCAATGAAAGACTCGAATTTCTAGGTGACAGTGTTCTCGGGTTAGTTGTAACTGAAGCGCTCTATGAAAAGTTTCCTGATTTGGATGAATCAAGACTCTCGCCCCTTCGCTCTGGCGTAGTCAATATGAGAGCGCTAGCGATCATCGGACGCGATCTTGGACTCGGAACTGCGCTTCGAATTGGTAAAGGCGAAGAAGTCACAGGCGGTAGAGATAAGAATTCTATTCTTGCTGATGCCTTTGAAGCTTTAGTTGGTGCAATCTATCTTGATCATGGTTTCGCGAAAACAAAAGAAGTTTTACTAAGGTTGATGGCGAGTGCAATCGAAGATGCTGCATCGCGCGGAGCTGGCCTTGATGGCAAGACTGCACTTCAAGAGATTGTCGCTGCAAATGGTTGGCCAGCGCCTGAGTATCGTGTAAAAGAATCTGGGCCTGATCACGATAAGGATTTCATCGCCAGCGCAGTTGTTAATGGCACTTCCTACCCAGAAGGCCACGGAAAGAGTAAGCGCGAAGCTGAGCAAGTAGCCGCTCGACTTGCATATGAGGAAATATCTAAGAAACTTTAACCATGCCCGAACTGCCCGAAGTTGAGACAGTTAGGCGCGGCCTTGAACCTTGGCTAACAGGTAAACGAATAAGGCAAGTTGAAATCTTTCATCCGCGCGCGCTTCGTGAAGGCTCAACAATTCCGTTCGACTCAATAATTGGCGCACGGATTGAACGAGTTGATCGACGTGGAAAATTTTTATGGTTTGTCTTGGATAGGGATATCGCACTAGTCGGCCATTTGGGAATGAGTGGCCAAATGCTTGCCTCACCGCGCAAAGCGCAACCGGAGAAGCATTTAAGGGCAAGAATTGATTTTGGGGATAAGAAGCGCGAGTTTCGCTTTATTGATCAACGTACCTTTGGCTGGCTTTCGGTTGAGAGCCTGGTTTCAAATAACTATGGATTGCTTCCTGAGTGTTGCTCTCATATTGCCCCGGATATCTTCTCGGAAGAGTTTGATGAGCGCGAAGTAATCGCCAAAGTACGAGGGCGAAAAGTTGAGATTAAAAAGGCGTTACTAAACCAAGAAATTTTGAGTGGAATTGGAAATATCTATGCAGATGAGGCGCTTTGGCACGCAAAGATTCATCCTGAAACACCTGCATCAAAACTCAGTGAAATCGAGCTAAAGGCAATTTTCAAAGCGGTACGACGCGTTATGCGAAGCGCGCTAAAACAAGGTGGCACTTCCTTTGATGATCTTTATATCAATGTGAATGGCGAGAGCGGATATTTCGAGGTCTCACTTCGAGCGTATGGTCGCGAGGATGAGCCATGTCGCCGTTGTGGAACTTTTATAAGGAGGATTACATTTGCAAATCGATCCTCACACTTCTGTCCCAAGTGTCAGCGGAAAAAAGGTGTCAAAGCTCGCTCTCGTGGGAAATCTCGCGCGAAATGGGGGCGGAAGATACCCAGCAAGCGAGGCGCTGTTCGCTAGGTTCTACCTGTGTATTTAAAGAGCATGACCCTCAAGGGCTTCAAGTCCTTTGCTGCTCCCACCACGCTCCGCTTTGAACCCGGAATCACCTGCATCGTTGGACCGAATGGTGCGGGCAAGAGCAATGTGGTCGATGCCCTGACTTGGGTTATGGGTGAGCAGGGCGCGAAGAGCCTGCGCGGCGGAAAGATGGAAGATGTCATCTTCGCTGGAACTTCAGGGCGAGCTCCACTTGGCAGAGCAGAAGTCGCCGTCACGATAGATAACACAGATGGCGCGCTTCCAATTGATTTTACTGAAGTAACGATCTCGAGAATTCTCTTTAGAAATGGTCAGAGTGATTACCAAATTAATGGTGAGAACTGTCGATTGCTCGATATCCAAGAGTTGTTAAGCGATAGCGGTATCGGTCGTGAAATGCACGTGATCGTGGGACAGGGACAGCTCGATGCAATCTTGATGGCTAACCCAGAAGAGCGTCGTGGATTTATTGAAGAAGCAGCAGGAATCCTCAAACACAGGAAGCGCAAAGAGAAGGCGCTGCGAAAACTTGAATCGATGCAACAGAACATGTCACGTGTTCAAGATTTAACAAATGAACTAAGGCGCCAACTTAGGCCACTTGGTAAACAAGCCGAAGTTGCTAAGAAGGCTGCAGTCATACAAGCAGAAGTACGCGATGCGCGCCTTCGCATACTTGCTGATGATGTCGCAAGCTTTAGAGCGACCTTAAATTCCGAAGTTGCCGACGAATCAGCGCTGCGTGCTCGTAGATCAGAAGTTGAACAAGATCTAGATCGTCTGCGCAATCGCGAAGTTGAGCTAGATCGCGTTGCCAGCGTCGAGGGCCCGTTACTAAGTGCGGCGCAAGATAATTATTACAACCTAGTTGGTCAACGCGAGAAATTGCGAGGAACCCAGAATCTTGCATCAGAGCGAGCACGTTTCTTAGCGGAGGAAGTTGAGGAAGCGCGTTCAAGTGGACGAGATCCTCAAGTTATGGAAGAGGAAGCGCGTTCGTTAAGACAAGAAGAGAGCGTTCTTAGAAGTGAGTTGAGTAAATCGCAGAGCGAACTTACAGATGCCAGCAAAAATGTAGTTGAGCTTGAAGGCCGAGTAAGAGTTGAAGAGGATCGCGTTTCGGCGGCCCTTCGAGCAATTGCCGATCATCGCGAAGGAACTGCCCGGCAAGAGGGGCATATCAAGAGCCTGCAATCTGCAATAGATGGCGCAAAATCTGAGTTATCACGTTTGCAACGGGCGCTAGATGAAGCACGTGAGCGCGTTGAAATTGCACGTAGGGAATTCGCATCACTGGAAAGTGAAATTGCTGGATTAGATGCGAGCGAGTTAGGTCTTGATGCAGAGTTCGAGCGGGCCAAGAACGCGCTCAACTCAGCTCGAAGCAAATTAGAAAGTACCCAAGGCGATCAGAACAAGGCGGAGCGAAATCGCAGCGCTCTACAATCAAAAGTTGATGCGCTAAGACAAGCAACGCTGCACAAAGATGGCAGCGGAGCGCTATTAACAAATAACCGAGGCATTGAGATTAGAGGTAGCGTCGCTTCACTTATCACTGTGGAAAGTGGTTGGGAGAGCGCAGTCTCCGCAGCACTAGGAAGCGCTGCTGATGCCCTCGTTGTAAATAACCCCGAGAGCGCGATATCGGCGATTACATTTTTAAAGTCGGAGAGTGCGGGAAGCGCCGAGATGTTGATTATTTCTGCGCATGGAGCCGGAGAAAACCCATACCCAAGTGATGTGGTCACCCTTGCTTCAAAGGTTTCATCATCAACGCTGGGAAGTTTAATTGGCCAACTCTTTGCCGGCTACATAGCAGCCGATTCACTCGCCCATGCAGAGCGCTTGATTAGCACACATCCTGAATTGATTGCGGTAACGAGAGAAGGCGATGTAATAGGAAGGGGCAGGGCTAAAGGCGGTTCCTCGGTTTCTACCTCTCTTATCGAGATCTCAGCTCTAATTGAAAAGAGCGAGATTGAACTTACAAAAGTTAGTCATGAGTGTGATCGTTTAAGTTTTGAAATTTCATCCCAAGAGAATCAGGTTCGCCAAACTCAACAAGAGTACGACGCAACCTTGGCAAGACTTAATGAATCTGATGCGCGGATGGCTGGACTTGCAGAACAGATGGCAGCTGCTGGTCAAGGAGTTAGAAGTGGAACATCTGAGATTGAGCGGTTGGAGAGTTCGATTGCCGAGGTTGAGAATTCACTTCGCGGGGATGAGTCAGAACTTGAGATTGCATCACGCGCACTTCAATCTGGAAGTGAGCCGGTAGAACCAGATAAAACACAACTCGAGAATCTCCGCGCCTCAATTTCCACAGCACGAGCAGTTGAAGTTGAGGCAAGGCTTGCCATGCGCACAATTGAAGAGCGCGTTTCCGCGATCGCTCAGCGAGCATCTGAATTAGAACAGAGCGCGCTAAATGAACGCGAGAGCACTGCCCGGCAGATTTCGCGCAGAGAAGCTCGCGCTCGCGGCGCAGTAACTGCCCAAGCAATTGCCGATGCTGCCTATGAAGCTCTGATTCAAATTGAGAATTCAATCTCTAGAGCAAATCATGAACGTTCACGGTTAGAAGAGGCAAGGACAACTAGAGATGGCGAGATACTCTCCATCCGGGCACAGATTAGAGATCTGGCAAGTGAGCTCGATCAATTAACTTCGAGTGTTCACCGAGATGAGATCGCGCGGGCCGAGCAGAGGCTACGGATTGAGCAGATGGAAGTTCGGGCCATGGAAGAGTTCGGCATCGATAAGGAAACTTTGATTAGCGAGTTTGGTCCTGACCGAGATGTTCCAACTTTCGTTGAGAATGAAAGTGGCGAGCTTACTCAGGGCGACTACATCCCATTCGTGCGCGAGCAGCAAGAGAAGCGATTGGCTAGCGCTGAAAAATCACTTGCGTTACTTGGCAAAATTAATCCACTTGCTTTAGAAGAGTATTCATCGCTAGAAGAGCGTTTGAAGTATCTTGCCGAGCAATTAGAAGATTTGAAGAAATCTAAGAAGGACTTACTAGATATCATCAAAGAAGTCGATGATCGAGTCCAGCAGATCTTTGAAGAAGCATATAAAGATACTGCCCGTGAATTTGAAAAGATATTTGCGCGGCTCTTCCCAGGCGGAGATGGCAGGTTAATTCTTACCGAACCGGGAGATCTTCTGAATTCGGGCGTTGATGTCGAGGCTCGTCCCCCTGGAAAGAGAGTGAAGAGACTCTCGCTTTTATCTGGTGGTGAGAGATCTTTAACGGCTGTCGCGCTAATAGTTGCGATCTTCAAAGCTCGCCCAAGTCCGTTCTATGTTCTAGATGAGGTTGAAGCAGCGCTAGATGATGTAAACCTCGGGCGATTACTTACAGTCCTTGAGGAATTACGCGCTGCATCTCAGCTAATAGTTATTACCCACCAGAAGCGGACCATGGAGATTGCCGATTCACTTTATGGAGTAACAATGCGCGGAGATGGAGTGTCCGAGGTTATCTCTCAGCGACTTCGCGAAGTAGAGTCCGAATCAGTCTCCGGATGATTTGATTATGGGTCTATTTGGATCCTTCCTTACAAAGTTCTCACGCTCGAGGGCAACGCCAGAAGATATAGATGAGTTTCGTAAAGTCTTGATTGAATCCGATATTGGTACAGAGTTCACCGAAGAGATAATCAAGTTAGTTGAAAGGGAGAAGTCGGAGAGTTTAAGCGAGAGCGTTTCAACTCATATTCGCGCCTCATTAAGTAATCAAGCTCGATTGATTACAAAAACTGAGGGTCGATTAACGACGATATTAGTTGTGGGAGTAAATGGAACTGGAAAAACCACAACCGTTGCCAAGCTAGCTAATTTATTAAAGGGCGAGGGCTCTAAAGTAATGCTTGCCGCCGCTGACACATTTAGGGCCGCTGCGGTTGAGCAACTTTCAACTTGGGGCGAGCGGATTGAGATTCCGGTTGTAGTTGGAAAGGTAAATGGCGATCCTGCTTCAGTGGCTTTTGATGCCGCCACTCGAGCGAAGAACGAGGGCTTTGACTACCTAATCATTGATACAGCGGGGCGACTTCATACAAAAAATAACTTGATGGAAGAACTTAGCAAGGTACGAAGAGTGGTTGAGAAGGTAACTCCAATCGATGAAGTGCTATTTGTTCTCGATGGAACGACTGGTCAAAATGGGATCACCCAAGCAAAGTCATTTGCAGATGTCGTAAGCATTACTGGAATAGTTGTAACAAAGTTGGATGGCTCGACAAAGGGCGGAATCGCTCTGGCGACCGAACGGGCGCTTAAGGTCCCGATAAAGCTGGTGGGCACTGGGGAGGGCGTTTCGGATCTATCTTCCTTCGTCCCCGAGCCCTATATCGCGGACTTGTTAACACAGCCGTAACTCAGCGGGTCAAATAGTCACCCAAGCGAAATAGAAGAAGTCCTTTATATGTAACGCTCTGCCGGGACGATTCGGCCATTCTCAGCGTTGAGAGTTCTTCCTACTTCAGGAGATATCGATGGAATTAGATGCAGGCAATACCGCGTGGGTATTGGCTAGCTCTGCCCTTGTCTTACTAATGACTCCGGGCTTAGCACTTTTCTACGGCGGAATGGTTCGAGCGAAAAGCGCCCTGAACATGATGATGATGTCGGTGATAACTATCGCAATCGTTAGCGTGCTCTGGGTAATTTACGGATTTAAGTTGGCATTTGGTTATGAAGCTAATTCACAATGGTACGGATCAATTTCATTTTCCGGACTAGGCGATGCAGTTGGTGAGCTAGCGAATAATGGTGGGGTCTATCCAATTCCACTCTTGGTATTTGCGGTATTCCAGTTGATGTTTGCGATTATCACTCCAGCACTTATCTCCGGAGCAATTGCTGATCGCGCAAAGTTCCTCTCATGGGGAGTCTTCGTTGCCATTTGGGTAACACTCGTATATTTCCCAGTCGCGCACTGGGTATTCGCATTTGGAAATAAAGTTGGTGACACGGTAACTGGCGCAGGTTTCTTGGCTTCTAGGGGAGTGCAAGATTTCGCGGGTGGAACTGCTGTCCATATCAATGCTGGTGCAGCTGCGCTGGCACTTGCGATAGTTCTCGGTCGCAGAATCGGTTGGCAGAAGAGTCCAATGCGTCCGCATTCACTTCCGCTCGTAATTCTTGGTGCGGCGCTACTTTGGTTTGGCTGGTTCGGTTTCAATGCCGGCTCAGCGCTTGCCGCTGATGGAATTGCAGCACTTGCATTTATTAATACTCAAGTTGCTACAGCAGGCGCACTTATTGGATGGATCCTTGTCGAGAAGATTCGCGATGGACATTTCTCATCACTTGGCGCAGCATCAGGCGCAGTCGCAGGTTTGGTTGCAATCACACCTGCATGCGCGTTCGTAGCTCCTTGGGCTGCGGTCGTGATTGGTCTAATTGCGGGCGCAATCTGCGCACTTGCGGTTGGACTTAAGTATCGATTCGGCTTTGATGATTCGTTAGATGTAGTTGGCGTCCACCTAGTCGGCGGCGTTATCGGAAGCCTCGCAATCGGTTTCTTTGGTTCAAGTGCAGTCAACTCACTTGGTGCAAATGGAATCTTCTATGGCGGCGGAACAACGTTGCTTGGAAAGCAGGCGCTCGGTGTTGGCATGGTCGCTGCCTATTCATTTATCGCAACCTTGATTATCGGATTCTTGATTGAAAAGACAATCGGATTCCGCGTATCTAGCGATAAGGAACTTGGCGGAGTCGATCTAAGCGAGCATGCTGAGAGCGCATATGAAATGGGCGGAATCCTTAAGGGAGGTCGTTAATCATGAAACTTATAACTGCAGTCATCAAGCCACAGAAACTCGATGATGTTAAATCTGCGCTTCGAGCAATCGGCGTGAAGGGAATAACAGTCTCAGAAGTTTCTGGAGTTGGTCGCCAAGGCGGACACGTTGAGGTTTATCGTGGCGCCGAGTATCCAATCGATCTTCTCTCGAAGATTCGATTTGAAATTCTCGCAGAGACCAAAGATGTACAGCCAATAATCGATGCAATCGTAAAGAGCGCAGCTACTGGGCAAATCGGCGATGGCAAAATCTGGGTAACAGCAGTCGAAGAGGTAGTTCGAGTGCGCACCGGAGAGAGAGGTAGCGCGGCGGTTTAGTACGCTCGCGCAGTGTTTGAGTCACTCTCAGAGAGGTTCTCCTCTGCCTTTACAACCTTAAGGGGCAAGGGGAGAATCTCCGAGAGTGATCTTGATGCAATATGTGAAGAGATAAGAGTTGCTTTACTTGATGGCGATGTTGCTCTCGCTGTTGTTAATGGCTTCATATCCCGAATAAGAGAGCGTTCAATTGCGGCGCTCCCTGAAATCCGAAAGAGCACCAATCAATGGCAAGAAATCCATTCCATAGTAAATGCCGAGCTAGTTGAAATCCTCGGCGGCCCGGCGCGGCGAATCAGATTTGCTAAGAACCCTCCAACTGTCATCATGCTCGCTGGACTTCAGGGTTCAGGCAAGACAACTCTCGCTGGAAAACTCGCGCTCTTCCTAAAGGAACAGGGCAATACTCCACTTCTCGTTGCTGCGGACTTACAGAGACCAAATGCCGTCACGCAACTAACTCTCCTTGGCGAATCAGTTGGCGTGAAGGTTCATGCACCTGAGCCAGGTAATGGAACAGGTGATCCAGTTGCCGTAGCCAAGAGCGGAATCGAATTTGCGAAATCCAACTTCTACAACACGGTAATTGTAGATACAGCAGGTCGCCTTGGTGTTGATGAAGAGTTGATGAATCAGGCACGAGATATCAAGAGTGCCATAAATCCCAACGAAACTCTCTTTGTGGTCGATGCGATGATTGGTCAAGATGCAATAAGAACAGCACAAGCATTTGAAGATGGAGTTGGTTTTGATGCTGTAGTCCTCACAAAGTTAGATGGCGATGCCAAAGGTGGTGCTGCGCTTTCAATTGCCGAGAGTACGAAGAAAGCGATTCTCTTCGCCTCATCAGGTGAGAAATTAACTGATTTTGATTACTTCTATCCCGATCGAATGGCTTCGCGAATACTTGGATTGGGAGATATCACAACCCTTGCTGAACAGGCTAAGAAGGCAATTGATGAAGGCTCAGCAAAGCGGATGGAGGAGAAGTTCATCGCGGGTGAGGATTTCACGCTCGAAGATTTTCTCGAACAGCTTCAAGCTATGCGAAAGATGGGCTCTATGTCGAAATTGCTCGAGATGCTACCTGGCGCAAATAGCGCTGCGATGCGAAAACAAATTGATGCGGTAGATGATGATGAACTGGTGAGAACGCAAGCAATCGTTCAATCCATGACCCCGGGTGAACGTAGAGATCCAAAGATTTTAAATGGATCAAGAAGATTAAGGATTGCAAAGGGAAGCGGCCGAACCGTAACCGAGGTAAATAAATTGGTTGAGAGATTTAGTGCGGCGCAGAAAATGATGAAACAGATGAGAAATGGTGGCGGGTTTCCAGGTATGCCAGGTGCGTTTCCTGGGGGAGCTCCTTTTGGTGGCGCAATGAGGCCGGTACAGCGAAAGAAGAAGGCAAAAAAGAAGCGGCGATAGCCTCAATCTCGTCGATTGGGCGATTTTTGGCTCGCATGGCAAGATTGGGACCCTGTTCAAGAGCCCTCTACCTCTTGACCGGTACCTGTTAAAAAAAGTTCGGTTGTCATCACCTTGGCATCCCACTCCTGGGATGAGGACCGTTCGAAGATATTAAGGAGCAAGCCCTAGTGGCCGTAAAGATTAGATTGGTACGTCTTGGAAAGATTCGTACCCCGCATTTCCGAATTGTCGTTGCTGATTCTCGTAAGGCGAGAAATGGACTCAAGATTGAAGAGATCGGCCGGTACTCACCAGCCTCAGATCCTTCGCTTATTGAAGTTAATTCAGAGCGTGCGCAACATTGGTTAAAGAATGGTGCACAACCAACTGAAGCAGTAGAGGCGTTGTTAAAGATCACCGGCGATTGGCAGAAGTTCAAGGGAACCGCTGGCAGCGAAGGAACGCTAAAGACTCTTCCAGCTCGCCCAGATAAGCGAGTCGCTTATGAAGCTGCTGTTAAGGCTGCGATGAATGAACCTAAAGATGGCGCAACTACTATGAAGAAGCGCGCCGCTGAAAAATTAGCTGCAAAGTCTGCGCCGGCTGAGGAAGCTCCTGCAGCACAGGCAGAGGCTGTAGCTGAAACACCAGCTGCTCCGGTAGAAGAAGTTGCACCAGCAGCCGAAGCTCCCGCTGAGACACCAGCTGAGTAATAACTCTTCAACTTTCGTTAAGGAGTAAGACATGTTTGATGAGGCTCTTGAACATCTGGTTAAAGGCATCGTTGATAACCCGGAAGAGGTTGTCATTACCGAGCGCGAAGGACGTAGAGGTACAACACTTGAAGTTCGCGTTCATCCCGATGACATCGGCAAGGTAATCGGCAGAAATGGCCGCACTGCGAAAGCGTTGCGAACCATTATTTCGGCTCTTGCTGGCCGAAGCGTTCGCGTCGATTTAATCGAAGCGGACGAAGCTCGCTAGTTTCCTTGCAGCTCGTCGTAGCTCGTATCGGTCGCGCTCACGGAATTCGTGGCGAGGTAACGATTGAGCTCCGAACGGATAACCCAGCTGAGCGCTTTGACGTTGGACGTATCTTCAAAACTGAACCGGAACGTTTTGCGCCGTTGAAGATTGCCTCTATCCGTAACCACAACGGAACTCTCCTACTGTCCTTCGAAGGAAGAGAAGATCGAAATGCAGTTGAAGAGCTACGAAACGTTCTTCTAATTGCTGATGTCGATATTCCCATCCCATCTCCAAAGGATGATGAATTTCATGCAACTCTGCTGATTGGCTGTCGAGTCTTCACTGAAGATGGCCTAGAGCTTGGGGAAGTTGTAGATATTTTGCAACTCCCAACCCAAGACACGCTCGTCGTAAAGAGGGATGGCAAGGAAATTTTGGTGCCCTTCGTAAAGAAGCATGTGCCGGATGTGGATGTAAAAGAGAAGCGAATTGTGGTCCGAGAAATGGAGGGGTTGATTTGAAGATTACAGCAATCTCAATTTTCCCAGAATATTTCTCACCGTTACGACTTTCTTTAATTGGTAAAGCGATTGAGTCAAGCGTTGTCGACTTTAAAGCTATTGACCTACGCGAGTTCACTCACGATAACCATAAAACAGTTGATGACACGCCCTATGGTGGTGGCGCTGGGATGGTTATGAAACCAGAACCATGGGGAGAGGCAATAGATAGCGCCCTTAATCGCCATGATGGAATTGTTGATTTAATCCTTCTAACTCCGGCTGGAAAGACATTTGATCAAGAATTAGCAGCAAAGTTATCTTCACGTGAAAACTTGTTGTTTGCCTGTGGTCGATACGAAGGCATTGATGCGCGAGTCTCAGACTTCTACCGTGGCCATCAAAGAGTGAGATTGCATGAAATCTCAATTGGCAACTATGTATTAAATGGGGGAGAAGTAGCTGCCTTGGTAATGATTGAGGCAATCACGAGATTAATTCCTGGAGTCATAGGAAATCCAGATTCACTTTTAGAAGAGTCGCATAATGAGATTGGCGAAGTTGAATATCCGGTTTACACAAAGCCCGCTGAGTGGCGAGGATTAGAAGTTCCTGAGGTACTTAAATCCGGAAATCATGGCGAAATCGCTAATTGGCGCCGACGAGAGGCGCAGCGAAGGTCGAAAACCTTAAGAGAGAGCGAATAAGGGGGGAATAATCCCGACACGCCGACTGTTGGGCAGGACATGCGCCCGGGCTATTAGGCATTATCCGCCCGAGGTTAAGACCTAACCGATTAGGTCTTACAAGAAGAGAACTAACTTTTGAAAGGTGGTGAAGATCGATGGCAACCGATTATGACACGCCGCGAAAAACGGATGAAGAGCTCCATGAAGAATCACTTGAAGAACTAAAAGCAAAGCGGGCTGAGATTGCCTCAGGACAGATTGATGTTGATGAAGAAGATCCTGAGAACGTCGAACTTCCTGGCGCTGACCTTTCTGGTGAAGAACTCGCAGTCCGCGTTGTACCCCGACAAGAAAATGAGTTCACTTGCTCAATATGTTTCTTAGTGCATCATCACACCCAGCTTGCACGCGGTGAAGGAGCAAAAGCCGTCTGCAAAGATTGCGCTTAATTTTTCGCTAGCGCCGTTCTTAAAGCTTCAGGATTCCTAGAACTTACAAGCCAATACGGAGTCGGGTCGCGTGAATCATTTAGCTTTACTTTCACGCCTCCCTTTATCCAGAATCTAATCGCTAAATGTGCCTGTGGATTAATTCCTGGTCCGCGTAAATATTTAATTTCCTCTTCATCGAGTACCGTTATCGATTCAATGTACTTACTCTCAATCCTTGCTCGTCCAACAGTGAGCTGCTCCCTATTTGCTTCAATTACCAACCTTGAACGAAAGCCAAGAAGCAAGATGAGAATTAGTGTCAACCCTAGGAAGAATAGAAGTAGAAGATCACTCAAGATGACCCCGATTGAAATAACAATCGCAAGGCCAAGTGAGAATGCAAATAACCAGACCCGTAGTGGCCAGATAATGACTTCACGCATATCAGGGTAATCTTCTCACCATGTCGCGCAGATTGAGTATTGAGCCGCCGGCCGGAGCGAAAGTTCCACCAAGACACCCACAAGCACCAGTCCCAGGAACTCTCCTTGGATCGCATAATCAAGATTGTTTTGGTTGCGGCGCTTCTCATCCAACGGGACTTCACCTAACTGCATATGCAGCGGAAGGCATGACGATAACTGCGAAGTTCACAGTCGGTGAGCATCATCAAGGCGCACCTGGTCTTGCACATGGCGGCTTACTTTCTTGCGCTTTTGATGAAGCGCTCGGCAAATTGATGTGGTTAGTAAGGGCTCCGGCGGTAACGGGAAAACTAGAGACTTCATTTTTGATGCCAGTTCAAGTTGGCAAGACGCTCTACATAACTGCAGAAATCATTGGGCAAGAAGGGCGAAAAATATATTGTCGCGCCGAAGGAAAAATTGGCTCTACAGAAGGTCCAGTCGCAGTTGAAGCAGCAGCAATATTTATAACCGTTCCGCTCGAACACTTTATTGATAACGCTCCAGAGAGATATCGAGCAAGCCTTTTTGGCTCAGCAGCTCCAGAGCTTGAGATAAATCCATGAAAGTATTGATAACTAGGCTAGATAAAGATTTACCCCTCCCAAGTTATGCAAAACCCGGCGATGCAGGGCTTGATCTTTATTCACGAATCGACTTGGAACTTACCCCCGGAGAACGAGCCATGGTCCCGACCGGGATCGCAATTGCACTTGAACCAGGATTTGTGGCGCTTGTGCATCCACGCTCTGGACGCGCTGCAAAAGAGGGCTTGGCGATGGTCAATTCCCCAGGAACGGTTGATGCTGGATATCGTGGTGAATTGCAGGTAATTCTTATAAATCTCGATAGCGGATCAACTATCAAGATCAAACGCGGCGAGCGCATCGCGCAACTTGTAATTCAACCAGTAATTCAAGCTGAGTTAGTTGAAGTGGAGAGCCTCCCAGGTAGCGCAAGAGGTGAGGGTGGATTTGGTTCCACTGGTAAATCATGAGCCAAGAAGAAGATAAAGCGAGGATTCTCTCTGCCTTCGGTGGCACCAAGGGATTAATTGATTCTGGCGCTCCAGCCTTAATCTTTTTAATTGCATTTAACTTCACCAAAGAGGTTAGGGACTCTGCATATCTAGCGCTGGCCTTTTCCTTAGTCGTAACGCTAATTCGCTTGATCAAGCGTGACACTATTCAACATGCAATCTCCGGCGTTATCGGAGTTGCATTCTGCGCTTGGTTATCTAACCGCAGCGGTAAAGCTGAAGACTTTTATCTTCCCGGGCTATGGACAAATGCAATTTATGGCGCGGCATATGCGCTCTCTGCGATTATTCGCTGGCCAGTTGTTGGTTTGATACTTGGTCCATTGTTGGGCGAGAACTTGAAGTGGAGAAAAGATCCAATTCGAAGGGCCTTGTATGTCCGTGCGACCTGGGTTTGGGTCGGGCTATTTGCAGCAAGGCTAGTTGTGCAATATCCGATCTATCTTTCGGGCAATGTAAATGCACTTGGGACCGCAAGATTAATTATGGGATTTCCCATGTTTATCTTGGCAGCTTGGTTAACTTGGCAGATTGTTAAAAGTGGCCCGAAACTTCGAGAAGATTTAAGACCAGCGCCTTAACTGGCGATGAAACAGCCTTTTATTTGATTCTCGGCTTCAGCTGAAGCAACGAATATCAATTCATCGCCGGCGCTAAAGAGGTCATGTTGCGAAGGTGAAATTACATGACCATCTCGAATAATTGCTGCGAGAGATGCATCTTTAGGAAGCTCTATCTCTGAGACTGATTTACCAATAC
>VGAG01000015.1 GCA_016870835.1 Actinomycetota bacterium | reverse complement strand
GTAATGAAATTTATTGAGCTTGTAGGGCCTCGGTAATTGAAGATGTCATTTGAACCGGCAATGCGTGATGCCAGATCAGAAACACCGTTGCTATGACCCCGGGCTGAATCGGTTAACCAGAATTGGCGGACCGCATCGCGATAAGCATCGTTCCACTCACGCCAAGGATGGGGAAAATCTCCAAGGGCGTAACCGGCGATATCCCATGGCTCGGCAATCAATTTACGCTCGCGCAGAACGGGGTTTGCTGAGATAGCGGAGATTAAAGCTCCATAAGTGTTTATCTGGGAGCCGCTTCGGGAAAGAGCTGTGGCTAAATCAAATCGAAAGCCATCAACCCCAATCACTTCGCTCCACCAGAGCAGTGAGTCGATAATCATGCGAGATACAAATGGCCTGCTTGCATCAATCGTATTTCCACATCCAGTTACATCTTCATATTGGTCTTCACCGAGCAGGCGATAGAAAGTCTTATTGTCTATCCCGCGGAATGAGAGCGTAGGACCTGACTTACCTTCTTCGGCGGTGTGGTTATAAACGACATCTAAAATAACTTCGATACCTGCGCCATGAAGCGTATCCACGGCTATTTGTAATTCTGTAATTGGATTATCTGTTGCTGCGTAGGGTCGGTGCGGTGCAGAAAATGAAATTGGGTTATATCCCCAATGATTCACTCGACCACGGGAGCGAACCCCTGTTTCGCTTAGGAAATGATGAATAGGTAATAGCTCAATTGCTGTCACACCCAAATTCTTGAGGTGCGAAATAACCGTTGGATGGGCTAGAGCTTTATAAGTTCCTCGTTCATTCTCTGGGATATCTAGATTTCTAAAGGTTAATCCGCGGACATGCGCTTCATAGATAACGCTCTTGCTCCAAGGTGTATTGGGGCGATGAATAGAACGGATTTCGTCTTGAGTAACTACAGATAAAGGAACGAACGGTGAAGAGTCTCGCTGATCTTGTATCTCAAGAAAACCATTTCCTAATTCATCACTTGCTTGGTGTCCATAAATCTCCGGAGTTAAACTCAATTCACCATCAATTAAGTGCGCGTACGGATCGATAAGAACTTTGTTGGGATTAAATCGCCAACCGTGCTCGGGTTGCCAAGGCCCGTAGACGCGATAGCCGTAGCGCTGTCCCGCTTTAACACCTGCGAGATACCCGTGCCAGATCGGCCCATCCCTATGGGCAAGTGAGAAACGGACTTCCGAAGTTGCACTTCCAATTTGATCAAAGAGGCAGAGTTCGACGGCATCGGCAGCAGGGGCCCATAGAGCGAAGTTAGTTCCCTCTTGGGTTACTTGGGCGCCTAATTTATGGGGGTCAGCTGGCCTCACTTTGGTATCCAACCACCAGCGGGCGGTGAAAGTTCTCAAGTGGAATGCTGTGTTACTCACCAGTAGCATTTCAGGTATGAAAATCGCCATCTGCGTAAAGCAGGTCCCAGATTCATGGGCAGAGAAGAAGATGGTCGGCGGTCGCCTTGATCGCGAGAGCGTTGATGCAGTTCTAAATGATCTTGATGAATATGCAATTGAAGAAGCGCTTCGAATTATTGAGCCATTAAATGAAGGAAAAGAAACCCCCGAACACACAATCACTTTGATTTCAATGGGACCAGATCGGACTACCGAAGCGATTCGCAAGGGTCTCTCAATGGGAGCTGATAGCGGCCTCTTGGTTAGCGATGCAGCGCTCGCTGGGTCCGATGCCGTTGCGACTGCAAAAGTACTTTCGAAAGTCATTCAAGATGGTGGTTTTGATCTTGTCTTCTGTGGTACTGAATCGACCGATGCGCGCATGAGCGTCATTCCTGCGATGCTTGCTGAATCTCTCGGATGGGCGCAATTAACTTTTGCGGGCTCGGTGAAAGTTGATGCGAGCGCAAAGAGCGTTGAGATTGCTCGAATGACTGAGAGTGGTGTTGAGAATATGTCCGCTAACTTTCCATGTGTAGTGAGCGTGATTGAAAAGATAAACGAACCGCGTTATCCATCTTTTAAAGGAATCATGGCTGCTAAGAAAAAGCAGATTGATACGAAAGCCCTTGCCGATATTGGAATCGCTGCTGGCGATGTTGGTTTAAGTGGGGCCTGGAGCGAAGTACTAGAGGCCAATCCACGCCCTGCCCGCGAAAAAGGTGTGAAGCTTGAAGATGCTGGAGATGGCGGAACAAAACTTGCTGACTATTTGCTTGAGAAGAGATTGGTCTAGAGTATGGCTAACGTCCTATTTCTAATTGATCACGATGGTTCAAAAGTGGCGAAAACTGCCGGCGAATTAGCTACTTTCGCAAAACGAGTTGGTAGCCCCGTTGGTGTAATCATCGCAAATAGCGGAAGTGGCGATGCGCTTGCCTCCCAGCTTGGCGGAACTGAAGTAGAAAGAGTTGTCGTAGTCGAAAATGATGATGTTGCAAAGCATGGAATCGCGGCCGCAGTATCTGTACTCGCTCAAGTCGCTGCAGAGCAAGAACCAAGCGCAGTACTCGTCGCTTCTTCGGCACGTGGAAAGGAGATCGCAGGGCGCCTCGCGCTTCGCACAGGCGGCGGCGTTATTACCGATGCTGTTGATTTGAAAGCTGATCTTTCAACCACACAATCCGTCTTTGGTGGTTCATTTACTGTGAACGCAAAGGTAAAAGTAGGAACTCCGGTAATCACTATTCGCCCGAGCTCGAATGAGGCTGGCGCTGGAAGTGGACCAGCTAGCGTTGAGAAGTTTGCTGTAACTATTGAGGCGAAAGATAAAACGGTAACAATCACAAATTCCCAACCTCCAGTTAAAGGCGGTCGCCCCGACTTAACCGAGGCGAAGATTGTTATTTCTGGTGGACGCGGAACAAATGGAAACTTTGTTGAAGTTGAAGCCATGGCCGATTTGTTAGGCGCTGCAGTTGGCGCATCGCGCGCTGCAACTGATGCCGGTTGGTATCCACATACTCATCAAGTTGGCCAGACTGGAAAAACGGTTAGCCCACAGCTCTACATCGCATGTGGAATTTCAGGGGCGATCCAACATCGAGCTGGAATGCAGACCTCAAAGACCATCGTTGCAATAAATAAGGATCCCGAAGCCCCAATCTTTGATCTTGCAGATTTCGGCGTTGTTGGCGATTTATTTGCAGTCCTTCCGCAAGCACGCGAAACCATCAAATCCAAGCGCGCATAAATAACGTCATATCCTCGCTTTAGACTTATCCCATGACACGCGTCTACTTCGATAACGCTGCAACCACGCCTATTAATGGCGTTGCCCTACAGGCATTTATCGACCAATCACGCGAACTTGGTAATCCCTCAAGCCTTCATGGCTACGGGCGGGCCGTGCGAAAGAACGTAGAAGAGGCGCGCGAGAAGATCGCATCCCTTCTCGGATGTGAAGCAAGTGAGGTCATCTTTACTGGAAGTGGAACTGAAGCGAACAATCTTGCGTTAAAAGGAATTTATTGGAAGCGAAAGAGTGAAGATAAGAAGCGTCGGGTCGTAATTATTTCAGCATTTGAGCATCACGCAGTTCTTGATCCAGCAAATTGGCTTGCCGAAGTAGAAGGCGCCGAACTAATAGTTGTACCTGTAACAAGCGATGGTTACATCAATATGGAATTCCTAAAAAGTGCAATCGAGAATCGAAAAGATGAAATTGCTTTAGTCAGCATCATTCATGCAAATAATGAAGTTGGCACAATCCAGCCTATCGGCGAGATTGTTAAGTTGGCCAAGAAATATAAAATTCCAGTTCACACTGATGCCATACAGAGCTTTGGCAAAATCCCACTTTCATTTGCCGAATTAGGACTCTTTGCGATGACGATTAGTGCGCACAAGATTGGGGGACCAGTAGGAGTAGGTGCTCTAATTCTCAAGCGAAGCGAGGAGATAACCCCGCTATTGCATGGCGGCGGTCAGGAGCGAGATATTCGTTCGGGTACTTTAAATGCAGCCGCGATAGTTAGTTTTGCATCCGCTGCACAAGGGATGCTTCGAAACCTTGAGAAGAACTCTCTATATGTCTCTGGGCTTCGGGACGCGCTCCGCGAAACCATAAAATCAGATGTTCCGGATGCGATATTCAATACGGGCGACGGTGAGAAACTCCCTGGCATTCTAAATGTTCGGTTTCCGAACACCGAGAGTGATTCGCTCTTATTGCTCTTTGATAGTGAAGGAATTGCATGCTCAACGGGTTCGGCATGCTCTGCGGGCGTTCAACAACCAAGTCATGTTCTTCTTGCTATGGGATTGAGCGAGAAAGAGGCGCGTTCCTCGCTTAGATTCTCGATTGGCGTTGAGAATTCAAGGGCGGATATTGATTACTTCCATACCTGTATTAAGCGAGTAATCGAGCGAGCAAGGGCTGCATACCGGAGCACCGCATGAAGTTGATTGCAGCGATGAGCGGGGGAGTTGACTCTGCTGTTGCTGCCGCGCGCGCTACAGAATCCGGCCACGATGTGATTGGCGTGCACCTAGCGCTATCGAAAAATCCCAAGAAGTATCGCTCCGGCGCACGAGGTTGTTGCACGATTGAGGACTCCCACGATGCAAGGCGCGCCGCAGATCGAATCGGTATTCCGTTCTATATCTGGGATATGTCTGATGAATTTCATGAAAATGTAGTTGAAAACTTCTTGACTGAATATGCAAGTGGACGGACTCCGAATCCCTGTCTTCGTTGTAATGAGAAAATTAAGTTTGCGGCTGTACTAGATCGTGCAAAAGCGATGGGTTTCGACGGAGTGGTGACGGGTCATTATGCGATTACAAAAGAAAGTGAATCAGGAAAGCTTCTCTACCGGGCAAAAGATCCACTCAAAGATCAATCCTATGTACTTGCAGTACTAAACCGGGAACAGATAAAGGGCGCATTCTTTCCACTTGGCGACACAACAAAAGATGATGTACGAAAAGAGGCATCGGCACGCGGGCTAACAGTTGCAAATAAACCTGATAGCCATGACATCTGCTTTGTGCCATCAGGAGATAACGCAGGTTGGCTTAGAGATCGACTGGGAAGTGAAGTGGGACCAATCGTCGATGAAACCGGCGAGAAGTTAGGCGAACATAAAGGCGCCTACACGTACACAATCGGCCAGCGCAGAGGTTTAGGAATCACAACTCCAACGCCCTCAGGTGAACCTCGCTATGTGCTTCGAATCGAACCTAAGAGCAACACGGTCGTTGTGGGCGAGCGAGAATCCTTGGCTATTTCCGAAATCACAGGGGAGCGCGTGATCTGGTGTGGTCCATCAGTAGGAAAAGAGGCTATGAAGGGTTTTGTGCAAGTTCGCGCACATGGTGAAGCACATCCTTGCACTTACTACTCGGTTGAAAGCGAATCCGGTTACTCACTTATTTCTGAATTAGATCAACCAATATTTGGGCTTGCTACTGGGCAAGCAATGGTTATCTACGATGGCGATCGAGTAGTTGGATCAGCCACGATTGCAGGTACGAAGTGAGTGGTGATAGCGAAATTCGCCACCGGATGAGCGAGTTATCTGAGGAGATACGCGATCATCAATATCGATATTACGTTCAAGATAAACCAATAATCTCAGATGCTGAGTTTGATTCGTTATGGCGCGAGCTAGAGAAACTTGAAGCAAAAAATCCCGAATTACGTGATCCAAATTCACCAACTTTTGAAGTAGGTGGTGGGTTCGCGACTCATTTCACTCAAGTTGATCATCACCAACGGATGATGAGCCTTGATAACGCATTTACTAGTGAAGAGCTAGAGGCTTGGTTTGAGAGAGTAAAGAAAGAAGATGATGGCAGGGCAGCAAGTTGGCTCTGTGAATTGAAAGTTGATGGTCTTGCAATAAATCTAATCTACGAAAATGGCGCCTTAACTCGCGCGCTTACCCGTGGAAATGGGGTAACCGGCGAAGATGTCACAGTTAACGTGCGAACAATCAAAGGTGTTCCACAAATGCTAGAAGGTAAGAATCCACCCAAGTTGGTAGAGATTCGGGGCGAGATCTATTTTCCACTTGCAGCATTTAATGAGTTAAATGAAGGTCTAGAAGAAGCCGGCAAGACTTTATTTGCAAATCCAAGAAATGCAGCTGCCGGTTCGCTCCGCCAGAAAGATCCGCGGGTAACTGCGAGCCGACCACTTTCATTAATTGTGCATGGAATTGGTGCGGTTGACGGAAGAGATTTTGATACCCAGAGCGCGGCTTACGAGTTATTAAAGAAGTGGGGGCTCCCCGTCTCGTCTCGATACAAGGTCGTTTCGAGCCGCGAAGAAGTTCGAGAATTTGTGGACTACTACTTAGAGCATCGCCACGATGTCGAGCATGAGATTGATGGCGTTGTAATAAAGGTAAATGAGCGAGCCGCTCAAGTTCGAATCGGATCAACCTCGAGAGCCCCCAAGTGGGCTATTGCCTACAAATATCCACCGGAAGAAGTGACTACAAAGTTATTGGATATTCGGGTAAGCGTTGGCAGAACCGGCCGAGTTACTCCATTTGGATTTATGGAACCGGTTCGCGTTGCAGGTTCAACGGTTACAAATGCAACCCTTCACAATATCGAAGAGGTGAAACGAAAAGGCGTTCTAATCGGCGACACCGTTGTCTTACGTAAAGCTGGCGATGTAATCCCAGAAATTCTTGGCCCAGTTATTGAGAAGCGAACCGGCAAAGAGCGCGAATTTGTCATGCCCAACAAGTGCCCTGAGTGCGGTACATCCTTACGTGCGATAAGTGAAGGGGATGTAGATATCCGTTGTCCGAATTCACAATCCTGTCCTGCTCAACTTAGAGAGCGCATTTACTACATCGGCTCGAGAGCGGCTCTTGATATCGATGTTTTGGGTTATGAAGCTGCCCAAGCTTTGTTAGATTCAAAACTTATTAAGGATGAAGGAGATCTCTTCTCTCTTGATGAGAAGAAGTTGGCCAAGAGTGAATTTTTTATTAAGAAAGATGGCTCACTTGGAGCAAATGCAGAGAAATTATTGACAGCCCTTGAGCAAGCTAAAGCTCGTCCGCTCTGGCGAGTCTTGGTAGCACTCTCGATTCGCCATGTTGGCCCCACCGCCGCACAAGCTCTCGCTCGCGAATTTAAATCTATTGATTCGATAACGAAAGCATCGACTGAGGAGCTCTCAAGTATTGATGGCGTGGGAGATGTAATTGCAATGAGCATCAAGGAATGGTTTAGTGAAAGTTGGCATAAAGAGATAATCGAAAAGTGGCGAAAAGCGGGGGTTAGCCTCGAGCTACAAGTCACGAGCGATAAGCCCAAGACGCTCGCAGGAAAGACCCTTGTAGTTACCGGTTCACTTGAGAATTTCACGAGAGATGGAGTTAGTGAGGCAATCACAGAGAGAGGTGGAAAGGCAGCCTCCTCAGTATCAAAGAAGACTGACTACGTTGTTGTTGGCGATTCACCCGGTTCAAAAGCGAAGAAAGCGGAAGAACTTGGAGTGAGCGTCATAAATGAAGCGGAGTTCATGCTGCTTTTGGAGAAGGGGACGCTCTAACAGTTATTATGCGCACCATGTTTATGAGAGCGATGCAACTCTTTAGCGAAGAGGGTAGAGAGCTTCCAGCCCACCCAATCTTCTTTGGTGGTTTGGCCTTCGGAATCTTGATGCTTCTTCTTTACCTAGTCCTAAGACTTGATAAAGATTAAGAACTGCGCCATCTTCGGCGGGACTTTCGATCCAATTCACAATGGTCATCTCCATCTGATCAAATCGATATTAGATTTAGAGAGATTTGAAAGGTTAGTAATAGTTCCTGCCGGAGACCCTTGGCAAAAAGATACCGAAGCTAGCTCAAACCAGCGCCTTGAAATGCTCGAGCTCGCTATCGCTGGAGTAGGCGTTGAGATTAGTAATTGCGAATTGAATCGAGTTGGACCCTCTTATGCGATAGATACGGTCAAAGAGTTAAGGGATGAGTTTCCGGCTGAGCAATACACCTGGGTACTTGGAAGTGATGCTTTCGCCAAGATTGAAACTTGGCACAAGATTGAAGAACTAGTCGAACTTGTTGATTTTCTAGTTGTTGTTAGACCAGGAAGTTCTAGTCCCACACCATCACTAAAAATGAGATTTGAAATTATCGAATTGGGCGCCCTAGACATTTCGGCAACCGCGATTAGAAAGAAAGTAGCGACGCGCCAATCCGTTGCGGAATTAGTTCCTGCGCAAGTCTGGCAATACATCAAGGCAAATGGACTCTATGGCGCCGCGTAAATCAACGCTAGATAATCTCGAAATCGCCGCCAGCGCCGCACTCGAGAAACTCGGTAAAGACTTAGTCGCGATTGATTTAACTGAGCAGATGGTTTTAAGTGAGGTCTTCTTATTGGTTAGTGGAGCGAATGAAAGACAGATCGATGCCATCGGAGATGAGATTGAGTTAAGGCTTAGCGCTCAAGGAGAGAAACCGGCGCGACGCGAATACTCGCCACATTGGATTCTTCTTGATTATGAAGATTTAGTTGTGCATATACAAACTCAGGAGATTCGCCAGTACTACATGTTGGAAAGACTCTGGAATGATTGCCCAAGAATTGAACTTTCTGCAGTTAAGGCAGATGAAGCAGTGCGAGGAGGGAAGAAGTGAGGCAGCGAATTGTCTTGTGGCGACATGGTCAGACGGATTGGAATATTCAAAATAGATTTCAAGGACATTCGGATATCCCATTAAACGAAACTGGTTTTGCCCAAGCACGAAGGGCTGCTCCGCTTTTGATGGGACTTTTCCCCGACAAAATTGTCTCGAGTGATTTGATTAGAACTCAGCAAACGGCATCAGCTCTCGCAGAGATCTCAAAATTGCCAATACATACTGATGCGGGTCTACGTGAGACTAATGGTGGAAAGTGGGAGGGGCGAACTGGCGAGGAGAATCGCGCCGATGATTTTGATCGATTTGTTAATTGGCTAGATGGAAATGACGAACCGGCCGGTGAGACTGGAGAGCGAAGAAGCGAGATTGCAACAAGAGCAGTAAGTGCGATTGAAAGAGCACTTACAGATGAGATCTCAACTCTAGTTGTCGTAACACATGGTGGTACAACGAGAATTGTTATCGGCAAGCTACTTGGCCTTCCAATGAATCAATGGTCAACTATTGGCGGATTATCAAATGCATCTTGGTCAATCTTGGAGCGCGGTCGCCATCGTCCCGGCTGGATACTTGTTGAACATAATGCTGGCTCACTTCCAGAACCAATTTACGGAGAAGAAAGCGGCGCTTAATTGTTGTAAGGTGCATCTGCTCAAAGGGGCTATGGCGCAGCTGGTAGCGCACCTGCATGGCATGCAGGGGGTCAGGGGTTCAAGTCCCCTTAGCTCCACTTAATTCTTATCAAGCCCTAAGGATGGACAAGTCATGAGCGAGACAAGCGCGAGCAATGGAAGAGGACTTCCACTTCAAAAGATCCCATCTCGTTGGAGCGCAAAGGACTTGCCAAACCTTGAGGGAAAGCGATTTCTAATAACGGGAGCCACTAGTGGAATTGGTAAAGAAGCTGCCCGTGAATTAGCTCGAGTTGGTGCAAAGGTCACGATTGCTGCGCGTTCAACCGAGAAAGCCGAAGCGGTAAAAAAAGAGATCTCAAACTCACGAATCGACATTCTCCAGCTTGATCTCTCTGATTTAGAGAGCGTCCGCAAAGCAGCTAGAGGTATTGAATACGAAATAGATGTTCTGATTTTAAATGCAGGAATAATGGCAATTCCCCTGACAAAAACTGCTGATGATTTTGAGATGCAGATGGGAACAAATCATCTTGGCCACTTTGCATTTGCTGGATTGATACGAGATCGAATCAAATCGCGAGTTGTCACTATCTCTAGCCAAGCCCACCGGATGGGAAGTTTTGGCGACTCCTCAGTTTCCAGCATTAGAGATATTTGTTTAGGTCGAAATGAGTACTCCGCTTGGGGAGCATATGGCGCAAGCAAGTTGGCAAATCTGCTCTTTACTTTTGAATTGGAACGTCGCTCGAGCGCCAATAATTGGGGATTCAAAGCCCTGGCCGCACATCCCGGCTACTCGAATACAAATCTACAGAGCGTCGGTCCTAAAGTGCGCGGAAACTTATGGGAAGAACGCGCAACAGCATTTATGAATGGCGTAATTGCACAATCCGCTTCAAGAGGAGCTTTGCCGACTCTCTGTGCTGCAACATTTCCAAATCTTTATGGTGCATCTTTTATTGGTCCTGATGGATTTATGGAGATGCGTGGTTTTCCGCGCGCAGTCCGTGCGCGCTCGATTGCATATGATCAAACGCTGGCAACAAATCTTTGGAGCGTGAGTGAGGAATTAACTGGCGTAGTTTGGCGGTAATCTACGCATATGCATGAGGCGTACGACATCCACCATGTCCAAGAAAAGTGGTTGCCGATTTGGGATGAGATAGCGCCGTTCCGCTCCGGAAAAAAAGATGATCCACGCCCGAAGAAATATGTGCTCGATATGTTTCCCTATCCATCTGGGGATTTACATATGGGCCATGCTGAGGCTTATGCGCTCGGCGATGTAATTGCGCGTTATTGGGTACAAAAGGGTTTCAATGTCATGCACCCGATTGGTTGGGACGCCTTTGGCCTTCCGGCTGAGAATGCAGCAATCAAACGGAATGAAGACCCAAGTATTTGGACTTACGAAAATATCAATACCCAGCGCGCTTCGATGCGTCGCTACGCCTGCTCCTTTGATTGGGATCGAGTTCTTTATACCTGCGACCCGACTTACTACAGATGGAATCAATGGATCTTTTTGAAGTTATATGAAAAGGGCCTTGCTTATAGAAAAGACTCTGCTGTTAATTGGTGCCCTGATTGCCAGACCGTTCTTGCAAATGAACAAGTTGTAGCTGGACTTTGCGAGAGATGTGATAACCCGGTAACAAAGAAGAAGTTAAATCAGTGGTATTTCAAGATTACTGACTATACCGAGCGCTTGCTTAAAGATATGGAACAACTCGAAGGCAAGTGGCCTGAGAAAGTGCTAACGATGCAGCGTAACTGGATTGGAAAATCCACGGGCGCGGAAGTTAAATTCGAAATTGAAGGTCGAGCCGAACCGGTTGTTATCTATACAACTCGCCCCGATACCTTGTATGGCGCGACTTTTATGGTGGTTGCTGTTGATAGCGAACTAGCGCGCGAACTCGCAAGCGGAACGTCAATCGAATCGGATTTCAACAAGTACTTTGACTCTGTTAAAGCAGCGAGTGATATTGATCGACTCTCGACCGAGCGGCCTAAGAGCGGTATTTTCCTTAAGCGATATGCAATTAATCCGGTTAATGGGGAACGAATTCCAATTTGGGCGAGCGACTACGTTCTAGCTGATTACGGTACGGGCGCCATCATGGCTGTTCCAGCCCACGATCAACGTGACCTTGATTTCGCCCGGGCCATGAAACTTCCGGTTCGCGTCGTCGTCGCAACTGAGGCTGATGATCCAGCCGTCTCCGGTGTAGCCACAGATGGCGATGGAAAATTGATTAATTCTGGCTCGCTAAATGGGCTAAGTACGAGTGAGGCAATTAAGAAAGTAATCTCCGAGCTAGAAGCGAAAGGTCTTGCGAAAGCTACCTCTAATTTCAGATTGAGAGATTGGTTAATTTCAAGGCAACGTTATTGGGGTACGCCTATCCCAATCATTCATTGCGAGAAGTGCGGTGAAGTTCCGGTTCCACTTGAGCAATTACCGGTGAAGCTTCCAGATTCAAAGAGCGTTGATCTAAAGCCAAAGGGAAGTTCACCACTTGCAACTGCGAAGGATTGGGTCAACGTTAACTGCCCTAAGTGCGGAGCTATGGCCATGCGCGACACCGACACGATGGATACTTTCGTAGATTCTTCCTGGTATTTCCTCCGCTACACCAGCGTGGATAAGGATGACCGCGCCTTTGATTTGGATGAAGTTAAAACATGGTTACCTGTTGATCAATATGTAGGTGGCGTAACCCATGCAATCTTGCATCTTCTTTACTCTCGATTTTTTACTAAAGCTCTCTTTGACATGGGAATGGTTGATTTCAATGAACCATTCACTAGGCTTTTAAATCAAGGAATGGTAATTATGGATGGCTCCGCGATGAGTAAGAGTCGCGGAAATCTTGTGCGCCTCTCAGATGAATTAGAGCGCCATGGCGTGGATGCAATCCGACTTTCGATGGTTTTTGCCGGTCCGCCAGAAGATGATATTGATTGGGCAGATGTTTCACCATCTGGCTCAGTTAAATTCTTAAATCGCGCTTGGCGTCTATCAGGAGATGTAACAAGCAAAGTAGGCGTTGATTTTCAAACCGGTGATATTGCGCTTCGAAAAGTAACACATAAGGCGCTCCACGATATTTCCTTTGCGATTGAATCTTTCCGCTTCAATGTTGCGGTGGCCCGCGTTATGGAGTTGGTAAATGCGACTCGAAAGGCAATCGATAGCGGTTGTGGCGGGCCTGACCCAGCTGTCCGTGAGGCAACCGAAACGGTAGCAATCGCGCTATCTCTTATTGCTCCATATACGGCGGAGGAGATGTGGGAGCGGTTGGGACATAAACCCTCTGTAGCTCTTGCCGGCTGGCCCAAGCTAGATGAATCCTTACTTACCGAAGAAGCGGTAACGGCAATCTTCCAGATAAACGGAAAGATCAAGAGCAGGGTTGAAGTTTCACCAACAATTTCCGATAGTGAGCTTGAGGCGATGGCACTTGCAGATCAAGGGGTAAAGAGTGAACTTGGTTCGACCGCGCCGAAGAAAGTAATCACTAAGGCGCCTAAGTTTGTGAATATCGTTCTCTAATTCCACAGCCACTTAAAATCTTTACTATTCGATTGAGAGTTCATGCTCTTATTCGCGCATGAAAAAATTTCTCGAGTACACCGCCGACCAGAAACGCGCTTTAATCGCAATCGCCCTTGGCGCAATATCTATCTCAACCTTCCTCTTCTTCGCATCCAAAGGGGAGGCGGTTGAGGCTCCACCGATAAAGATTGTTGAATCCGTTCCGACCAAGATGTTACTTGTGCATGTTGCAGGGTTGGTAAAAAAGCCAGGGGTATATCCAGTCCTTGAGGGATCGAGAGTTGTAGATGCGATCGCTGCTGCGGGGGGAGCAAAGAAGGGGGTTGATCTCTCGCAGATAAATCTTGCTCGAAAAGTTGTAGATGGTGAGCAGATATATCTGGGCGAGAAGCGCGCAGTTAAATCAGCCGGAACGAGTAGCTTCAGAGGAACTGTCTATGTGAACCGAGCAACCGCCTCACAGTTTGATTCGTTACCTGGAGTTGGCCCAGTTATTGCAAAGCGAATAGTCGACTATAGAAATACAAATGGCCCATTTGTAGATATCGCAGACCTGCAGAAGGTTGCTGGCATTGGGCCTAAATCTTTTGAGAAAATTAAGAATCGACTCTCGCTCTGAGGGCTCTGCCTCTAGCACTTGGAATTTGGCTTGGAATATGGGTAGCTGACTTCTCATATTTATCGATACTTCCCTTATCGATTTTCACTTTTCTTATACTTAAAAGAGTCGCTCTGCCTTTGATTCTTGCCTTATTGGCTGGCGCGCTCATCTTTAGTATCCATAGCCTTGCGTTAGCAAAGAGCGAGGTTGCTAGGCACTTAGGAACCGAAGTACTAGCCCAGGGCGTTGTAAGTAGTGATCCAAGTAAGACTAAAGCACGCGTCTTTGGCTCCCGCGCAAGTACACCAAAAACGACTTTCTTGATGCGCCTTGAAACTATCAGCTCGCAAGATACAGCTTGGAAATCGCTACGAGTTCCAGTTCGGGTATTGATCAGTCAAGAGGTAAATCTCTTTCCAGGAATGCGAATTGAGATCACTGCCCGAGTTGTGAAGAGTAAAGAGCGAAAGGTTGCAGCGCTATTAATTGGGAAGTCTGAATCGCTTAAGGTTTTAAAAGAACCTAAATCGCTTGCCTCTTTAGAAGTTGTCCGCTCTGTACTACGTGAGAAAGCCAATGAGATTGGTGGAGATTCTGGCTCACTAATTCCGGGGATGGTGATTGGTGATACAACATTGCAAACCCCGGAATTTTCAAAACAGATGTTGGATGCAGGACTTTCTCACCTAACTGCTGTCAGTGGCGCAAATTTTGCGATAGTGAGCGCTTTTCTATTTGCCCTAATCGGGGTTGCTATCCCGGACCGTAAAGTTCAAGTAATCACTACAATCTTTGCGCTAGCTATCTTCGTTCTGCTCGTGCGACCAACTCCTTCGGTCTTGCGAGCAGCGGTAATGACGCTCGTCTTTTTGATTGCAAAGATAAGTGGGCAGAGAAATGTGGCTGTCAATTCACTTGCTATCGCTATCGCGCTACTTCTATTGATAAATCCCTTTCAGGCATTTGAAGCGGGATTCATCTTGAGCGTTTTGGCCACCAGCGGCCTGATTTTTCTCGCTCCTTCGATTGCCGAGCGGATAAAGGGTCCAAAAATTGTGGGGGAGATGGTTTGCATACCCACCGCTGCAACCTTATTTTGTTCACCATATCTAATGCTCTTATCTGGAGGGTTAAATCTGAGCGCAATACCGTTAAACATCGCGGTCGCGCCAGCGGTGCCCTTTGTAACTATCTTCGCCTTTCTGGCCACGATACTTGTATTACCGATTCCAATCCTCGCTGACATCCTCCTCTTCTTCGCCAACTTTGGAGCAAGTTGGATCGTGTATGTATCTACCTGGAGTAATCGCGCTCCCTCATTTGTAACAAGTCCTCTGCTAATAATTCTCATTGGTGCTGCTTTCATCGGCAATCGCTATTTTGATTTTGCTGTGAAAGTTAAGGTGCTAATTCCGATCACGCTCTTACTAGTTCTTTTCCTTTCTGATCAGCGCCTTGCATTCCCTGGAGAGGAATGGAAAGTTGGTCAATGCGATGTTGGACAGGGCGATGCGCTTCTTGTAAATCTGGGAAGTGGAAGCGCAATACTCTTCGATGCCGGCCCAGATACAAGAGCCCTCGATCGTTGTCTAGATTTATTTAGGATTTCAAAATTACCTTTAATTTTCATCAGCCATGCTCACGCCGATCATTACCAAGGCCTAATTGATTTAAAGGGAAGAGAGATTGGTGAAATTTGGAGTAATAGCGCTACTAACACGTTCGGCAATAAGCCAATAGAAGTAAAAGAGGTAAGAAAAGGTTTATCAGCAGAGTTAGGCGAGGTATCTCTTGAGATTCTCTGGCCCGAGACTGGGAAAGAGAGTTTTGACTCGATCCAAGGGGATGGCTCAGGGGAAAATAATCGAAGCGTCGTCGCTTTAGTTACTGTCTCAGGCAAGAAATTGCTCGTTACCGGCGATATCGAACCAGGCGCCCAAGGAAGATTGCTTGAACAACTTCCAGATTTGGATCTAATCAAGGTGCCCCATCACGGCTCCAAGTTTCAAGATCTTCGACTCTTCGAGAGCGCTGAGGTTTTTCTAATAAGCGTTGGCGCGAATTCCTACGGACATCCAAATGAAGGTCTAATATCGCATCTAGAGCAGCTCGGTCAGGTCTTTAGAACTGATAAAGATGGTGCAATCGCTCTTGCTTGGCAAGGTGGTCGTAGCAACGAGATACTCTCAGCGCGTCTTTTAGGGAAGGAGTGGTGGCGGATTTCATGGCATTAAGCCCACTTGTTCTCATCCATGGAAGTGAGGCGGCGCTCTCTGATCGCGCGCTGCACGAAGCTCTTAGCGGAAGAAAAGATTTCGAGCGCACATCTCTAGATGGAAGTGATTTAGAACTTGGTAGGTACGGCGAAGTAATCGCACCCTCTCTATTCTCGGAAAAGCGAGTGATAGTTGTTAAGGATCTCCAGGATGTAAGCGCAGAAGTGGGTGAGGAGATACTAGAAAGTTTCGATGCTATAGACCCTAATACCCATCTGATCTTTATACATCGCGGAGGAGTAAAGGGAAAAGGGTTAGTCGAGAAGATAAAGAAGTTAAAGAGCGAATACATCGCATGTGAACCGTTAAAGAAGCAATCAGATAAAGAAGCTTTTGTAAGAGAAGAGTTTGCGCGCCACGGAAGAAAAGTTTCACCAGCCGGTGTTCTTGCGTTAGTAAATGCAACTGGAAGTGACACCCGCGAGTTAGCCGCCGCATGTAGCCAGATCTCCTTTGACACTAATGCCGGCAAATCTGTAATTGATGAGGGCGATATCGCAAACTATTACCAGGGAAGAGTTGAAGCTACTGGCTTTGATGTTGCAGATGCTGTAGTTGCCGGAGATGTAAAGGGAACTCTAGTCACGCTTCGAAATGCCTTAGATACTGGCACAGATCCGGTGATGATAATTTCCGCTGTTGCCAATTCAGTACGCGCAATCGCAAAGGTCTCTGATGTACCAAGGGGGGCAAAATCATTTGAACTTGCTGGACCACTTGGTCTAGCGCCTTGGCAGATAGATAAAGCACGTCGCCAATTAACGAGGTGGCGCCCCGGAATGATTACTTTTGCTATTACTGAATTAGCGCGCGCCGATTACGGCGTGAAAGGCGGGGAGGCCGATCCCATTTATGCCTTGGAGCGGGCGATGGTTTCGATAGCGAAAAACGTTGCTTCTGGAGGCTCGGTTTGAGCCTTTAGCGGTCTGGCTGATAGCCTTCGGCGCTCAATCGGAAGCAAGAGATTAAGGAAGGCAGTTTCGTGGCAAATATCAAGTCCCAAATTAAGCGAATCAAGACCAATGAGAAGGCTCGTCTTCGCAATAAGTCAGTTCGCTCATCATTTAAGACTGCTATCCGCCGCTTCCGCGATGCCCTTACATCTGGCGATAGCAAGGCGATCGCAACCGAGCTTAAGACCGCATCACGCGAATTAGATGTTGCTGTATCCAAGGGCGTAATTCATGCCAACAACGCAGCGAATAAGAAGTCGGCTATGGCAAAGGCTGCCCATAAAGCCGGCGTTCGCTAACACCTTAAGTAATAAGAAGGCGGACGAAAGATGCCCGCTATACCCCTAAGTAAGGCGCCACAACCTTCCAAGACCGATCCAGCGCAAATCCGTAATTTCTGCATCATTGCTCATATTGATCACGGTAAATCAACCCTTGCAGATCGAATGCTTGGCATTACTGGAGTTGTCGATGCCCGAAACATGCGCGAGCAATACCTCGATCGGATGGATATTGAGCGCGAACGTGGCATAACTATTAAGAGCCAAGCTGTTCGCCTGCCTTGGCAGAGTGGTTTAGATGGCAAGGATTACATCCTTAACATGATTGATACACCTGGCCATGTTGATTTCACTTATGAAGTTTCGCGATCACTTGCTGCATGTGAGGGCGCGATTCTTCTGGTTGATTGTGCGCAAGGTATTGAAGCTCAGACACTCGCAAATCTCTATCTTGCGATGGAAAATGATCTCACCATCATCCCAGTTCTAAATAAGATTGATTTACCAGCTGCGCAACCAGAGAAATTTGCCGAAGAGTTGGCAAAGTTGGTTGGATGCAAACCAGAAGATTGCTTACGCGTCTCAGGCAAGACTGGCGCAGGCGTTGAAGAGTTGTTAGATCAAATCGTCGCTCAAATCCCAGCGCCTAAAGGTTCTGCCGATGCACCACCACGCGCGCTCATCTTCGATTCGGTTTACGACACTTATCGTGGCGTGGTCACTTATGTAAGAGTTTTTGATGGGCAACTAACTCCGCGCGAGCAGATCCAAATGGTCTCAACTGGCGTTCGCCATGAGCTCCTTGATATCGGCGTGATTTCACCTGAGCCAGTCTCAAGCAAAGGTATCGGCGTTGGCGAAGTGGGTTATTTGATTACTGGAGTGAAAGATGTTCGCCTCTCGCGCGTTGGCGATACGGTGACTTCGTATCACAATCCAGCGAAGCAGGCTCTATCTGGATATAAAGATCCAAAGCCGATGGTTTTCTCAGGTCTCTATCCAATCGATGGCGATGACTATCCAATTCTCCGTGATGCACTAGATAAATTGCAGCTTAATGATGCCGCTCTCGTTTATGAGCCAGAAACCTCAGTCGCACTTGGATTTGGCTTCCGATGTGGCTTCCTCGGACTTCTTCATATGGAGATTGTCAGAGAACGCCTTGAGCGCGAATTTAATCTCTCACTAATCTCAACCGCGCCAAACGTTGTTTATCGAGTATTTCTTGAGGATGGAAGCGAGAAGATAGTTACCAACCCAAGTGAGTATCCGGATGGAAAAGTAGCAAAGGTCTTTGAGCCAATCGTTAAAGCAACGATTCTCTCGCCCTCGGATTACATCGGAACAATCATGGAACTCTGCCAATCCCGGCGCGGAACTCTTGGGGGAATGGATTACCTCTCGGAGGATCGAGTTGAGATTCGATACACCTTGCCACTTGCTGAAATCGTCTTTGACTTCTTCGATCAATTGAAGTCACGCACAAAAGGTTATGCCTCACTTGATTACGAACCAATCGGTGAAGCAGAAGGCGATCTTGTTAAAGTCGACATCTTGCTCCAAGGAGATACTGTTGACGCATTTAGCTCAATCGTTCATCGCGAAAAGGCTTATCCATACGGTGTAATGATGACTACAAAGCTTCGTGAATTGATTCCAAGGCAACAATTCGAAGTTCCAATACAAGCGGCAATTGGCGCAAAGATAATTGCGCGCGAGAATATCCGCGCTATTCGCAAAGATGTTCTGGCAAAGTGCTACGGCGGAGATATTTCACGTAAACGTAAACTCTTAGAGAAGCAGAAAGAGGGTAAGAAGCGGATGAAGATGGTGGGCCGGGTCGAAGTCCCACAAGAAGCCTTTATCGCAGCGCTCTCAACAAATTCGGATGGCGAAAGTGGAAAGACCAAGAAGTAGCGCTACTTCGGCGCTCTCCTTTTATATCCATATCCCGTACTGCTCCAAGCGGTGCGGGTACTGTGACTTCAATACCTATACGCCCAAGGAGTTAGGTACCGCCGACCTTGCTCTGATAACTACCCCTTATGTGGATTCAGCAATTAATGAGATTGAGCTAGCAAAGCACCAAGTTGGCCAGGCGATAGTGCCTACGATCTTCTTTGGCGGAGGTACGCCCTCGTTAATGCCATCGGGCGAAATTGCAAGATTGATATCAAGCGTTCGAGAAAATTTCGAAATCTCAAGTGAAATTGAGGTGACTCTGGAAGCAAATCCAGACACCATCACCGAGAAGTATTTAAGTGAGATTTTTGCTGCGGGTGTAAATCGCTTATCAATGGGTATGCAATCTGCCGTCTCGCATGTTTTAGCGGCGCTAGATCGCACACATGATCCAGCGAATGTGAAGCAGGCTTGCGAAATAGCGAAGCGAGTTGGATTTAAACATTTAAGCGTCGATCTTATTTATGGCGTTCCTGGCGAATCAATTGCTGATTGGCAGACTAGTTATGAAACTGCTTTTTCACTTCCAATCGACCATATAAGTGCCTACGCGCTAATTGTTGAGACCGGCACAAAACTAGCGGCGCAAGTCAAACGCGGTGAATTAGTTATGCCAAGTGATGATGAGACGGCTGAAAAGTATCTCGCTTTTGATGGAGCGGCTGAGCGAGCTGGATTTGCTTGGTATGAGTTAAGTAATTGGGCGAAGCCTGGCGGACACTGTCGCCACAATATTGCTTACTGGAATGGTTCGTATTGGTGGGGCATAGGACCTGGTGCGCATTCTTATTTAAACGGTAGGCGATGGTGGAATGTAAAACATCCAACGACTTATCAGAGCGCGATAAGTGGCGGACAGTCACCTGAAGCAAATAGTGAATTGTTGAGTGAAGAAAATATGCGAGCCGAATTCATAATGTTGCAGATAAGAATGAAAGAGGGAATCGAATTGGCGCGCCTTGATTCGCGAGAGTGTGAGCAGGCCAAGAGTTTCAGAGACTCGGGTCATATCGATGGTGAGCAATGGCATAGTGGGCGCTTGGTTTTAACGCCCAGTGGGCGTCTAATTGCAGATCGAATCGTGCGCGAAATGCTGGTGTAGTAACTTCGCTTCCTATGCAAACAGCCCACACAGTAATCACGCTATTTCTGGCGGTCATCTTCCTTATCGCTGGCCTATCAAAGGCGAGTGGAAGCTCGGCCGGTTTATCTGGAACGCGCGATATTGGCTTTCCAGATGGAGCAGCGCGATTAGTTGGGATGCTGGAGACGCTCGCTGCCTTATCTCTTGTTATTGGTTTTGCACTTGAGAATAAGGATCTAAAGACCTATGGATTTATTTTTCTCTGGTTCACGATGGCCGGGGCAATCTTCTTTCACTTTAGAGCCAACAAGGCCAAGACTGCATTCCCAGCTATGTTTCTTTTGATTCTAACTACCGTCGGTATTGCAACTCTCTAGTGGAGTAGATATGGAATCGCGCCAACTCGAAATCCTTCGCGCTATCGTCGATGAATACGTGGCAACTGAAGAACCTGTTGGATCTCGCGCAATTGCCGAGCGCCATGGACTAGGAATTTCATCGGCGACAATTCGCAATGAGATGTCGGTTCTTGAGAGCGCAGGGCTTATTACTCAGCCGCATACAAGCGCCGGTCGAATTCCAACAGATAAGGGATATCGAATTTTCGTTGATAAATTGGCCAAAGTTAAACCCCTTTCAAGTGCAGAGCGTCGAGCAATCGAAACCTTTCTTGAGGGCGCACATGATCTTGATGATGTAGTAATGAGGACGGTAAGACTTCTTGCACAGGTAACGAAACAGGTCGCCGTTGTTCAATACCCATCGCTTACCAAGTCCAGAGTCCGTCATATCGAATTAGTGGCGCTTAATAGCACTCGCATTATGTTGGCACTCATCACAAATACAGGTCGAGTAGAGCAGCGAGTGTTGGAGCTGCCGTACCCAATGAATGATCAACTGCTTGGAGATTTGAAGAATCGCCTTAATTCTCTAGTTGCTGGAAGAAGCATGGCCGATGTCTCAGGTTCCCTTGAATCGATATTGGAAGTATTTCCACGAAATGAGCGGACCTCTACCGCGCTAATAATTTCAAATCTAATTGAGATGTCACTTGAAAAACCAGAGGAGCGAGTTGTGATCGCAGGTACTGCAAACTTGGCGCGCTCATCAAATGAGACAACCAGCGATATTCATAGTGTACTTGAAGCGCTAGAAGAGCAAGTTGTTTTATTGCGACTATTGAGCGATTCTGGCGATGCGATGAAGATACGGATTGGCCACGAGCAATCAGAGAAGAGTCTCAAGAGCACCAGCGTTGTGAGTATGGGATATGGAAATGATGGGAATTCCCTCGGCGCACTTGGCGTTATTGGTCCTACTCGTATGGACTACTCAACATCAATGTCTGCCGTACAAGCAGTAGCTCGGTATGTAGGTCGTTTTCTGACTGAAGGAAGATAATGGCTGACCACTACCAAACTCTGGGCGTTAGTCGAGATGCATCGGCCGATGAGATTAAGCGTGCGTATCGAAAGTTAGCGCGGGAGATGCATCCTGATGTAAATCCCGATGCAAAAATCCAAGATCGCTTTAAAGAAGTTACTGCTGCCTATGAAGTATTAAGTGATCCAGATAAGCGAAATTCTTACGATCGAGGCGGAGATGGGTTCTCTGGATTTGGCGGGGGATTCGGTGGCTTTAGTGACATCATGGATGCATTCTTCGGCGGTGGTGGCGCTCCCCGTGGACCACGCCCACGAATGCGTCAAGGCCAAGATGCGCTGATAAGAGTTGAAATCGATTTAAGTCAGGCATGCTTTGGAGTATCAAAGTCAATTGGAGTTGAGACTGCAATTATCTGCGACAAGTGCGGAGGCGACGGTTGCGAATCAGGCAGTTCACCAAAGACTTGCGATATTTGTAAAGGTCGTGGCGAGGTACAGCAAGTAACTCGTTCATTTATTGGACAGGTTATGACCTCACGGCCTTGTGGAACTTGCCAAGGTTTTGGAACGGTAATTCCTCGTCCCTGCCGTGAGTGTTCTGGTGATGGAAGAGTTCGGGCAAAGAGAAATGTCGAAGTAAAAATTCCTGCGGGAGTAGAAACTGGAAATCGAATCCAACTTGGAGGGCAAGGCGAAGTTGGCCCTGGTGGCGGCCCAGCTGGCGATTTATATGTCGAAATCATCGTTGCTGATCATGATTTTCTAGTCAGGGATGGCGATTCACTTCACCTACAACTTAATGTTCCAATGACAGGAGCAGCGCTGGGAACGATGATGAAAGTTGAAACGCTAGATGGCGAAATCGAAGTTGAGATTAAACCGGGCACTCAGAGTGGCGAGATGATTCCAATTAAAGGTAAAGGAATGACCCGACTGCGAAGCGGAAGTCGCGGTGATCTTTTTGTGCATGTGAATGTTGAAATACCAAGAAAGCTTTCCAAGCCCGAACAGGAGCTCCTACGTTCCTTTGCACAGATGCGTGGTGAAGCAACATCTGGTGGTCAGGTAAAGCGAAATAGCGATTCGGGGCTGTTCTCAAAGTTTAAAGAGGCGTTTCGAGGATAGATGCTTCCGTTATTCATAGTTGAAAATATCCCGGATCGCGGCGATCTCGTAATCGAGGGCGATGAGGCGCATCATGCTGGCTCTGTACTAAGAGTGAAAGTTGGCGAGCGCATCAACGTCACTAACGGAAAAGGCAGAAAAGCTGAAGTTGAAATTCTAGATATCAATAAGAGAAATATCGGCTGTCGAATTCTTGATGTTGTCGACGAAGTGCGACCGAGAACAATTCTGACAGTGATCCAAGCTCTTACCAAAGGCGATCGGGCGAGAGAGACAATCGAGCTGTTAACTGAAGGTGGAGCTGACTTGATTATTCCCTGGTCAGCTTCGCGCTCAATTGGTCAATGGAAAGAGGATAAGGATTCCCTTGCTAAGTGGCGCTCCTGGACCAAGGAGGCCGCAAAGCAATCTCGAAGAGCATTCGTTCCAGAGGTCTTGGATATTCACTCAACTTCTCAAGTAAAGGAGCGAATTGGTGATAGCGAGTTAACTCTTCTTCTTCATGAAGAAGGTGCGAATAAATTCTCTGATGTTGTTGGAGGTAAAGCGCCAAAGGAGATAACTCTGATCATCGGTCCAGAAGGTGGGATTTCAGAAGATGAATTAGCAGGTTTCGAAAAAGCAGGTGCTCAAACTGTAATTTTGGGTAAGCCAGTCTTTAGATCTGCTCATGCTGGAGTTGCAGCGCTAGCTGCAGTTCAAAGCGGATTTGGAATTTGGTAGAGATAACTATGAACTGCATATTTTGCAAAATCGTTAGTGGCGAGATTCCTTCAAAGTTTCTTTATGAAGGTGAGCGAGTAGTTGCATTTGAAGATTTAAATCCGCAAGCTCCCACTCATATTCTTATCGTTCCTAAGTCACATCATGAAAATGCAGCGGATTTATCTCTAGGTGATCCCTCGGCATTGTTAGAAATTTTCAAAGCGGCTAAGCAACTTGCAAATGAGCGAGAGTTAGAGGGCTATCGGACGGTCTTTAATACCGGCGCCGCTGCCGGACAATCCGTGTTTCACGCTCACCTTCACCTTTTAGCTGGAAGAGCGTTGGGATGGCCGCCCGGATAGAATGCCGCTAATGGAGAGAACGGTTCTAACACTTCCAAAAGACATTCCAAGCGTTTCCTTAACTGGTCCAAATGATTCCTACATCCGTGAGGTAGAAAAGGCGTTCCCCGAAGTTGCCATAACGGTTCGAGGCAATGAGGTAATCCTTAGAGGCCCTAGTGGCTCTATTCAAAATGTGGAGAAGTTAATTTCTAATTTTCTCTCAGTAGTGCGCGCTGGCCAACCGCTTAGCGATGATGCTGTCCGCCGTTCAATCTCGATGATTCTTGGCGATGGAAATGAGACTCCAGCCGAAGTTTTAACTTTGAATATTTTGAGCAACCGCGGAAAAACTATTCGTCCCAAAACCGTAAATCAGAAGCGCTATGTTGATGCAATAGATAAGAACACAGTCACGTTTGGAATCGGACCTGCGGGAACTGGTAAGACTTATCTCGCCATGGCAAAGGCGGTACAAGCCCTTCAATCCAAACAGGTAAATCGGATAATTCTCACTCGCCCAGCTGTAGAGGCAGGAGAGCGACTTGGATTCTTGCCAGGAACGCTTCATGAAAAAATTGATCCATATCTAAGACCGCTATTTGATGCGCTCCACGACATGTTGGATCCAGATGCAATCCCGAGGCTCATGTCATCCGGCACGATCGAGGTAGCGCCGCTTGCGTATATGCGTGGCCGTACCCTAAATGACTCTTACATAATTTTGGATGAAGCCCAGAACACCTCACCTGAACAGATGAAGATGTTTTTGACGCGACTTGGCTTTGGTTCAAAGATGGTTGTGACGGGGGATATAACTCAGATCGATCTTCCGAATCATCAAGAGTCTGGTTTGGCGGTAGTGCGCTCAATTCTCGAAGGTATAAACGATATTGCTTTTATGGATCTAACTTCAGAAGATGTTGTACGCCATAGATTAGTAAGTGAGATTGTTGATGCCTACGGAAGATTTGATTCTAAAAATGGAGTAAACCGGGCGGCGCGCCGAGCCAGATGAATATAGAAATTACAAACCTGGCATCGCTCAAATGTGACGAGAGCCGGATAAAGAGCGTTGCGAGTTATTCACTTGAGAAATTGGGCATGCATCCAGATTGTGAATTGAGCATCTCACTTGTTGAAGAATCTGAGATGAGCTCACTTCATATGCAATGGATGGATGAGCAAGGACCAACGGATGTGCTCTCATTTCCGATGGATGAAATGAAGCCAAATTCTGCTGCGCTTGGACCTGGAGTATTGGGGGATATTGTGCTCTGCCCAAGTTATGCGGAAGCGCAAGCTGAGAAAGCGGGCCACTCGCTGCAAGAGGAGCTTGAACTACTCACTGTTCACGGCGTTTTACATCTGCTTGGTTTTGATCATCGTGAGAGTGAAGAAGAGCGAGTTATGTTTTCAATGCAAGATGAGTACTTGAAAGGTTGGCGTATCCAGATATGAGTATCTTGTTGATCTCAGTCGTGGCCCTACTGCTTTTATTCGCAGGCTTTCTTGCCGGAAGTGAGAGTGCAATTAACTCAATCTCACGGGTAATCGTTGAGGAATTAGAGAGTAAATCGTCAAAGCGGGCAGCTTGGGTACAACGCGTATTGGCTGAACCAGCTCGCTATTTGAATGTAGTTTTATTTGTCCGCAAAGCTGCTGAATTAACAGCAACTGTCCTTGTTGCTGAGAGCTTGGTAGATCAATTCAACTCACTTGCAATTGCGATGAGCATCTCAGTTGTAATCATGCTGGTTCTCTCTTTCGTCGTGGTTGGAGTTGGCCCAAGGACGCTCGGTAAACAACATGCTGGCGCTTGGATAGTTCCAGCGAGCATCATTGCCGTAATTCTCGCCAAGGTTTTGGGACCAATAACTACTCTTCTAATTGCGATTGGAAATGCGTTAACCCCTGGAAAAGGATTTAAGACTGGACCTTTTGCAAATGAGGCTGAGTTGCGCGATTTAGTTGATCAGGCTCATGAGCGCGGTCTAGTAGAAGAGTCTGAGCACGAGATGATTCACTCAGTTTTCGAACTAGGGGACACCTTGGTGCGAGAGTTGATGGTCCCAAGAACTGAGATGGTTTGGATTGAAGGAAGCAAGAACCTCCGCCAAGGATTATCGCTAGCTCTGCGCTCAGGATTTACCCGAATTCCAGTCGTGGGCGAAAATCTAGATAACATAATTGGAATTGCATATGTCAAAGATCTTGCGAAGCGGACCCATGAATATCGCGAGTCTGAACAGAGCGAGTTGGTAGCCGATCACCTTCGTCAAGCAACTTTTATCCCTGAAACTAAGACTGCTGCAGAGTTACTTAAAGAGATGCAGCGCGATCAGATTCACTTGGCGATTGTTGTTGATGAATATGGTGGCACCGCAGGGCTAATAACGATTGAGGATTTATTAGAGGAAATAGTCGGTGAAATCGCTGATGAGTATGACGATGATCTAGATGAAATTGAATGGATTGAAGAAGGACGTAAGGCGCGTGTTTCTGCCCGGCTACATATCGAAGATCTAGCCGGCCATCTTGAGATTGAACTCGATGAGAGCGAGCGAGAAGATGTCGACACGATTGGTGGATTTATGGCAAAGGCACTTGGGCGAGTTCCAATTCCAGGAAGTGAAATTGAATTACATGGTTGGCGAATTACCGCAGAGCGACCTGTTGGCCGGAGACATCGAATTGGCACCGTTCTGGTAGAGCGCGGAAATACTGAAGCCAAGCCCTAAGGTTTACCCGTGCGAATTCTCCGCTTTTCCCCACCAAGTGATTCAAAACTTGGAAGCGATCCGCTTTTTGGAATTCTTGAAGATGATTCGACCATCCGTGTTCTCTCAGGCGATCCACTCTATTCGGGAATTCATCCTCGGGAAGAGTTGCTGCCACTTGATTCGGTTCGAATTCTCGCTCCGGTAATTCCAAGGAGCAAGGTTGTCTGCGTCGGAAAGA